>CANQPG010000020.1 GCA_947625705.1 uncultured Peptococcaceae bacterium | reverse complement strand
GAGCATAACGGTTACACGGAAATGCCCCCGGCCAGCACCACCAAAGTGCTGACGGCGCTGCTGGCGCTGGATATTGCTCCCCTGGATCGGGAATATACCGTGACGCCGCAGGCGGCGGCGGTGGGCGAAAGCAGCGTGGGGCTGCTGGCCGGCGAGCAGTTTAAGCTGGGTGAGCTGCTGGACGCGGCGCTGCTGAAATCCGCCAACGACGCTTGCTATGCCATTGCCGAGGGGGCGGTGGGCAGCGAGCCTTTTTTCGTGCGGCTGATGAACTTGAAAGCCGACGCGCTGGGGCTTTTTGGCGCCAATTTGCAGAACACCAACGGGCTGCCGGCGGAGGAACACACCTTAAGCTGCTATGAGCTGGCGATGCTCTCGCGCGAGGCCATGCAGCACGAGGAGTTCCGCAGCCGCGTAGGCAGCCGCTACGGCGAGATGACGGGCGGCAGCTATAACCGCAGCCTGAAGAATACCAACAAGCTGCTGGCGATGGACGACAGCGTGACGGGTATCAAAACCGGCACCACCAATGCGGCCGGCGCGTGTCTGGTCAGCAGTATGGAGCGGGACGGGCGCGGCGTTATCGCCGTGGTGCTGCATAGCCCCGACCGTTATAACGACAGCCTGAATTTGCTGAATTACGGTATCGACGAATTTCAAAACGTGCGGCTGGTATACGGCGGCGAGCAGCTGGGCTGGTTTGCTGCGGGCGGGGGCAGCGAGCTGCTGCCGGCTTTGGCGGCGGGCGATTTGACGGTCACGCTGCCCAAGGGGGCGGCGGGGCTGGCGACGGCGTATGGCTGGCGTGAGCTGGGCGAGCTGGACACAGTCAGCGCGGGCGATCTGCTGGGAACGCTGGCGGTCACGTATCAGGGGGAAAAGCTGGGGCAGGTGAATTTGCTGGCGGGGGCTGCGTATCAGCCGCCCCAATGGCGCGTGCAGGCCGCAAGACTGGCCGCCGCGCTTAAGAGGATTTTGCCGTTTGGCGGCGAATAACCTATAAATAAAAATTTGCTTATATAATGGAGTGTTTTTATGGTTTGCAAAGATGTTTTATCGAACGGCCTGCGCGTGCTGACGGAGTATCTGCCCGACGTCTATTCGGTGACGACGGCGCTTTGGGCGGGCACCGGTTCGGCCTATGAGCAGGCGGGTGAGGCCGGCGTTTCCCATGTGGTGGAGCATATGCTGTTCAAGGGCACCGGGCGGCGCAATTATCAGCAGATCGCCCAGCTGCTGGAGGACGTGGGCGGCCAGATGAACGCGTTTACCTCGCGCGAATACACCTGCTATTACACTCGCTCGCTGGCCGAGGATTTTGAGCTTTGCCTTGATCTGTTGAGCGATATGTATCTGGACGCGCAGTTCCCGGCGGCGGAATGGGCGAAAGAAAAGGGCGTTATTCTGGAAGAGATCAATATGTATGAGGACACACCGGACGATCTGGTGGGCGAGATGTTCAACCGGAAGCTGCTGCCCACGCACCCATATGGCCTGCCGGTGATTGGCACGGTGGAGTCCGTTTCCGGTTTTACGCGGGAGGATATTGAGCGCTATTGCCGTGCCCATTACGCTCCGGAACATACCGTGCTGGTGGTGGCCGGGAACGTCACGCGGGAGCAGGCTTTGGCGATGGCGGAAAAATATCTGAACACGGCCGCCTATGCCGGGGCGGGGTGGGACAAGCCCCATTTGGCTGCGCCGGTTTACGGCAGCGGCACGACGCACGTACATAAGGACATCGAGCAGGTGCATGTGACGCTGGGCGTGCCGGGGCTTCCGGGCGACGACCCGGACATTTACGCGCTGAATATGCTGAACAGTATCTTGGGCGGCGGCGTTTCCTCGCGGCTGTTCCAGGAGGTGCGCGAGAAGCGGGGCTTGACGTACAGCGTCTATTCCGGCGTGGCGGCGCAGGGGTTCGGCGGCGCGTTTTCCGCCTATGCCTCCACCAGCCCCAAGCGGGCGGAGGAGCTCTTAAAGGTGCTGGGCTGCGAGATGGCGAAGATCGCGGCGGACGGCGTGACGGAGGACGAGCTCAAACGGGCGCAGGCGCAGTTCAAGGCCGGGCTGCTGATGGGGCTGGAAAGCTCGGCCAACGTGATGGTGCGCCTGGGCCGCGCCGAGACGGTATACGGCGAGGTGCAGACGGTGGAGGAGCAGGTGGATAAGATCATGCGCGTTACCTGCGCGGACGTAAAACGGCTGGCGGCGGCGCTGCTGACGCCCGATAAGCTGGTGCTTTCCACCGTGGGTGCGGTGGAGCCTAAGGTCGATCTGCCGGGGCTGCTCTCATGCTGAGGGTCAAGGTGAAAACGGCGGCGGGATATGCCGGGCTGCCGCTGCCCAAATATGAAACGGCGCAGGCGGCGGGTATGGATATCCTCGCCTGTATCGACACGGACATGACGCTCTCTCCCGGCGAGCGGCGGCTGATACCCACCGGGCTGTACCTGGAGATACCGGCGGGTTATGAGGCGCAGGTGCGGCCCAGGAGCGGCCTGGCGCTGAAGCACGGCATAACCTGCCTGAACACCCCCGGCACCATCGACGCGGATTATCGCGGTGAAGTCGGCGTTATTCTGATCAACCTGGGGCAGGAGGATTTTACCGTCAGCCGCGGTATGCGTATTGCCCAGCTGGTGTTTGCGCCCTGCCTGCAGGCGGCCTGGCAGCCGGAAGATGAACTGGCGGCAAGCGAACGCGGCGAGGGCGGCTTTGGTCATTCCGGTCTGTAATATTGCCTGTACCCGCCGCATAAGCTTAAACAAAGCACAGCGGGCGGAGGCAGGTCATGCGGTTAAGTCAGCTTTTGGGCAAGCGTATCATTAACATTTTTGACGGCGAGATCTTGGGGCTGGTGGGCGACGCGGATTTAGTCGTGAACCCATCGAGCGGCCTGATCGAGGAAATAATCATTCCCCGCCGCACCGAATATCCGGCAAGCTCACGACGGCGCTTCGGCGGTGACCGTCATCTGCTGCATATCCCCTGGGATAAGGTGTGCAAGGTCGGCTCGGAGGTCATCGTCGTGGACGTTAACCCCGACGCTTAAGCGATTTTGGGGAAATGGCTTGACCGCCCCCGGGCAAATATAGTAAAATCAAGGTATTGTCGGCAACGGGCAATACCTTTTTGTATTGGGAGGAACAAGCGATGTCTGATAAGATAAGGATTTTGATGAACGGCGCGGCGGGCAAGATGGGGCGGGCGCTTTCGCAGGGGCTTGCCGCCCGGCCGGATATGGCGATAGGCGCGGCAGTGGATATCAAGGCGAGCGACGTTGATTACGGCTTCCTCTGCGGTATCGGCGAGCTGGGCTTCGGCATTGAGACCGACCTGGCGGCGGCAATTTCGGCGGCCAAACCCGACGTGGTGGTGGATTTTACCAACCCGGCGGCGGTGATGGGCAATATCCGCACGGCGCTTGCGCTTCATACGCCGATCGTAGTGGGGACGACGGGTATCACGCCCGCCGACGCGCAGCAGATCGCCAAATGGTGCGGGGAATTTAATACCTCCGCTTTCACAGCGGCCAACTTTGCGCTGGGGGCGGTGCTGCTGCTGCGTTTTGCGCGGGAGGCGGCCAAATATATGCCCCACGTGGAAGTAATTGAGCGCCACCACGATCAAAAGCTGGACGCGCCCAGCGGCACGGCGGTGACCACGCTGGAGATGATCGCCGAGGTGCGCCGGCCGATGGCGCAGGGGAACCCGCAGGAATTTGAACGCTTAAGCGGCAGCCGCGGCGCGGAATATGACGGTATGCGGGTGCACAGCGTGCGCCTGCCGGGTTATGTGGCGACGCAGGAGGTCGTCTTCGGCGCGGCGGGGCAGGTGCTGACGCTGAAGCATGACGCGCTCTCGCGTGAGGCATATGTGCCGGGGGTGGCGCTGGCGGTCAGCAAAATTCTCACCATGCCGGCGGGAACGCTGACGCAGGGGCTGGATAAGCTGCTATAACAGAAGAAAATATTTTGGGCGGTGCGTCTTTCGCGGGCGCGCCGCTTTTGTTTTGTCGGGTCAAGCCCCCGCCGCATAGGATATAGCAATCTTGGAATTGGCGGGCGGTGATATTATGCGGAAAAGAACTGTGGCGCTGCTGGGCGGCGATAAACGGGAAATCGAGGTCGCTGCGGCGCTGGCAGATGAATTTGCGGTGCGCTGCTTCGGGCTGCCCGGCGATATGCCGGCGGCGACAGGCGTGCGCTGCTGCGCTTCTCTGGACGAGGCTTTATCCGGTGCGGAAGCGGTGCTGCTGCCGATGGCGGGCGTGAAAGAGAACGGATTGCTCTACGCGCCGTTTTTAGGCGAGGTGAAAGTGGCGCGGGAGGATCTGGCGCTCTTAAAAGCCGGGACGCCGGTGCTGGTGGGCGTGGCGTCGGGATATTTAAAAGAGTTGTGCGCGGAACTCTCGCTGCCGCTTTACGAGGTGGCGGAGCATGATCTGGTGGCGATCCCCAACGCCGTGCCGACGGCGGAGGGCACGCTGGAGCTGATCATGCGGGAAACCGAAGTGACGGTGAACGGGCTAAAAGTGCTGGTGCTGGGCTTTGGGCGCGTCGGCGAGGCGCTGGCGATCCGCCTGAAATGCCTGGGCGCGGAGGTGACGGTGGCGAATCGGGGCGAGCGGCGGCGGCAGCAGGCCAAAAGCCACGGTTTTGCGCTTTGCCCCTGGCATGATTTGGGCGTGGGGCTTCAGCAGGCTGACGTGGTGGTGAACACCGTGCCGGCGCCCGTTTTGAGCAAAGACCTGCTGGGGCGGCTCTCGCCCGGCGCGCTGGTGGTCGATCTGGCTTCCGGCAGCGGCGGCACGGATTTTGCGGCGGCGGCGGAATTGGGCGTTAAGGCGCTGCACGCGCTCTCATTGCCGGGGAAAGTGGCGCCGAAAAGCTCCGGGAGAATCTTGGGGCGGGTGTATCCGCGGCTGCTTATGACGGTGTGCGGTTTGGCGCAAGACGAGGAGGTGGCGGAATGACAGCGGCATATGCGGATTGGCGCGAGATACTTAGCGGCAAAACCGTCGGCGTGGGGCTTACCGGCTCTTTCTGCACCATGCGGCGGGTGCTGGCGAAGTTTCGGGAACTGAAAACGCTCCCCGGGGTGGAGCTGATACCGATATTATCGGAAAACGTGCAGCGGCTGGATACTAAATTCGGCGAGGCGGCAGAATGGCGGGCGGAACTGGCCGATTTGGGCGCGGCGGAACCGCTGCTCTCGATCCCCGCGGCCGAGCCGATTGGCCCCACCGCCTGCCTGGACGTGATGCTGCTGGCGCCCTGCACCGGCAACAGCCTGGCCAAGCTGGCGCTGGGGATCACCGATGGGCCGGTGCTGATGGCGGCCAAGGCGCATTTGCGCAACCAGAAGCCGCTGGTGATCGCTCTTGCCACCAATGACGCGCTGGGGGCGAACGCCAAAAATCTGGGCACATTGCTGAACGTTAAGAATGTCTATTTTGTGCCGCTGGGGCAGGACGATCCGGTGAAAAAACCCGCCTCGCTGATCTTCGACGCGGAGGCGCTGCTGCCCGCGCTGGCGGCGGCCTGCTGCGGGAAGCAAATTCAGCCGGTGCTGCGCGAATATTAAGCCCGGCCGGCTCATTTACGACAAATTTTTTGTTGCATTGGCGGTAAATAAATGTTAAAATATAGAGTAATTATAATGCTGGAGGTAGGCTTTTGTGAAGAAGTATAACGTTGCTATCGTGGGCGCCACGGGCGCTGTGGGGCATGAGCTTTTAAAGGTGCTGGCCGAGCGGGATTTCCCGGTGGAAAACATGCTGCTTTTGGCTTCCGCCCGTTCCGAGGGCAAAAAGATGACGTGGCAGGGGCGTGAATACACCGTGCATGAGGCCACGCCGGCAGCGTTCGAGGGCGTTGACCTCGTGCTGTTTGCCGGGGGTTCGATCAGCAAAACACTTGCCCCGGAGGCCGTGAAGCGCGGCGCGGTGTGCATTGACAACAGCAGTACCTTCCGTTATGATTCCGCAGTGCCGCTGGTGGTGCCGGAGGTGAACCCGGAGGACGTGCGCTGGCATAAGGGCATAATCGCCAACCCTAACTGCTCCACCATTCAGATGGTGGTGGCGCTGAAGCCGCTTTACGACGCGTTTGGTATCAAGCGGGTGGTTGTGGCGACGTATCAGGCGGTTTCCGGTGCCGGCAAGGAGGGTCTTGCCGAACTCACGCAGCAGATCAAGCAGGTGGCGGCGGGCGAAGAAACTCACCCGGAAACTTTCCAGTACCAGATCGCCTGCAATGTGATCCCGCATATTGATATCTTCCTCGATAACGATTACACCAAGGAAGAAATGAAGATGACCTGGGAAACGCAGAAAATGCTGCACGACGATAACATTCTGCTTTCGGCCACGGCGGTTCGGGTGCCGGTTTTCCGCAGCCATGCCGAGGCGGTGCATATCGAGACGGAACGCCCGGTGACGGCGGCGCAGGCGCGTGAGGTTTTGGCGCAAGCCCCCGGTATAATTATTCAGGACGATCCGGCGGCGAAGCTCTATCCCATGCCGCTTTATAGCTCCGACACCGACGAGGTCTACGTGGGGCGCATACGCAAGGATATTGCGGTGGAAAACGGTCTTTCGATCTTCGTGGTGGCAGACCAGATCCGTAAAGGCGCGGCCACCAATGCGGTGCAGATCGCGCAGCTTTTGGCGGCGGAAGATCTTATCAGACCGGTGCAGTGAGCGCGAAAAAGGAGTGATTGGCAATGTATTTTGGCAAGGTTTTGACGGCGATGGTAACGCCTTATACCCATGACGGCGCGGTGGATTACGCCAAAGTGCAGAAGCTGACGCGCCATCTGCTGCAAAACGGCTCGGACGGCGTGCTGATCTGCGGTACCACGGGCGAAAGCCCGTGCCTGACGCCTGACGAGCGGGCGAAGCTCTGGGCGGCGGCCAAGGAGGCCGTGGGCAAGGACGGCACGCTGATTTTGGGGACGACCGATAACGAGACGGCGTTTTCCTGCGACGTCGCCAAAAAGGCCGAGCGCGCGGGCGCGGACGCTTTGCTGGCGGTGGCGCCGTATTACAACAAGCCGTCGCAGGAGGGGCTTTACCGCCACTTTGCCAAGATCGCGGCCAGCGCCGATATCCCGATCATTCTCTATAATATTCCCGGGCGTACCGGCGTGACCATTCAGCCGGAGACGGTGCTGCGGCTGGCCAAAGACTGCCCGAATATCGTGGCGATCAAGGACGCGACCGGGAGCCTCGATTCCGTCAGCCAGCTTAAGACCATGCTGCCGGAGGATTTTGCCGTCTATTCCGGTGATGATTCTTTGACGCTGCCGATCGTGGCAGTGGGCGGCGCCGGCGTTATCAGCGTGGCCTCACATCTGATCGGTAAGGAAATTGCCGCGATGATCGAAGCCTGCCGGGCGGGCGATCTGCCGCTTGCGCGCAAACTGCATTTGCAGTATTTTGAAATGTTTAAAAAACTGTTCATTACTACCAACCCCGTGCCGGTGAAGGCTTGCCTTAACCTGCTGGGCTGGGATATGGGCGATTGCCGTCTGCCGCTGGCGCCGCCGACTGAACAGGAGCTGGCAGTTCTTGCCGAACTGCTGCAAAAATACGGCCTGCTGGCCTGAAAGGCGCGCCGCGCCTTTGGGTGGACAGGCTCCCCAATTTACCATATAAAAGCGAAATTTTTTCAAGCAAAGGAGTGTGATTATGGCAAGGGACAATTTTAACGCCGCGGGCGGCGCCGCCGTCGAACCGACGGGTATCAGCCTGAGAAGCGCCGCGGCTGATGTAATTAAGAATTTGGCGAAGAAAGCGACGGCAGGCAAAAAACCGGCCGCTGGTTTTGCTGCCAAAGCGCAGGCGGAACAGGCGGACGCACCGGAAAGACCGGCGAGAGCGGCCAAACCTGCCGCCCCGGCCAGACGCGGTCGGCCGCCCAAGGCGGCCAAGCCGGCCAATAACGGCGAAAAGCCGAACAGAATGAATGATAAGCCGCATGATAAAATGAATGATAAGCCGAGCGATAAAGCGGCGGAGAAGCCGACCCGCAAACCGGCCGTCAAAGAGGGCGGCGCAGCGGCGCGGGGCAAGCTGGCGGTGATCCCGCTGGGCGGCCTCGGCGAAGTGGGCAAGAACATGACGGCCTTCAAATTCGGCAACAACATCATCGTGGTGGACAGCGGCATGACCTTCCCCGATGAGGAGCAGCTGGGTATCGATCTGGTGATCCCGGATTATAACTATCTGCTGGAAAACCGCAGCATGGTGCGCGGTATTTTCGTCACCCACGGTCACGAGGATCACATCGGGGCGCTGCCGTATGTGCTGAAAGACCTTAAAGTGCCGGTTTACGGCAGCCGCCTCACGCTGGGGCTGATCAAAGGCAAGCTGAAAGAGCATAACCTCTCCACCAACAATCTGCATGAGGTGGCGCCGCATGACGTGGTGACCGCCGGGCCTTTTAAGGTGGAGTTTATTCACGTCTCGCACAGTATCCCCGATTCGATGGCGCTGGCGATCCATACGCCGGTGGGCGTGGTGCTGCATACCGGCGACTATAAAATTGATATGTCGCCGATCGACGGCCAGTTCATGGATCTGACGCGCATTTCCCAGCTGGGGCAGGAGGGCGTGCTGCTGCTGATGTCGGACAGCACCAACGTGGAGCGTCCCGGCTTCACCGCCTCGGAGAAGACCGTCGGCCAGTCGCTGGACGCCATCTTCCTGAACGCCACCGGGCGCATTATCGTGACCACGTTCGCGTCGAACGTCCACCGTATCCAGCAGGCCATTTGGGCGGCGGAGCGGACAGGCCGTAAGGTGGCCGTGGTTGGCCGCGGCATGAACAACGTGGTGGGTATCGCCAACGAGCTTGGCTATCTTAAGGTAAAGAGCAGCACGTTCATTGATATCAACGATATCCGCAAATATCCCGACCGGAAGCTGGCGATCTTGACGACCGGCAGCCAGGGCGAAAGCCTGGCCGGCTTGACCCGTATGTCGCAGGGCGAACACCGGCAGGTGCATCTGCGCCCCGGCGATCTGGTGGTGATCTCCGCCAACCCGATCCCCGGCAACGAGCTGATGATCTCCAAAACGGTGGACAATCTCTATCATCTCGGCGTTGACGTGGCCTATGGCAGGAGCCTTGGTATCCACGTTTCCGGCCACGCCAGCCAGGAGGATATGAAGCTGCTGTTTAATCTGGTGCGGCCAAAGTTCTTCATGCCGGTGCACGGCGAATACCGTATGCTCTGCGAGCACGGCAAGCTGGCCGAGAAAATGGGCGTGCCGGCCAAAAACGTCTTCGTGATGGAAAACGGCCAGGTGCTGGAGCTTTCCGCCCGCACGGCCAAGGTGACGGGTAAAGTCCACGCGGGCATGATCCTGATCGACGGGCGCGGTATCGGCGACGTCGGCACCACCGTGCTTAAGGATAGAAAGCAGCTTTCCAGTGACGGCATTGTCATCGCCAGTATCGTTATCGACCGCGACGAATGTCGCCTGAACAGTATGCCGTACATCTTCTCGCGCGGGTTCGTCTACGAGAAAGGCAACGATACCATCTTCCGTGAGGCGGAAAAGCGCATTGTCGCCATCGTGGAGAGCTTTGCCGGCAAGGAATACAGCCAGTCCGCGATGAAAGCGGCCATCAAGGCGGCCATTGCCAAGCTCTGCTTTGAGCGCACCGGGCGCAAGCCGGTCATCGTGCCGATCATCAACGAAATCTAAGCAAAATAAGCATTTTAAAGCGCTTCTGCACCGCCAAAACGGCGGCAGAGGCGCTTTTTTGCGGTTAAACGCCGTTTGTTTGGGGCAGACTATGGCCAGTATAGCGAAAAATTCCCAAACAGAGGAGAGATGCTTGTGTTTTACGACGCGAAAGAAATTGGGCGGCATTACCCCGCGCTGCATAACGACGTGACGCCGGAAAACCCCACCGAGCCGAACGATCCGAATAACCCGGACGGCCAGGGCGGTCAAAATGACGGCGGCGACGCCGACCGTTCCAAGATCATCAACGAGCTGGGCGAGGCCAAGGTACCGGAGCTGGTCAGCGAGGTGCACGTGCTGACGATCATCGGGCAGGTGGAGGGGCATTTGGTAATGCCGCCGCAGAACAAAACCACCAAATATGAACACATCATACCCCAGCTGGTGGCGGTGGAGGAAAGCCCCGATATCAAGGGGCTGCTGGTGATACTGAACACCGTGGGCGGCGACGTGGAGGCGGGGCTGGCGATCGCCGAGATGATGGCCAGCATGAAGAAGCCCGTGGTGTCGCTGGTGCTGGGCGGCGGCCACAGTATCGGCGTGCCCATCGCCGTGGCGGCGCGCCATTCACTGATCGCGCCGACGGCCACCATGACCATTCACCCCATTCGCATGACGGGCATGGTGCTGGGCGTGCAGCAGAGCTTTGATTATCTGGAGCGTATGCAGGATCGGGTCATCGGCTTCATCACGTCTCATTCCCATATTTCCGACCGGCAGGTGCGCGATTTTATGATGAACACCGGCGAGCTGGCGCGGGATATCGGCACGGTGCTGGCGGGCGAGGACGCGGTGAAATGCGGCCTGATCGACGAGGTGGGCGGCCTTCAGGAAGCTTTGTTCGCCCTGCATAAGCTGATCGACGAGGGACAGAATGAGTGCGGCAAAGGCCGCGGGCAGGGGCATAAAAAGCAGAAAGCGGGGTGCGGCCAGTGTTGTGGAGCGTGATACCGGAGTCGATAGTCCTCGCCGGGCTGGACGAAAAGTGCAGCCTGCTGGACGGCACGGTCGAGAATTGCCCCTGCCGTCTCCGCTGGCAGGGGGACGGCTTTGTCAGCATTGAGTCGGTTTGCAGCACCGACCCCAAGGATTTTCTGCGCGCGGAGCTGGCGCCGGGGCGGAGAATTTTTCTGCCAAAATAAAGGAATTGGGCTTATCCTGCCGAAATATTAACAGTTAACAAATTACGTGTTTTTGACTGATTTCGGAGAGGATCACCTGATGGCAACTGATAATAAACAGACGCGCAAAAAAACCGGCAGCGGCAAAAAAGCCCCCGCCCATAAAAAGCTCACCGCCAAAGAGCGGGCGGCGCAGTTCCGCTCGCTCGGCGTGGGCTTAATGCTGTTGGGTCTGCTGCTGGGCGGCTGGTTTTTGGTGCTGGCGATGGGGGTGCTTTTGGCCAAGCCCACGCCGGGGCAGGTCATCGCGGATATCGCGGCGGGGGCGGCCAATCTGGCGCTGGCGCTGACTTTTGTTTACCTTGGCTATGCGCTTTACAGCGAGCGCAAGGGCAAATTTGATTCGTGGCAGGTGGCGGGCTGGTGCTTCTTCCTGCTGGCGGCGGCGGGGCTGCTGCATATCGGGCAGTTTGCCGATGGCTTTAAGCCGGCCATGCAGGCGGCGCTGGACGGCTTCGGCGGCGGTATCTGCGGCTTTGTGGCGTGCCTGCCGGTGTTCTGGCTGCCCAGCGCCGCCGCGCGCTACATAATCCTGACGGCGTTTTTGCTGCTGGGCATCATGCTGGGGAGCGACATGCAGGTTTTCGCGTTTCTTAAGGCGATCCCCGGCTGGTTTGCCGGTTGGTTTGCGGGCATGGGCGCGGCGGAAGATGAGGAGGCCAAGCCCGCCCCTGCGCCGAAGCGCCCGGCGCCCAAGCGTGAGACGCCGCAGGAGGTTAAGCTGCCGCCGGTCATTACGGAATACAGCGGGCGGCGCTTTGAGGAAACGCCGAAGAGCGAATACAGCCATGTTACCGTCGGCGAAATGCTGGGCGATGAGCTGACCGAGGGGCCAAACCCTGCCGGGGTGCTGGCCGCCAAGGCGGCGGAAGATGAGCGTTTGCAGGCGCAGAAGCAGGCCGCACAGGCCTGGGGTATGCCGACGCAAACGCCCGCCCCCACACCGGAGCAGGCCGCGCAGGCGGCGGAGCTGGCGCGCTCTCAGATGGAGCAGCCGCAGCCCACGCCCTGGGAGGAACAGACCGAGCCGGCAGCGGCCGCCGGCGAGCCGCAGAATACGAATGAAGCGGCAGAGGCGAACGGCGCGAATGAGCCCGCCGAGGGCGTGCATACCGAGCTTAGGCGTGTCGTTAACTATAAGCTGCCGCCGGTCTCGCTGATGAAAGGCGGCGTGACGGTTAAGGACAGCGGTATCAACCAGCGCATTATGGACGACAGCCAGGCGCTGGAAAATGTGCTGGCCAGCTTCGGCGTCAAAACCAAGGTGGTGGAGGTCATTTGCGGCCCCTCGATCATTCGCTATGAGTTGCAGCCCGCGCCGGGGGTAAAAATTTCCCGTATCGTGGGTCTGGCGGACGATATCGCGCTGGCGCTGGCCGCGCGGGGGCTGCGTATCGAAGCGCCGGTGCCCGGCAAATCCGTCGTCGGTATCGAGGTGGCGCGCGAGGAGACCAGCCCGGTCTATTTTAAGGACGTTCTGGCCAGCGAGGCGTTTGCCAAAAGCAAATCGAAGCTTTCCATCGCGTTTGGCGTGGATATCAACGGCGGCGCGATCGTCGGCGACCTGGCTGATATGCCCCACCTGCTGATCGCGGGCGCCACGGGCAGCGGCAAAAGCGTCTGCATGAACACGCTGATTTGCAGCATACTTTATAAGGCCAAACCGGACGAGGTCAAATTCATCATGGTTGACCCGAAAAAGGTGGAGATGACGGGCTACGTCGGCCTGCCGCATTTGGGCCGCCCGGTGGTCACCGACGCGAAAAAGGCGTCGCAGGTGTTAAAGGAAGTCGTCAACGAGATGGAGCGCCGTTATCTGGTGTTCGTCAGCGCGGGCGTGAAGAATTTTGCGGCTTATAACGAGCTGCCGGACGCGGCCAAAATGCCGCAGATCGTGGTGCTGATCGACGAGCTGGCCGATTTGATGATGGTGGCCTCGCACGATGTGGAGGAATCCATCTGCCGTCTGGCGCAGATGGCGCGCGCGGCGGGCATACACCTGGTCATTGCCACCCAGCGCCCCTCGGTGGACGTGATAACCGGCCTGATCAAGGCGAACATTCCCTCGCGTATCGCGTTCGCCGTTTCCTCGCAGATCGATTCGCGCACCATTTTGGATATGGGCGGCGCGGAAAAGCTGCTGGGCAAGGGCGATATGCTCTATTTCCCGATCGGCCGGCAGAAGCCGCTGCGTGTGCAGGGCGCGTTTTTAAGCGAGGACGAAATTCACGATCTGGTGGAATACTGCAAGCAGCAGGCCGAACCGGAATACCTGGAGCTGCCGCTGCCGGAGGAGCAGGAGGACGCGGCGGCGGAGGAAAAGGACGAGCGCGACGAGCTGTTCATCGACGCCTGCCAGCAGGTCATCAGCAGCGGCCAGGCTTCGGCGTCGTCGCTGCAGCGGCGCTTCCGTATCGGTTATAACCGGGCGGCACGGCTGATCGAAACCATGCAGGAGCTTGGTATCGTCAGCGCACCGGAGGGTAACCGCCGTACCGTGCTGATGAATATGCCGACGTTTGCCGAGCTTTATCTGACGCCACCGGAGGAGCAGCCGGCAGAGGGCGAGCCGGGCGGCGAAAACGAGTAGTTTAATTGGGATAGACGGGAAAGGCGGATCATTATGTTGGAGGAAAACGGCCGTTTGTTAAAGGTCACCCGCGAGGCGCTGGGTTTCAGCCTGGCCGAGGTGGAGGAGGCCACCAAGGTGCGGGAATACTATTTGCAGCTTTTGGAGGACGGCGATCTTTCGGGTATGCCGGGGCGCATTTATGCGATCGGTTTTGCCGAGACTTACGCCAAATTTCTGGGGCTTGACCCCGCCGGGCTGCTGGACGATATCAAGGCGTTTTATGCACAAAACAGCGCCGATGTTGGCTTTGAAGCCTACGTTTCCGGTAAAAAGGTGGTGCAGGCGGTGGCGGAGGGCGGCGCCCCCAACGCAGCCTGGCATGAGGTGAAAGATAAGGCGGAAAGCCGCTTATCCGATCAGAACGCCAAGGCGGAAAACGCCAACCAGCTTCGGGCTTCGGCCTATGCCAACGTGGCGATGGGGCGGCCGATCAGAAGCCGCAGCCGCCGCTTCGGCAAGCGCTTTTTGTGGGTGCTGCTGGGCAGCGTGGTGGTGATACTGCTGCTGGCACTCTATCTTTTGCAGGAGAACCCGGAGCTGCCGGGCTTTTTGCAGGGGAATGAGCCGCCGCCGGTGGCCGAGGGCGAGGTGCAGACCAACGCCGCCCCGGTGACGATCATCGTGACGGCGGTTGACGAGGAGATTTGGGTCGGCGCGACGGTTGACGACGCCAACCATTCGCAGGTGACTCTCTCGCCCGGCTTGTCGCAGGCGTTCACGGCGGATAACCACGTTTACCTCCGCTTCAACAAGGCCACCCACACCAAGGTGGAATATAACGGCCAGACGCTGGAGAATTTCAGCGAGGGCAGCGACGTCTGGAACTTTAATTTCTACCCCGACCGTTATGAGGGCTATGCCAATGATCCCGTCGGGTCGGGTAACTGATTTTACATAAGGGGTATAATATTGGAAGCGATCAAGATATATTTTGATACGATGGGCTGCGCCAAAAATCTGGCGGACAGTGAATACGCGCTGGGCGGTCTGGTTTCCGCCGGGTTTCAGATCACCGAAGACCCTTTTGACGCGGACGTTATCGTGGTGAACACCTGCGGCTTCATTAACGACGCCAAGCAGGAATCGATCGAGCGCATTTTGGAGCTGGCCGCCCTGAAAGAGGAGGGGCGCTGCCGTCTGCTGGCGGCCACCGGGTGCCTGACCCAGCGTTACGGCGCGGAGCTGGCCGCCGAAATGCCGGAAATCGACCTGCTGCTGGGGGTGAACGATTACGCCGAGCTGCCGGGTCTTATCCGTGCCAAACTCGCCGAGCAGGCGCACAAAAAGCTGGCCATGCCCGCCAACCCGCCGGTCTGCGGCCGGGTGCAGCTGACGCCGCCCTACACGGCATATCTGAAAATTGCCGAGGGCTGCGACAACCACTGCACTTTCTGCGCCATTCCCAACATTCGCGGCAAGCTTATCAGCCGCCCGATCGATGAACTGGCGGCCGAGGCTGCCGAAATGCGCAAAGCCGGCGTCAAAGAGTTGGTGCTGATCGCGCAGGACACCACGGCCTATGGGCAGGATCTGGCAGGGCGCTCGCTGCTGCCCGACCTGCTGCGCGAGCTGGACAAATTGGGTTTTGCCATGCTGCGTTTCCTCTACGCCTACCCGGAGGGGTTAAGCGACGAGCTGCTGGCCGCCGTGCGCGACTGCAAAAGCTGCTGCCATTATCTGGATATACCGATCCAGCACGTCAGCCCCGCCGTCATCAAGCGTATGAACCGGAAGCTTGACCGGGCGGAGATCGAGGCACTGTTTGCGAAGATACGAGAGTTTCTGCCCGACGCGGCGATCCGTACCACGCTGATGGTGGGCTTCCCCGGCGAGACAGACGAGGATTTTGCCGAACTGCTGGATTTTGCTGCCGGGGCGGCTATCGACTGGGCGGGCGTTTTCCGCTATTCGCAGGAGGACGACACCCCTGCCGCGGCCATGCCTGACCAGGTGGCGGAGGACGTGAAGACCCGCCGCTATAATCAGCTGATGGCGCAGCTGGCCGACGCGGGGGCGGCCTGGCGCGAGCGGCTGGTGGGGCAGAAACTCACCGTGCTGCTGGAGCAGCCGTCGGTGGATTTCCCCGGCTTCTTCGAGGCGCGCTCGCAGTATCACGCGCCGGAGGTAGACGGCCTGATTTTCGTGGATAACACTAAAGGAGCGCTTTCCGAGCGGCATATCGGCAGCTTGATCGATGTGGAGATTACCGAGCAGGCGGCGTATGATCTGATCGCCCGCCCGCTTAAATAGGAGGTCATCATGCAATATTGGCAGAAAATGAATTTGGCAAACAAGGTAACGATGGCGCGGTTTCTGCTGGTGCCGGTGTTCATTCTGATCGTGACGCTGTTCCACGGCTGGTTTGCCGATCTGCTGGCCGGTCTGGTGTTTATCGTCGCGGCCTGCACCGATTTTATCGACGGCCATATCGCCCGCAGCCGCAACCTGATCACCACTTTCGGCAAGTTTATGGATCCGCTGGTGGATAAAATTCTGGTCACGGCGGCGATGGTGGCGCTGGTGGCGATGGGGCGCGTCCCCGCCTGGGTGGTCATTCTGATTTTGGCGCGGGAATTCGCCATCACCGGCCTCCGCACGGTGGCGGTATCGTCGGGCGTGGTCATCGCGGCCTCGAAGCTCGGCAAGTGGAAAACGGCCTGCCAGATGGCGGCGCTGGCGCTGCTGCTGGTGTACACGGCGCCCTTTTTGCCGAACATGTTCATCTATGTGCTGGGGCAGGTGCTGCTGTATGCGGCGCTGGTGCTGACGTACATTTCCGGTTGGGATTACTTGAAAGGGTGCCGGGGCATGCTTTCCGATATGTGATTTCACGATGAGAGGTGCATATATGGCGAGCCTTGCGGAATATATTGATCAAAAGGCGGCGGCGCTGCTGGATATCATGCTGGCAAAGCAGGCCACGGTGACGTTTGCCGAATCCTGCACCGGCGGTATGCTCTCGGCGGCTTTCACGCGCCATGCCGGGGCTTCGGCGGCGCTCACGCGGTCATACGTTACCTATTGCGACGCGGCCAAAGCGGAAATTCTGGGCGTTTCCACCGACGCTTTGGCGCGGTATACGGCGGTTTCCGCGCAGGTGGCGGCGCAGATGGCGCTGGGGGCTCAGCGTCTGGCCGGCGCGGATATAGCTGTTTCGGTGACGGGGCTGGCAGGCCCCGGCGGCGGCACGGCGGCGCAGCCGGTGGGGCTGGTGTATATCGGCTGCGCGGCTAAGGGCGGCGTGCGGGTCGTCCGCGCCATATTTCCCGGCGATCGCGATATGGTGCGGCAGCAGGCGGCGCTTACGGCTTATCGGCTGGCGCTTGCTGCGGCGGCTGCTTTATAAGGATACGAGGTGCGCAGATGAAAAAACTTTGGGCATTATTGGCGGCTTTTGGCCTGCTGTTTGCGCTTACGGCCTGCGGCGGCGAGGCGGAGCAGCTTTCGCTGGCGACCATGGAAGTGCAGGCATACGAACACCCCTCGAACGGCGCGGCGATCACGCTGCCTGCGGCGTGGGAGAAGCTTTCCGAGGCGGACGAAGCGACGGTTTTTGCGGCGGCGGACGACAGTATCTCACTGACGCTGGCGCGCGAGCTGGGCGGCTTCAGCTATTATTCCGCCGATGGCCTGGCCGAGCTGGCTGAGGAGCTGGCAGACGGCGTGCTGGCCGATACGGAGGTTTTGCAGAGCGAGGCTCTCGCCAAGCCCAAGGGCGCGGTGCTGGTGACGGTCTCCGGCACAACGTCCGATGAGCAGCCGGCGGTCTGCGAGGTGGTGGTATACAGCCCGCTGCCTGCGGTGCGCTATTACACGGTGGCGGTGGCGGGGGCAGACGCTTATCAGGCCAACGCCGGGCTGCTGCGCGAAATTTACGCGGGCTTCCACCTGAACAAAACTGAGGACGAAATTTATCAGCAGTTGGCGGATACCAACGCTTAAACTTTGGCCGTCGGGGCTTGACCCCGGCGGCTTGTCATTTTCCCGCCTGCCCCGGCATATGCTTGGTTGAAAAGCATAAAGTGTTGGGCGGTGGGGCAAATGTTGGGCGCGGTGTGGGTGCTGCTGCTGGTTTTGGGTTTTCTGGCGGCAGCCTATCAGGGCGATATCGGGCTGGTGACGCAGGGGGCGCTGGCGGGAGCTGCCAAGAGCCTGGATCTGATTTGGGGGCTGGCGGGCGGCATCATGCTGTGGCTGGGGCTGTTGGCGCTGCTGCGGGAAAGCGGCCTGATGGCTAAGCTGGCGCGGCTGCTGGCGCCGTTTATGCGTCGTCTGTTCCCGGATATCAACGCGGAAAATGCGGCGCTGGGCGATATCGTGCTGAACTTCTGCGCCAATCTGCTGGGGCTGGGTAACGCGGCCACGCCGTTCGGGATACGCGCCATGCAGGAGCTGGAACGCGATAACCCGGAGCCCGGCCGCGCGACGGACAGCATGATTACGCTGCTGCTGCTGAACACCACCGCGCCGACGCTGCTGCCCACCACGATCATCGCGCTCCGGGCGGCGGGCGGTTCCGCTAACCCGGCGGAGATCGTGCCGCTGGCGTTTGCCGCCTCGCTGTTCGGCTTGGCCGTGGGGCTTTTGGCGCATTGGGCGATCGTCCGCTGGGGGCAGGGCAATGGCTGAGGTGCTGGGGCGGGCGGTGGCCTGGCTGATACCCCTGCTGCTGGTGCTGCTGCCGCTGTACGCCCTGTATAAGCGGGTGGACGTATACGCCGCCTTTTGCGGCGGCGCGGCGGAGGGGCTGGCGCTGCTGCTGAAAATTCTCCCCAATCTGCTGGCCATGCTGGTGGCGATCGAGGTGTTCAAAGCCAGCGGCGCGCTGGATATGCTGCTGGGCTGGCTCACGCCTATCGCGCAGGCGCTGGGTATCCCGGCGGATATTTTGCCGCTGGCGTTCCTGCGTTCGCTTTCCGGCAGCGGCGCGCTGGCGATGACTGCCCAACTGGTGGACGAATTCGGCGCGGACTCTTTTATCGGGCGGCTGGCGGCCACCATGCAGGGCAGCACGGACACCACGCTTTACGTGCTGGCGGTGTATTTCGGCGCGGTGGGGGTGACGCGCTCCCGTCACGCGCTGGCGGTGGGCCTCTTGGCGGACGCGGCGGCGTTTATCGCGGCGTTTTGGCTGTGCCGCCTGGTTTGGGGCTGAAACGCGCAAAAATGGTTATTGCACCCGCCGCTTCGCTTTGTTATAATGAAGTTAAGCAAGCAGAGGCGGGCGGTGAAGATGACGGAGCGATTGCAGAAAATACTGGCGGCGCGGGGTATAGCTTCCCGCCGGGCGGCGGAAAAGCTGATCGACGAGGGGCGCGTGACGGTGAACGGCCGCGTGGCCGGGCTGGGGGATAAGGCAGACCCGGCGCAGGACGAGATACGGCTGGACGGCAAACCGCTGCCGCCGCCATCGCTGACCCATACCTATTTGCTGCTCTATAAACCGGCGGGCTATATCACCAGTGTCTCTGACCCCCGGGGGCGGCGCACGGTGCTTGATCTGGTGCGCGGGCAGATACCCGAGGGCGGGCGGCTCTATCCCGTGGGGCGGCTGGATTATGCCACCTCCGGCGTGCTGCTGCTGACTGACGACGGCGAGCTGACCAACGCGCTGCTGCACCCCGGGCGCGAAATTGATAAGACGTATGAAAGCGCGGTTTTGGGCGAGGTGACGGCGGCCAAGCTGCAAAGGCTTGCCCGGGGCGTGCGCTTAAACGACGGCATGACGGCGCCGGCCAAGGTGCGGCAAAAGAGGCACGGGTCTGGCGGATCCACCACCCAAACGGTGCTGGAACTGACCATTCACGAGGGCAGAAACCGCCAGGTGCGGCGAATGTTGGCCGCCGTGGGGCTGGAAGTCGTCTGGCTGAAGCGGACAAGCTTTGCGGGGCTGACATTACATGGGCTGAAGCCCGGCGAATGCCGCGAGTTGACGGAGGAAGAGCTGACAAGGCTTTTGCAATATAAATAATTGATGAGGAGTGATTGAAAAATGGCAGAAAGAACGCGTTTGAAGCAGGGCGAGGTGCAGGTTTACACCGGCAACGGCAAGGGCAAGACCACGGCGTCATTCGGGCTGGCCTTGCGGGCGGCGGGCTGTAATATGCACGTGGTGATCATTCAGTTTATGAAGGTCAGCGGCCATTACGCCGAGGACGAGGGTATCCGCCGCCTGGGCGACTGCGTGGAGCATTACGCTTTCGGCAACCCCGGCTGGGTGAAAAAGGGCGAGGGCACGCCGGAGGATTACGCGCAGGCCAAGGCGGGGCTTGCCAAGGCGAAAGAGGCGCTTTCCGACCCGGACGTGGATCTGGTCATTCTGGACGAGATCAACAACGCCCTCTGGTTTGAGCTGGTGACGGAGGAAGAAGTGCTTGACCTGATGAAGAACCGCCTGCCCAACATCGAGCTGGTGCTGACGGGACGCAACGCGCCCCAGGCCATCATGGACGCGGCGGACTTGGTAACGGAAATGCGCGAGATCAAGCATTATTACACCAAGGGCGTGCCGGTGCGGCGCGGCATTGAGTTTTAATAATGGCTGACGTTCTGGTGATCGGCGGCGGCGCGGCAGGCTCCATGGCGGCCATTACCGCCGCCCGCGCGGGCGCCAAGGTCACGCTTTGGGAGAAGAACGACCGCCTGGGGCGGAAGCTATCCATCACGGGCAAAGGGCGCTGCAACATCACCAACGCCGCCCCGGTGGAGGAAATTATCCGCAATATTCCCGGCAACGGACGCTTTCTGTACAGCGCGTTTGCCGCGTTCGATAACTGGGCGGTGATGGATTTTTTCGAAGAACTGGGCGTGCCGCTGAAAGTGGAGCGCGGGCAGCGGGTCTTCCCGCAGTCCGACCGGGCGCAGGACGTGACGGACGCTCTTACGGCGGCAATGCGGCGGCTCAAAATCCGCGTCTGCTATCACAAGACGGCGCGGGAGCTGCTGTTTGACGCGGCGGGCGGCGTCTGCGGCGCGAAAGCCGCCGACGGCACGACGGAGCAGACACGGGCGGTCATCTTGGCGCTGGGCGGCGCGACCTATCAGGCGACCGGCAGCACGGGCGACGGCTATCAGCTGGCGGCGTCTGCCGGGCACACTATTATTCCACCGCTGCCGGCGCTGGTGCCGCTGGTGTCGTCAGACGCCTGGGTGGCGGCGTGCGCGGGGCTCTCGCTGAAAAACATCGAACTTTCCTTATATAAACGCGGCGAAGTCAGCAAAAAGCAGCTTTTGTACCGCGGCTTCGGCGAGATGCTGTTCACGCATTTCGGCATATCGGGGCCGTTGGTGCTGTCGGCGTCGCGGGCGGCGGCGCGTTTTTGGCAGGACGAGCCGGGCGGAGAGCTGCTGGCGCTGATCGACCTGAAGCCGGCGCTGACGGCGGAGCAGCTCTCCGCGCGGCTGGAGCGGGATATTGCTGCCGCGCCCAAACGCCAGCTGCATAACGCGCTGGGCGAGCTGCTGCCGAAGTCGCTGATCGAGCCGTTTATCGCGCTTTCCGGCTTGGACGGGGCGCGCCCCATGAATACGCTGCTCCACCGGGAGCGGGCGGCGCTGGTGGGGCTGCTGAAAGCGCTGCCGGTGCGGCTTAGCGGTACGCGGCCATTGAACGAGGGCATTGTGACGCAGGGCGGCGTGGCGGTGAAAGAGGTGCAGCCCAAGACATTTGCCTCCAAGCTTTGCCCCGGCCTGTTCATCGTGGGCGAGCTGCTGGACGTGGACGGGCTGACGGGCGGCTATAATTTGCAGGCAGCGTTCAGCAGCGGCCACGCGGCGGGTCTGGCGGCGGCGGAACTGGCGCAGACGGAAATTTAATAAAAACCTCCTGTTCGGGGCAGGCTAACCGCAAAGGGCGGTGAGCATATGACCGGGCAGGAGGATATTTTTTATCGGCGGCGCCGGCTGTTTGAAATGTGGCTGGCGGCGGCGCTGGTGCTGGGGCTTACGGCGCTGGTACTGTGTCAGGTCTGCCTTTATCAGGGGCGCATACAGCCGGCGGCCAGCTGGTATGGCAGCGATTACCGGGCGGACGGCGAGAGCGTCGCGGCGGGGGCGCTTGATGAGGGGCTTTACGGCACGGTGACGTATGAGCTTTGCGATTACAGCCGTCTGGAGGAAGCGAAGATTTGGCAGAACGGTTATGAGGCGGGCGGTTTCAGCGAGCCGGAATTGACGCTGGCCGTCTCCCCGGGCGACACGCTGGAATTGGACGCTGCGGCTTATCAAAGGCCGGTGCGGGTGCGGCTGAAGCGGGCGTCTACGGGGATAAACACGGCGTTTTTGCTCTCCGATGTGGAAATTTGCGGCGGCAGGATCAATTTGGGACGCATCGTGTTTGAATAGCGCGGCTTCGGAAAAATACCGGAGCCGTTTTTTGTTATAAGGTTTTTTTTGTTGTAAGAAAAATGTTGTCAAATATCGAAAAGCAAAGTATAATTAAAGTAGTATGCAAGGGGGCGGCGATATTGTCTGAACAATGGGAAAACGTAGACCTGAACAGTAAGCGCGTGGCCAAGGCGGCGCTTTATATGGCGCTTTCCGAGGGGCGCGAGGAGGAGCTCATGCTGAAGCAGGATTACCAGCAGCAGGGGCTGGCCGTCGCGGCGGTGAATTTCGGCGGCGAGGCGGTAAGCTCCGTCACCAAGGTGGTGGAGCGCGCGGTAGTGGCCGCCCGGCGCGAGGGCGTGATCGCCGACGTGCATAACGAGGAGGGCGCGGTGGCCGGCGCGGCGCATGAGGCGCTGAACCAGATACTTACCAAGGCGATGGGGCTGAATATCGGCGGTAAGATCGGCATTGCCCGCCACCATGACCACATCACCGTGGCGATGGTCATGGAGATCGGCCTGCTGCACCTGAACGAGGTGGCGGTGGGCATGGCGCACCGCGCCGTCTGATAATTCTTGAGGCGGAGGAAACGTAGGATATGAAAAAAGTTATTGCCATTGACGGCCCGGCGGGCGCCGGCAAAAGCACGATCGCCAAGGCGCTGGCGGAGAAGCTGGGCTATATTTATATCGACACCGGCGCGATGTACCGCACGGTGGCTCTGCTGGCGCAGGAACAGGGTGTGGCGGTGGACGACGCGGCGGCACTGACGGAAATTGCCGGCAAGGCAGAGATCACCATGCGCGTGGAGGGCGGCCGAAACATCATTATTCTGAACGGGCGCGACGTGACCGAGGCGATCAGAAAGCCCGAGGTGGGCGCGGCGGCTTCGCCCGTTTCGGCGGTGCCGGGCGTGCGCGAGCATTTGGTGGCGGCGCAGCGCAAACTCGCGGCGCAGGGCTGCGTGGTGATGGACGGGCGCGATAT
>CANQPG010000019.1 GCA_947625705.1 uncultured Peptococcaceae bacterium | reverse complement strand
ATGAACTGATGAAAGAGGAAACGGCGTGACCGAAGTCACGCCGTACCCCTTGAAAACACTGGGTTTTCCCATTTTTTACGCTAATACTGTTTTACGAGCAACGGCCTTTGAGGGGGCTTATTGTTTGTCCGTTTCGTTATGTTGTAATATTTGCGTTAAAATGTTGGGGTCGTTTCTGAACATTTCTTCGATCCCCAGCATTTTTGCCATATTGATGCCTATGCTGGCTTCAACGCTAACAAGCCGACATTGCAGACGCATTTCTTCCGCCAAAGTCAGCCCGGGCGTGTTTATTTGCTGCAATAAATCGTCCCGCGTGGATTTATCAAGTTTCAGGCAGTCTTTGCTTTCCAAATATTGAAAACACCAGCGCAATATCTCTTTATCAGTCATCATACACACCCTTAAGCCGCTGTATATTTTCTTATTAATAGTTTAACATTAAATATGTTGACTGTCAATGTCATATGGCATTTTGAAATGGTTTAACCTTAAGGAAATTTCTCTTATGCTATATAAGAGGTGATGCGTGATGGAAGCAAAATATGCTGATTTATACCGCAAATTTGGCTTAAATGTGGTTTATTACCGTAAAATGATGTGGTTGACGCAGTTGGAGCTGGCCGAGCTTTTGGATATATCACGCTCGCATATCGGTATGATTGAGCTGGGCAATGTCGGTGTTTCTTTCGATTTGTTGTTCAAGATGTGCGAGGTATTCAAAATCAAGCCCAAGGATTTATTTGATTTCCGCGACTGAAAAGCAAAAGCCCCCCCCTCAAACGAGGGGGCTTGCTTTTTTTTAGCTGCGTATGATCGAGCGGAGGAAGTTTTGCAGGCGTTCGCTCTGCGGATTTTCAAAAATCTGCTGCGGGTCGCCCTGTTCCATAATGCGCCCGTCCGCCATGAAAATGACGCGGTCAGCCACCTCGCGGGCAAAGCCCATCTCGTGCGTCACCACCAGCATGGTCATCTGCGCCTCGGCCAGGCGCTTCATCACGGCCAAAACCTCGCCGGTAATTTCCGGGTCAAGCGCCGAGGTTGGCTCGTCGAACAGCATAACCGCCGGGTTCATCGCCAGCCCCCGCGCAATCGCCACGCGCTGCTTCTGCCCACCGGAAAGCTGCGACGGATAAGCGTCCGCCTTGTCGGAAAGGCCAACCAGCTCCAGCAGCCGCCGCGCCTCGGCTTCGGCCTGCGCCCTGGGCTGCTTCTTCACCTTGATCGGCGCATAGGTGATGTTCCGCAGGCACGTCATGTGCGGGAACAGGTTGAAATGCTGAAAGATCATGCCGATCTCGCCGCAGATCTGCCGAATTTCTTTCTCGGAAACGTATTCCGCCCGGTCATGCGGCGTGGCGGCCAGCGTTTGGCCGTCGATGACGATTTCGCCGCTGCTGATCTGCTCCAGATTGTTGATGGAGCGCAGCAGGGTGCTTTTGCCGCTGCCGGAGGGGCCGATGATGGCCACCGTTTCGCCGCGGTGGACGCTCAGGGATACGTCGTCAAGCGCCGTTAAACTGCCGAAGCGCTTGGTGACGTTTTTGATCTCGATGATCGGTCTGTCTGTCAATGCCATAGCGTCCTCCTTTCCAGACGGGTCTCTTTTGCTTCATGGCGCGAGAAACGCTCTTCCAAATAATAGGAAAACTTGGTTAAAACCACATTCAGCAGCAGATAAATGATGGCCGCCACCAAAAAGGCCATCGTGCTGCCGTCCCGGTTGACGGCAGAGCGCGAGTTTTTCATCAGATCGGCCACGCCGATAGCCGAAACCAGCGCGGTATCCTTCACCAGCGTTATCGTCTCGTTGGTGACGGCGGGCAGCACCCGCTTTACCGTTTGCGGTATGATCACGCCGAACATCGTCTGAAAGGAGGTCAGCCCCAGGCAGGTGGCCGCCTCGTACTGGCCGCGCTCGATCGAGCCGATACCGCCGCGGTAGATCTCGGAAAGATAGGCGGCATAATTCAGCACAAACGTGATAACGGCCGCGGTCAGCTCCGGCAGCAGAATGTTAAAATAGATCGGCAGCATATAATAGATGAAAAAAAGCTGCAGCATCAGCGGGGTGCCGCGGAACAGCGCCACATAACCCCGGCAGAACCAGCGCAGCGGCCGCCAGCGGCAATCGCTGCCAAGCGCCAGCGGCAGCCCCAGCGGAATGGCCAGCAGCAGCGTGGCAAAGAACACCACCAGCGTGATTTTGGTGCCCTCCAGCAGAGCGGGCAGTATCCGCGCAACGTAATCGAAAGTTTCCATAATCAAATCAATCCCTAAGGCAAGAATACGGCAAGGCCGGAATAACGTAGCCTTGCCGCAAGCTTGTTTTTATGCGTTAAATCAATAATCTTCCAGAATAACGATGTTGGTGCCGAACCATTTCTCGGAAATTTCCGCAGCGGTGCCGTTATCGATCAGCGTCTGGATCGCCTCATTGATCTTATCGGCCACATCGGTTTCGCCCTTGCGGCAGCCGATAGCGTAGAAATCATCGCCGAAGTCGAAATCGCAGACTTTCATCTCGCCGCCCATGTTGGCGTTCTTGTATTCGCCCAGAACCTGATCCACCACGATAGCCTGCACGCGGCCGCCCTGCATGGCCAGCAGCGCTTCATCATAGGTGGGGAATTCGGTCACATTGTCTTTGATGGTCTCCCAAACGTCGCTCGCCTGCATGGCTTCCAGCGCCGAGCTGTCGGCCTGGGTGCCCAGCGTTACGCCCGCCAGATCCTCGGCGGCGGCAACTTTCAGGTTCTCGTCCAGCGTCATAATAACGATCTTGTTGTTCAGATATTTTTTGGTCAGCGTATAAGCCTCGATACGCGCCGGCGTGGCCGACATGCCGTTCCAGATACAGTCGATGGTCTTGCTGGAAAGCTCCATATCCTTGGCGTCCCAATCAATGGGGCGGAAAGTGACGGTAATGCCCAGCTGTTCGCCCACGGCGTTGGCCAGGTCGATGTCAAAGCCCACCAGATTATTTTCCTCGTCGCGGAAGCCCATCGGCGCAAACGTGTCGTCCAGGCCGACGATCAACTCGCCCTTATCGGCTATGTAATCCCAGCCGGTGGCTTCGCCGGTGTTGGTGTCAGCGGGCTGTTTATCGTCCCCGCCGCAGCCGGCCATCATGCCCATCGTCAGCAGCAGGCAGCTTAAAAGCAACAAAAGTTTTTTCATAATTCTCTCCCTCTTTTTCTATTGTTTTTGCGGCATTAAACCCCGGCCGGGCGGCCGCGCTGTTTAATGCTTTATCATGCTAAAGTGATAATAGCATAAAATCCGCTTGATGTCAAGCTTTTTTACAAAAATTTTCAAAAATAATGATTGCAAAAGTCGGAAATCTATGCTATAATATACAGGCTTAACGAGGTGTGGCTCAGTTTGGTAGAGCGCTGCGTTCGGGACGCAGAGGCCGCAGGTTCGAATCCTGTCACCTCGACCAGCTAAATAAGGGGTGCGCCGCAGGTGCGCCCTATTTTTATATTATGCAGCAGTTTACCGGGAGGTTTTATATGTTGGCCGATTTCATCAAAGCCGCCGGGCGCGGCGTGGCGCTGTGCCTGCTGATTGCGCTGCCCTGTTGGTGGCTGGGCAAAGCGTTCCCGATCGTGGGCGGCCCCGTGTTCGCCATTTTGGCGGGTATGCTTTTAACCCTTTTGCTGCCGGATAAAAGCCGCCTGCAAAAGGGTATCGCGTTCACGTCAAAAAAAATCCTGCAATACGCCGTAATTCTGCTGGGCTTCGGCCTGAATTTGTCGGAGATCGCCAAGGTGGGCGCGCAGTCGCTGCCCATCATCGTTGCCACGATCACCACCTCGCTGCTGGTCGCCTGGTTCGTCTCGCGGCGGCTGCAAATGCCCGGTAATGTGGCGACGCTGATCGGCGTGGGGTCTTCCATCTGCGGCGGCTCGGCCATCGCGGCGGCGGCGCCCGTGGTGGGGGCGGACGATGAGGAAATCGCCCAGTCGATATCCGTCATTTTTCTGTTCAATGTGCTGGCCGCGCTGATATTCCCGACGCTGGGCATGGCGCTGGGGCTTTCCACCGACGGCTTCGGTCTGTTCGCGGGCACGGCGGTGAACGATACCTCGTCGGTCACGGCGGCGGCCGCGGCCTGGGACGGCCTGCACCCCGGGGCGAACGCGCTGGATACCGCCACCATCGTCAAGCTGACGCGGACGCTGGCCATTATCCCCATTGTGCTGGCGCTGGCGCTGCTGCAAGGCCGTAAAGCGGGCGGCAAGGGCAGCGGCGTCAACCTGCGGCAGATATTCCCGATGTTCATTCTGTATTTTGTGCTGGCCAGCTGTATCACCACCGTCTGCTCGCTGCTGGGCGTGCCGCAGGCGGTGTTTGCGCCGTTCAAGTCGCTTTCCAAATTCTGCATTATTATGGCGATGGCGGCGATCGGGCTGAATACCAACATCGTCAAGCTGGTGAAAAGCGGCGGCAAGCCGATACTGCTCGGCGCCTGCTGCTGGGTGGGTATCACGGCGGTGAGCCTGCTGATGCAGCATATCCTGGGCATATGGTAAAAAAAAGAGACCCTGGCGGGTCTCTTTTTTATTGTTCCGGTACCACGCAGACGGCCTCTAACGGCTCCGGCAGAACATTTTTGACGCTGTGGGTGGAGCCTTTGGGGCAGTAATGGCACTCCCCGGCGCGGACGATCTCCTCCCGCCCGTCGATCAGGCAGTTGGCCTGGCCGGAAAGCACATAAACCACCTCGCAGCTGGTGGCGTGGGTGTGGCTGCCGATGGAGCTTCCCTGCGGTATGGTGGCGCGCATGATACGCACCTTGTCGTCCTTGAACATTTTGGCCGAAACCGCGCCGTCGCCGCCGTTGAAATTTTGCAGCACGGTATCCGGCATTTCCGCAAATTTAAGCATACAAATCATCTCCTATGCGGCTATTTTAGCACAAACAGCCGCCGTAAGCAAGCGGTCGGATTTTGCCGATTGCAAATGGCCGCTGCGTATGTTATGATGTAAGAGTAGGGCGGCACAAGCCGCGAATTTTGCTGTATTATTTTGCTGTAAGGGGGTTTTGCAAATGACGGAAGAGAAAGTTTTGACGCCGGTGGAACAGGCGGAGCAGGCCGCGCGCGGCTATTTCAAGCAGGGGCTGAACTGCTCGGAATGTGTGCTGGCCGCGTTTTTTGACGTGCACGGCACGACGCTTCCCCGCGAGGCGATCACGCTTTGCACCGGCTTCGGCGGCGGCATGGGTCATACCCAGAACAACTGCGGCGCGGTGGCCGGCGCGGTGATGGCGCTTTCAACCGTGGTGGGGCGGGAAGACCCGTTCGCCAAGGCGAGCATGGACGAGCGTATCTGCGAGCTGCAAGAGGATATTTATCCCAAGGTGGCGGCGCTGATCAAGGATATCGAGGCGGAATACGGCACCCTGATCTGCCGCGAGCTTTGCGATCCCTTCGGTGATTTTGAATGTAAGGAGCGCAAAAAGAACTGCATGAAGCTGATTGGCCGCTGCGCCGCGCTGGCGGAACAGCACGCGCTGATCGCGGACGAGGAAAAAGCGCAATAATTACATATTAAAAGGGAAAAGGGGAAAAAAACACATGAAAAACTATTTCGATTTGACCGGGCAGACCGCAGTCGTCACCGGGGCTTCCACGGGCTTGGGGCTGCAAATGGCCAAGGCGTTTGCCAGCCAGGGCGCCAATGTGGTGCTGTTGGCGCGCCGTTTGAATTTGCTGGAGGAGAACGCGGCGGCGATCGAGCAGGAATTCGGCGTGCAGGCGCTGCCGCTGGCCTGCGACATCACCGACGCGGAGAGGGTACGCGGCGCGGTGGCGGCGGTCATGGCCAAGTTTGGGCGGGTCGATATTCTGGTGAATAACGCCGGCACCGGCGCGGTTGCCCCGGCGGTGGATATCACCGACGACCAGTTCAACAACGAGCTGAAAATCGATTTGTTCGGCACGTTCGTCTGCGCGCGTGAGTTTGCCAAGGAGATGATCAAGGCGCATTACGGCCGCATTATCAACATCGCCTCGATGTACGGCCTGGTGGGCAATATGGCCGCCACCTGCGCGCCGTATCACGCGGCCAAGGGCGGCGTGGTCAACCTGACCCGCGCGCTGGCTGCCGAATGGGGCAAGGAGGGCATCACCGTTAACGCCATCTGCCCCGGTTATTTCTGGACGCCGCTCACCAAGGAAACGCTGGAGACCGATTGGTTTGCCGCCTATGCCCAGGGCGCTATCCCGCTGGGGCGTTACGGCAAGGAGGGCGAGCTTGATACCTGCGCTCTGTTCCTCGCTTCGCCGGCCTCGTCTTACGTCAACGGCCAGAATATCGCCGTCGACGGCGGCTATACCGCAATCTGATTAAAGGCTAAAATTTAAGCCCCCTCGTTTGAGGGGGCTTTTGCTATGCCGGGTTTTCAGAGCAGCGCCATGATCTGCTCGATTTTGGCGGCGGCCTCGCGGCGGCCGCATTCCAGCGCCCAGTCCGCTTTGGCCAGGTCGATGGACGGGATATACTCCTCCATTGGCGTCAGGCAGACGTCGGCCAGGTGGGCGCTGCTGTTCTTTTTGCCCATCACGTCGATCGAGCGCTGCAAAATGTTGATGATGTTCTGGCGGTTCACCGGCGGCTCCTCGCTTTTCAGGGTGTCCAGATCGACGGCCACCACCACCTCGGCGCCCATGTCGCGCAAGATTTGGCAGGGGCAGTTGTCGCACAGGCAGCCGTCCACATAAAGCGTGTTTTGATATTCCACCGGGGCAAACACGCCGGGTATGGCGGAGGACGCGTGCACCGCCCGCCAAATCGGTCCCTTGTCAAAAACGGTCATCTCGGCGCGGTCAAGGTCGGTGGCGATAATGCGAAGCGGCGTGGGCAGATCCTCGATGTTGCGCTCGCGGGTCAAAAGCCTGGCAAACTCGGCGTAATTGCTGCCGCTGATCAGCCCCTTGGTGGAGGGGGAAATGTTCATGATCTGCTTCAGGTTGATGTTTTCCAAGAGAGCCGCCAGAAAACTGCCCTGATAGCCGCAGGCGTAGAGCGCCCCCATCAGCGCGCCGATCGACGTGCCGGAGATGATATCGGGGCGGATACCGCGTTTGTCCAGCTCCTCCATCAGGCCGATGTGCGCCATGCCGCGGATACCGCCGCCGCCGAACGCCACGCCCAGCTTCTTGCGCGCGCCGGTCAAAGCGACGCCTCGCCGCTGAAGCTGATTTCCGCCGGCCCCGTCATAAACACCGAACCGCCCTGCTCCCAGGCGATCTGTAATTCGCCCCCGGCCAGCTTCACGGTAACAGGCGCTTCCGCCCGCCCGGTCAAAATGGCCGCCACCGCGCAGGCGCAGGCGCCGGTGCCGCAGGCCAGCGTTTCGCCGACGCCGCGCTCCCAAACGCGCATGTTGATGGTGTGGCGATCCAACACCTGGGCAAATTCCACGTTGGCCTTGGCCGGGAAGATCTCATGCCGCTCCAAAAGCGGCCCATATGTCGTTACGGCGAACTGCTGCGGCGGCACGTCCAGGAAGATGACGGCGTGGGGGTTGCCCATCGAGACGGCGGAGAAGCGGAACTCCCGCCCGGATATCTCCATCGGCTGCTCCAGTACCGTATCGCCGGGGATCGTGCAGGGAATGGTGCGGGCGTTGAGCCTCGGCGCCCCCATATCCACCCGCACCAGCCCGCGGGTGGCGTCCGCTTCCAATATGGCGGGGCGGATCAGCCCGGCCAGCGTGGCGATTTTCAGCTCAGCGTTGGCGCAGATACCCTGCTGGCGGGCAAACAGGGCGGCACAGCGGCTGCCGTTGCCGCACATTTCGGCCTCCGAGCCGTCCGGCTGGTAAATGTGCATGCGGAAGTCATAACCCTCCTCCGGTTCCAGCGTGATCAGTCCGTCCGCGCCGATACCGAAGTGGCGGTCGCAAAGCCGTTCGGCCAGGCTGCCGCGGTCAGCGGGCAGCTGCTCGGAAAAGCCGTTCACCATGATAAAATCGTTGCCGCAGCCGTGCATTTTGCAGAATTTAAGGGTGGAACACATTGAAAATCACTCCTTTTCGGCGCTTTCTCTATTATATTGCGGTGTCTCTGTCCGGGTTCCGGGCAGGGCTTGCGCTTCCGCCCGGCTGATGAAATCGGCCAGCGTGATGTTAAGCCCCCGGCAAAGCGCGCCCAGTGTCAGTATGCCCGGATTGCGGCTTTGCCCGGCGATGATATTCTTTAGGGTAGAAAGCGGAACATCGCTTTTTTCGGCCAGCTGCGAGAGCGTCAGCCCCTGTTCCCGGCAGCGAGCCAGCAGCTCGCGGCTCAGCGCTTCACGAAAATCCATACTCATATCTCTCCGTCAGTTTTGTTCGCTTGGCGCGGCGGCTGCGGTGCGTTCCAGCGGGTGGGCGGCAAAAAAGGCGGCGCGGGCTTCCTCGCTGTAAACGCCGCCCGTGATCAGCACGTTCTGCCACGCTTCGGCGTCGGCGATATCGGCCAAACTTTGGCCGAACAGCGCGTCCGCCTCGGCGCGGGTGACAATGCAGCTGGGATAGGCGTAGCCCTCCACGTCAATTTCGATAATTTCCAGATTGCGCACCAGCACGAACAGCGCCGCCGTGTTATACATCACGATCTGCTGGCAGTTATCCTCCGTCCAAAAGGCGGCGTAATCCTCCGCCGTTTTTTCCGAGCGCTCGGTCAGCGCGTATTTCACCGTCAATTTGTCCAGCGTGATGTCGAAAGTGCTGAGGAACAGCCCCGCCGGCAGCTTGTCGCGCAGCAGCGAGCGTATCTTGGTCGATTCGCCGATGTTGATATTTTTCTGCCCCAGCAGCTCGTCGATATTTTCCTCGCTCACCATCTTCTGGCGAATTTCGTTATCCTGCATATCGTCCTGTGGGTCGTTCATATAAGTCGGCGCGACTAATATCACCCCGCAGACTATCACCAGCAGGGTGCAAAACGCCAGCACCACTTCTTGCCGCAGCTTGCGCCGTTTTTTTGCCATGTCCGCTCCTTAAAAATACTCGTAAAAATATGCCGCGCTATCCATGATTAGATTGTAACATTCCCGCCCTGCCGCCGTCAAGGGGGCGCACATCGCAAACGGCAGCACCTGCCAGCCCGCGTTGGTCTCGGGCAGTAGGCGGCAGAGCGCCGAATTGTTCGGCATGATGGCCACACATTTGGGCGTGTCCTCGCGGTAATCCGCCGCCAGACGCGAAAGTATCGCCTGCCCCGCCCGGCCGCTGCTGTATGCCAGCTCCCGCAGGAAGACGCCGTCCGCCGTGGTGGTATAAAGCGCGTAGGCCAGCGGTTTTTCGCCGCGGTATGCCGTAAGCAGCATACCCCGGTCAGCCAGATGATCGGCCAGCAGCAGGCGGAAGTCTGCTTCGCTGCGCCGCGCCCACACCGGGAATTGCCGCAGCCACCCGGCGTAAATTTCTGCCGCGTCAGGCGCCGCGGCAGGCGGGTTCAGGTAATGCACCAGACGGAAATCACCGCTGGGCGGCTGCCAAAAGCACTCGTTGAAGTCTAAATTATACCGCCGCAGATACGCGAAGAAGCGGAAGCCCAGCGGCCGGTAAAATTCCGCCTTAAACGGCTTCAGCAGCCAGACGGGATAGCCGAGCGCGGCCAGCTCCCGCTTCATATGCCCAAGCAGGCGGCGGCAATAGCCCTGCCGGCGGTATGCCGCCGCCGTCGCCACGCCCTGCACATAGGGCAGCAGTATCCTGCGCCCGGCAATCTGCATGGTCACGTCCGGTGCGTAGGCCATCGCGGCCAGTTTACCGTCCGCCAGCAGCAGCCAGGCGCGGTCGGCACGGTAACGCTCCCCAAAATACCACGGCACGAAAGCGCCCTCTCTGTCCTCCGGGAAAGCGGCGCGCCAAAGCGCCTGCATGGCGGGCAGATCTGCCGTTTGCGGCGGGCGGATAACGATTTTTTTATGCGCAGTTTCAGGCATGGTGCCGCCTCGCTTTCGCCCAGCCTGCCGGCACCAGCCAGTATTTCATCTCCAGCCGGCAGGGCAGATAGCCCAGCTTGGTGCGGCGGAGGTTGGCCAGCCCCAAGTCCTCCGCCCGGTTGACGAATTGAAAATCCTGCCAGTATTCGGCCAGGAACATCTGGTTGATGGCGCTGTATAGCCCCTTGACGTCGCTGTTCGCCTTTTCGATCAGGATCGCCACGGTGTCGTCGTTCAAAATCTCGGCAATGGCAAACGCCTCCACCCGCCCGGCCAGCATGATCGCCGCGCCGTAGAGGTCAAGCTCGCCCCAGTGGCGGAACATCTGCTCAATGGCCACGCGCTCCTGTAACAGCGTGGGGAAGCTGGTGGAATTGTTTTGCTCGCACCAAAAGGCCAGCTGCTCGCGGCAAAGCGGCAGCATTTCCTTGGTCACGGCGCGGAACTGATAATCCGGGTAATTGCGCTTAAAGCTGTTCAGCAGGTTTTTCTGCGCGTGATACTTCTTCCCCGACAGGTTGGTCAGATCTTCGATATTGTAGACGTAGTTGGCAGCGTTGCGGTCGCTAAACGTCTGGAAAAATTCCGGCCGGGCGCGGTGCAGCCGCTCGGCAAAGGGGCGCGTCACCTCGCTGAAGCAAAGCAGCAGTCCCGCCGCGTCGGCATACTGCGCCAGCGCGTCCACCGCGCGGGCATAACCGGCCGCCGGCCCCACCGGGGGCAGAAAACTCGTCCGTCCCTGATACGTGGTACGCAGCAGCAGCCAGTCCTCAAACACCGCAAAATGGTAGGCATGGGGCTGCTGCCACGGGAACAGCGTGTTGAACGACTGCTCGATAATGGTCGGCTGAATTTGCGCCAGATAGCCGTTGATCAGCGATTTATCGGCCAGCGTTATCGGCTTGAAGTCTAACATACGCCCTCCGGCAGCGGGCAGGCGTTATGCTCCACGATCTGCCGCCAGACGCTGGGCGCCATGCTGCCCTCGGTGTTCAGCGAGAGCAGACGGGAACCCGCGTCGATACCCAGTTTGACGCGGCTCTGCGAGAGCTTCTCGGAGAGCAGCAGCGCCGAAATGCCCAGCCCCACCGCACCGGACTCCCCGGCGGTATAGGCCGCGTCCCCCGGCGTGGGGCGGGCGGCCAGCCGCATTCCGTGCGCCGCCACATAATCCGGGCAGCCGATAAAATAGGCGGCCTTTTCCCGTAAGAGAGGCATGATCAGCGGGCAGGGCGTGCCGCAGTTCAGCCCCGCCATAATGGTTTGCTGCACGCCGGGGACGCAGGCCGCGTCGTTGCCCTGTTCGGCGGCCAGCAGGCAGCAGGCCACGTTCTTTGGCTCCAGTATGATGAATTTGGCGGCAGGGTAACGCTGCATAAGGCAGGCCAGCATACCGCCCGCCATCGAGCCAACGCCCGCCTGCAAAAAGATATGCGTTGGGGCTTCCTCCGGCGCAAGTTGGTCGGCAATTTCCGCCGCCATCGTCGCGTAACCTTGGATAATCAGCTTGGGTATCGCCTCATAGCCGGGGAAAGAGGTGTCCTGCACCAGCGTCCAGCCGTTTTGTTCCGCCTGCGCCTTGGCCAGCGCCGCCGTGTCATCATAGCAGAGGTCGGTCACGGTCACTTCCGCCCCAAAGGCGCGGATAGCCTCGGCGCGCTCCGGTTCGGTGCCGGCGGGCATATAAATGTGGGCGGGGCAGCCCAGCTCCCGGCTCACCCAGGCCACGCCCCGGCCATGATTGCCGTCGGTGGCGGTGGCGAACACCATGTCTTGCAGGTTTTGCCGCTTCAGCCCGGCGAAGCCCACCTCGTCCAGGCTTAACCCCAGCTTTTGGCAGATAGTATGGCTGATCGCGTAGCTGCTGCCCAGCACCTTAAACGCGTTCAGGCCAAAGCGCGGCGCTTCGTTTTTCACGTACACCCCTGCGACATTGCCTGCCTTGGCAAGATTAGCTAACTTCAGCAGCGGCGTAGGCGCATAGCCCGGCATGGCCGCGTGAAACTTCGGCACGCCCGCCACGGCGGAGAGCGTCAGCCAGTCAGGTATCGCTGCACTCGGGTCAACGTCATTCGCCAAAAAATCTATACCGTATTCCGTCCATTTTTCCATAATTTAACACCTCACAGCATTTGGTAATATCAGTATAGCAGAGCGGGCGGCGAAAATCCAGAGGGAAAAGCAAAGCGCCGCTGCTTGGGGCGGCGCTTATTAGACGGAAAATTTACGGAGAATGCTTGCATTTATACTCACGTTAGTATATAATAGCAATAGAAAGGCGCTGCCGATAAGCGGTTAGCTCCTAGTGTTGGTTAAAAAAAGAAATAACCGAACAGTGGAGTGTGGCGGTTATTTCTTTTTTATGGTTATACGAATTTCGGAAACGTCCTTATTAAAAAGCATAAGTAACATTTGCAATAATTCTGCCATAAAAATCACCTCCCTCGCTGGGAAGTGAGCTAACCGCCTACCGTTATAAGCAGCACCTTGCGTATATTATAGCGCGCAGCGAAAAAATTGTCAATTTTACCCCACCCATAAAAAAGAGACCCCATACGGGGTCTCTTTTCAGTTGCTTGATTTACATCATTCGCGGTTATCTTATGCACCCGGGAAGAAGGGCCAGATGATCGGAATGATGATAATGCAGACTACGCCAACCAGCAAGAACAGCGGAACGCCGACTTTTACGTAGTCCATGAAGGTCAAGCCGCCGGGGCCGTAAACCATGGTGTTCGGCGGGGTAGCAACAGGCGTGCAGTACGCAGCGGAGCAGGAGAAGCCGATCGCCAGCACAACGCCGGTCGGGTCAGCGCCCAAGCTCTGAGCGATAGACAAACCGATGGGGCAGAGCAGAGCCGCCGCAGCGGTGTTGGACATGAACTGAGTCAGGCCGCCGGCCAGAACGAACAGAACAGCCATCAGCACGTAGGGGTTCGGCGAGCCGCCCAGCAGGTTAACAACCTTGTCAGCCAACAGAGCGCCGGCGCCGGTGGTCTTCATGGCGTTGGCCAAGCCCAAAGCGCCTGCGAACAGGAAGATGGTCGTCCAGTCGATGGACTGGTAAGCTTCTTTCTCAGTCAGGCAGCCGGTGAATACACAGATCAAGCCGCCGATAACAGCCACAGTTTCCAAGCCGATGTAATCGGTGAAGAAAGCCATAACCAGAACAACGACGATCAGAACGATACCGGAGATAGCCTGTTTCTTGGTGCTGTATACTTTGCCTTCTTCTTCGTCCGACATCTGCATATCAGAATGACGTTCGGGGATCAGGCGGTTGCCGATCAGCATCATGTAGATGATGGTAACGATGGCGATCGGGATACCGGCCCAAGCATAATCGAAGAAGCCCATCTGAATGTCAGCCATTGCCAAAGCAGAAGCGGCAGACATATTCGGAGGAGTACCAGCCATGGTGATCATACCACCGGAAGAAGCCATCATTGCCAGAGGCATCAACAGCTTCGGGCGGTTCATGCCCTGCGAATCCGCAATGCCCAAGCAAACGGGCAGCAAGCAGGCAACAGTACCGGTGTTGGACAAGAAAGCGGACAGCAGACCGGTGATGATCATGATGAACAGGATCAGCTTGGTCTCATTACCGCCGGCCGCCTTAACACAGGTAATACCAATTTTCTGTGCCAAGCCGGTTTGGAACATGGCGCCGCCGACCAGGAACATGCCGGCGAACAGGATTACCGAGCTATCAGTCAGGCCGGAGAAAGCATCTTTGTACTTCATAATACCGAACGCAGAATAATAGCAGGGGATCATCATTGCCGACATGGCGATGGGGAATGCTTCCGTGATGAAGAAGAAAGCGATAACCACCAGAACGCCCAAGGTCAGCAACGCGTAACCGTGCTGGATCTCAGCATTGTAATCCGCCAACGCAGTGGTGTATGCTTCAGCTTCCTTACCGCCCAGAGCGTCCGGGTCGGGAGCTGCCGGCTGACCCATGATGGTCATGACCGTCCATACAATCAGAGCGGCAAACAGTACAAGGCCAATGATGCGCACTAAACGTTTGTCTTTCATAATTGCAACCTCGATTCTTTTTATTGTACCGTGTCTTGGGCTTTGCGGAAGCCATTCCCGCCCTTATGAGGTTGCCGTGGGCAAAGATAATAACAGATAATGAATGAATAATTGCTATTTTCCGGCTTGCCTGCGGCTGTTCTCTTCGGGGCTTTGCGGCGGCCAAATGTTCAGCACGTGCGCCGCCAAAGCTTTCCGGCAAAATGCCCCCGGCGGCCTGTGGCCAAAGCCCCGCCCCTGCTCTGGCAGTCACTCTATACAAGCTTCATATAAGTGACTGCGAGGCGCGGCTCTATCTGCCTTTTGTCGCCGAAAGCGCTGCCTATGTAAGCGCAAAACTTTGCCATAACGCAAAACCATCTGATACGATCACCTTGATGATACCTAATTTAACCGTCAATGTCAAGAGAATTTTGCGATTTTGCCGCCGATTTAGCCGCAGTACAAGCTGTTTTTTTTCATATTATATATATTGTCTGGAAAACCCCCGTGGTAAGGATCCCATAAGGCTTTCGCTTACGCCGCGGGGAAGAACGGCCAGACGAGCGGCACGATGATGCAGGCCAGCGTTCCCACCACCAGCAGCAGCGGCAGCCCCACCTTAACATAATCCACGAACTGGAAGCCGCCGGGGCCGTAAACCATGGTGTTGGGCGGCGTGGCCACCGGCGTAACGTAGGCCGCCGAGCAGGCAAAGCCGATCGAAAGCACCACTGCCGTCGGGTCTGCGCCCACTGATTCGGCGATCGAAAGGCCGATCGGGCAGAGCAGCGCCGCCGCGGCCGTGTTGGACATGAACTGGGTGAGGCTGCCTGCCAGCAGGAACAGCACCACCATCAGCAGATACGGGCTGGGCGAGCCGCCGAGCAAACCCACCACCTTATCGGCCAGCAGCGCGCCCGCGCCGGTCTTAGACATCGCCTCGGCCAGCCCCAGCGCGCCGGCGAACAGGAATATCGTCATCCAGTCAATGCTTTGATACGCCTCTTTTTCGGTGATACAGCCGGTTATCACGCAGATAATGCCGCCGATCACCGCCGCCGTGGCCAGCGAGATGATCTCCGTAGCCATGATGAAGATGGTAGCCAGCAGGATCACACCGGAGATGATCTGCTTTTTGGTGTCGTATACCTTGCCGTCTTCCTCGTCCGCCACGATCTGCGCCGAGCGGCGGTCGGGGATCAGGCGGTTGCCCACCAGCATCATGTAGGCGATCGAGATCAGCGCACAGGGTATGCCGAACCAGGCAAATTCAAAGAAGCCGAAATGTATGCCGGCGCTTTCCAGCGTGGCCGCGGCCGACATATTGGGCGGCGTGCCCGCCATGGTGATCATACCGCCGGAAGAAGCCATCACCGCCAGCGGCATTAAAAGCTTGCCGCGGTTCATGTGGTTGCTGTCGGCAATGCCCAGGCATACCGGCAGCAGGCAGGCCACCGTGCCGGTGTTGGATAAAAACGCGGAAAGGCAGCCCGTGATGATCATGATGAACAGCACCAGCTTGGTTTCGCTGCCGCCCGCCGCTTTCACGCAGGTGATACCGATCTTCTGCGCCAGCCCCGTCTGGAACATGGCGCCGCCGACGATGAACATGCCCGCGAACAGCACCACCGAGCTATCCACCAGGCCGGAAAACGCTTCCTTAAAGCTCATGATCCCGGTGACGGAGTAATAGCAGGGTATCAGCATGGCCGCAAACGCAATGGGTATGGCCTCGGTGATGAAGAAAAACGCGATCACCAGCAGCACCCCCAGCGTCAGCAGGGCATATTCATGCTGCACCTCCGCTTCATATGCCGCCTGCGCTTCCACATAGGCGGCGGCAGCCTCACCCCCCAGCGCGGCGGCGTCGGGCGCGGGCGGTTGATTCAGCAGGGTCAGCGCCGTCCAGCCCAACAGGGCGATGACCAGCACCAGACCGATAATTCTGACCAGCCTTTTGTCCTTCATAAATAATCCTCCTTTTGCTTTGCTTTTTGGGCAAAATTCTGCTGTATTGTATGCGGGCGGTTGCGGCAAAAACACCGCGGCTTGCCCAAATTTCGCCAAAAAAAACAGGCCGTGCTTTACGCACAGCCCGTCCAAATAAAAAAGTACTCTTTTTTTCTTAATAATTTTTGCTATTTCCTATTTTATGAACAGACAAAGTAATACCGGCAGAAATATCGCCGGGATAAAATTGGCCACCTTGATCTTGGTCAGCTTCAGCATATTCAGCGAAAGCGCCACGATCAAAAGCGAGCCGGCGCAGCTCATTTCCGCTATCGCCGCGTCGCTCAAAAGGGGCTGCACCCATTCGGCCAGCAGCACGATCGCCCCCTGGTATATGCCCACCGCCGCGGCGGCAAACAGCACCCCCGCGCCCAATGACGACGCCAGCAGCACGGCGGCAATGCCGTCGATCACCGATTTGGCGATGATGATGGAATGGTCGCCCACGAGACCGCTTTGCAGCGAGCCGACGATGGCCATGGCCCCCACGCAGAACAGCATGCTGGCGGAAACAAACCCCTCGGCCAGCGACGTTTGGCCGCCGCCGAATTTATCCTCCAGCGCTTCGCCCAGGGCGTTCAGCTTGCCGTCGATATCCAAAAGCTCGCCCAGCGCGCCGCCCACGGCGACGGAGATGATGGTAATAAGTGTGTTTTGACCGTCCAGAGCCCCGCTGATACCGATATAAAGCACGCAGAGCGCCAGCCCCTGCATCACCGTGTCGGCCAGCTTCTGCGGAAACCGCCGCCCCAGGATCAGCCCCAGCGTGCCGCCCAGCAGTACCGTCACAATGTTGATCACAACTGAAATCATGTATGTCACTTTCCTTATAGTTATATATGCCATAACCCCGTTTGTGGGGCAAATATGTTTATATTCTGGCACAAATCGCCCGTCATGTCAAGAATTTGGCGTGAAAAGCCCCGTTTGCCGTATAATTTGCGGTGATAATGGCGTTTCGCTGCCAGCGCATAAAAAACATTTGTCCGCCCACGGAAGAATTATTCTGTATACATGAGCAAAAAACCTTGTAATGGATTTTGGTTTGTGGTAGTATCTAACCATTAACCCGCGCCCTTTGCCGTTTGGTTGACGGTTTTTTGGCGCCTGAGGGGAATTATCGAGAGGGGTTGTAATAATGGGTGAAAAAATCGCTGAAATTATCGGTTTAGTGGACGGCTGGATCTGGGGCGTTCCGCTGATGGTACTGATCCTCGGCACGGGTATCCTGCTGACGATCCGCACCGGCCTGGTGCAGGTGGTTCATCTGCCCAAGGCGTTAAGGTTCATGTTTAGGAATGAGGAAGGCGGCGAGGGCGAAGTCACCAGCTTCGGCGCGCTATGTACGGCGCTTTCCGCCACCATCGGTACCGGCAACATCGTCGGCGTGGCCACGGCTATCTGCACCGGCGGCCCGGGCGCTTTGTTCTGGATGTGGCTGGCGGCGTTCTTCGGCATGGCCACCAAATATGCCGAGGGTCTTTTGGCGATCAAATACCGCACGATCGACGAAACCGGCCACGTTTTGGGCGGGCCTTTCTATTACATAGAGCGCGGCATGGGCAAGAACTGGCGCTGGATGGCTAAGCTGTTCGCGTTCTTCGGCGCCAGCGCAGGTCTCCTTGGTATCGGCACCGTGACCCAGATCAACGGCATCGCGGGCGCGGTGGAGCGTCTGTTTGACCCCACCAAGGCCAACATCGCTTTCACTATCGGCGAAACCGGCTATACCTGGGCGACGACGCTGACGGCAGTTATCGCGGCGTTCCTGGTGGCGCTGGTCATCATCGGCGGTATCAAGCGTATCTCTAAGGTAGCGGAAAAAGTTGTGCCGTTTATGGCCGTTTTCTATATCGTCGTCTGCGTTACCATTCTGATCACCCACGCTTCGGCCATTCCGGCGGCGTTTGCGGCTATTTTCAGCGGCGCGTTCACGGGGACGGCGGCGGTCGGCGGCTTTGCCGGCGCGGTGATGAAGGAAGCTATCCAGATGGGCGTTGCCCGCGGTATCTTCTCCAATGAGGCAGGCTTAGGCTCCGCCCCGATCGCGGCGGCGGCGGCCAGCACCAAATCCTGCGCACGGCAGGGTCTGGTTTCGATGACCGGCGTTTTCATTGATACCATCATCATTTGTACCATGACCGGTTTGACCCTGGTTATCACCGGCGCCTGGCACCAGCCCGGCGTTACCGGCGTGGCCGTTACCTCCTGGGCGTTCAGCGAAGGCATGAGCTTCGCTCCGTTCATCGGTCAGCTTTGTGTAACTCTGAGTTTGGCGTTCTTCGCGTTCACCACTATCCTGGGCTGGGATTATTACGCGGAGCGCTGCGTTGAGTATCTGACCAACGGCAGCATGGGCGTGGTCAAGGTTTACCGTTACCTGTGGATCTTGGCGGTGCTGGTTGGCCCGTTCCTGGCGCTGGACGTTGTTTGGACTTTGGCCGACGCGCTGAACGGTTTGATGGCGTTCCCGAACTTGGTGGCGCTGGTGGCGCTGTCCGGTGTGGTCGCTAAAGAGAGCAAAGATTTCTTTGCTAACAAGGCTCTCCATAAGTAATTAAGATTATTTAAGAAGCGCAATAGTGCGCCAGATGCGCGAAGTGGGCTTGCAAGGCGAGGGAACTGCACTGATGGTGCGTGACCCGAGCCGAACAAGCCCACGACAAAGCAGATGGTGTGCTAGTGCGTTTCTTTTCTACAAAAGGCAAGGTCAATTCAGACCTTGCCTTTTTAATATCTTCGTTGATAGTCCTCGTCCAACAACTGCCGCGCATACAGCACCGCGTGAACGTTCCGCGGCGTGACTGCAAGCTCGGCCACCGCCCGCCAGACGTCGGCCGGCCGCGGATCGCCGGGGAGACGCAGGTCAGTCGCGTTCGGCCCGGCCTCTACCTTGTGGTCGTAATAATAGCCGCTGGTGTATGTCTGTGCGCGGACAATTTCCGCCGCCCGCTCCGCCATGCTGCGGCAGCCCTGCAAAAACTCCGCCCGCGTCGTCCGGGCAAACTGCTCCATCATCAGCCAAAGCCCGGTGGCCATGCTGTCGCGCAGGTCGCTTAACGCCTGCTGCTCCTCCTCCGCCGTGTAATTGCGGTGGTCGATGGGCGCCAGCCGCGCCGAATAAATGGTGTCCTTAACGCCCAAATGCGCCATCGGTATGATCCAGGCGTCCGTCTTTTGGGCGATGCGGAAAACGCCGCGCCACAGCGGCAGAATTAAGCGGTTGGGGGTTTTGTTCCAGGCGCCCTCCGGGTAGATAATAATGCCGGTGCCGCCTTGCAGCAGCCGCTCCGCCTTGGCGATAACGGCATGGCGGCTGGCCTTGTCCTTGCGGTCAAGCAGTATCGAGCCGTTCAGATACGCCTCCGCGCCGTAATGCGTGTTGAAGAAGTGCGGCAGCGTCCCAAAGACCAGAAAGGCGTGCTTTTCCGCCAGCAGAATGGAAGCCAGCGTTTCCTGGATAAAATAATGCGTCGGGGCGAAAATCAGCGGCCGCCCGTCGTTTGGCAGCGGCTCTTTGATCACCACCTGCTGGCGCATACCCTCAAAAAAATACTTGCCCAGGTGCAGAAACAGCCAGTGGGTCAGCCCGCCGCGCCTTTTAACGCTCCGCGCGGAGAGCGTTTTGGCCGGGTCGTTGTCCAAAAGGGGCGCGGCCAGCCGCGACATCGGGTAAAACCACTTGGAGCCGCGGTGTACCGTGCCGTCGAGGTTCCGCCCCAGCAGCGCCGCCGGGTCGATGTCGGGGAATTGGCGCTCCAGCCGGGCGAGGACGCGCTGATACCGCCGTGTGGCGGGCTTTTGGCCGTTATGGCTGCCCCACGGCGGCCGGCTCAGCAGTTCCTTGGCCTTGTCGTCATACATGACGGCTTAGACGTCGATAAAGCCGTCGTCCTGCGGCATGATGAAAGCGGCGGCCAGGTAAATCAGGATCGCCCAGCCGAACGAAACGAACAGCAGAATTATCGCCAGCAGGCGGATAATGGTGGGGTCGGTGTCAAAATACTCGGCAATGCCGCCGCAGACGCCGAACAGCTTGCTGTCCTTGCGGGAGCGATATAGCTTTTTATGCATAGCGTCCTCCTTCTGTCGGGGGCTCGGATAAAACTTTTCCACTTCATGACCTCCGCTTCGCTAAATCAGTGGAAAAGTATTATCCGAACCCTGCCAAAAAAATTATCAGCCCTTGTAATTGCTCTTCAGCGAGACGATACGGTTAAACACCAGATGGTCGTTGGTGGTGTCCGGATCGGTGGCGAAATAGCCGTGCCGCAGGAACTGGAACTTCTCGCCCGGCAGCGGGAACAGGTTTTCGATCTTGGCCTGCTTCACCTCCAGGCTGTTGGGGTTCAGGTTGTCGATAAAATCGCTGCCCTCCGGTACGTCATAGGGGTCTTCGGCGGTGAACAGATAGTCATAGAGCCGCACCTCGGCGTCCTTGCACTCGTTGGCGTTCACCCAGTGAATGGTGGCTTTGACCTTTTTGGTGCTGGCGCCGCCGGATTTGGTCTCGGGGTCATAGGTGCAGCGAAGCTCGGTGATGTTGCCCGCCGCGTCTTTGATGACTTCCTCGCATTTAATGATATACGCGCCCTTTAAGCGCACCTCGCCGCCCGGCTTCAGGCGGAAGAACTTTTTCGGCGGCTCCTCCATAAAGTCCTCGCGCTCAATGTAGATCTCGCGGGAGAACGGCAAAAGGCGCTTGCCGCGTTCCGGTTTTTCGGGGTTATTATCCACCGGCAGCATTTCGCGCTCACCCTCCGGGTAGTTGGTGATGACCACCTTCAGCGGGTCAAGCACGCACATCACGCGGTCGGCCTTGGTGTTCAGGTCCTCGCGCAGGCAGTGCTCCAGCAGCGCCGCGTCCACCATGCTTTCGGCCTTGGCCACGCCGATACGCTCACAGAAATCGCGGATCGCCTCGGGCGTGTAGCCCCGGCGGCGCAGCCCCGAAAGCGTGGGCATACGCGGGTCGTCCCAACCGGAAACATGACCCTCCTCCACCAATTTGCGCAGGAAACGCTTGCTCATCACGGTATGCGTCAGGTTCAGCCGCGCAAATTCGATCTGACGGCTTTTGGTGGGGCAGCTGGTGTTTTCGATCAGCCACTCATACAGCGGGCGGTGAATTTCAAACTCCATCGTGCAGATGGAATGGGTTATGCCCTCCAGCGAGTCGGAAAGCGGGTGGGCAAAGTCATACATCGGATAAATGCACCATTTGTCCCCGGTGCGGTGGTGCGTGCTGTGCTGGATACGGTAGATGACCGGGTCGCGCATGACGAAGTTGGGCGAGGCCAGGTCGATCTTGGCGCGCAGCGTATACTGGCCGTCGGCAAACTCGCCGTTTTTCATGCGTTCAAACAGGTCAAGGCTCTCTTCGATCGGGCGGTCGCGCCAGGGCGAGCGCGCCGGCACGCCGATCGTGCCGCGGTATTCGCGCATCTGGTCGGCGGAAAGCTCGCAGACATATGCCTTGCCCGCTTTGATCAGCTCCACCGCGTACCCGTATAATTTATCGAAGTAGTCCGAGGCATAGAACAGATTTTCGCCCCAATCGAAGCCCAGCCAGCGCACGTCCGCCTTGATGGAGCGGATATACTCGTCGTCCTCCTTGGCGGGGTTGGTGTCGTCGAAGCGCAGGTTGCAGACGCCGCCGTATTTCTGCGCCGTGCCGAAGTTCAGGCAAATGCTTTTGGCGTGGCCGATGTGCAGATAGCCGTTCGGCTCGGGCGGGAAACGCGTGTGTACCTTATTATAACGTCCCTCCGCCAAATCGCCGTCGATCTCGTCGTGGATAAAATTGCCGGCCATGGTTTTGGCTTCGGTATTTGCCGCCGCTGCTTCCGGTGTGGTTTTAAGCTCCATAAAATCTTCCGCCTCCAATATCTTAAACTGGCCGGGAAGGCTCAGTCTTTTTGCAGTTTCTCCTGATAGAACGCCTTGATACAGGCGAACGTCTCGGGGCTCAGGTCATGCTCTATCCGGCACGCGTCGGCCTTGGCGATATCCTCCGCCACGCCCAGACGCGAGAAGAACTCCGTAAGCACCCGGTGGCGTTCATAAACGCGCTCGGCGATGGCCGCGCCCTCTTTGGTCAGCGTGATCAGAGAGTCTGCCGAAACGCTGATATAGCCGTTCTCGCGCAGGTGTTTCATGGCAATGCTGACGCTGGGGCGGGAAAAGCCCAGGTGGTTGGCGATATCGATGGCGCGGACGTTGCCGTTCTGCTGGCGCAGCACCAAAATGGCCTCCAGATAATCTTCGGCCGATTCGCGTATCTGCATGGGCTTCCACCTCCCGTTATGATTATGTGCCAAAAAATAGATAATATTATTCTAGCACAACCGCCCGCAGATTGCAATAGCGCTGGGTTTGACAAGCCCCGCCCCGGGTGATAAACTGTTGCTTATGGGGGCAAATTTTTTGCCCCGGCAAATTCGCCTTTTATACATCGAATTTGCAAGCCGCCGAACAAAACCCCGCCCGCTGCCCTTTGTATACACGCGGTGGATTATTTTGGGGCGAAAAACGGCGAAACCGCTATTTTGGCGGTTTGTAGAATATTAACCGTCAGTGGAAAACTCGGTGGAAAAGTGCGGGAAATTGTGAAAAACTTGCTGCTTTAGCCGAATAAATTTGCCGTTTTACCTGCTTTTTTGCTAAAAAGCGGCAGTTTGGCGCAAATTTTGTCTGAAGCGCGAAAAGCCGCGAAATAAAAGCGTTTGGGCGCATTTTTGCTGGCAGATACGTTGCTTTGGGCGGCGCGGGCGGTAAAATATGTGTAATTTTATACGTATATTGTGTAATAATATTTGCGTTGGGCGTTGTGGCTGCAAAACAGCGCGAATTTGGGGGTAAATAATGAAGCTTTTACATCTGGCCGACTTGCATTTGGGTAAAAGGGTGAATGAGATACCCATGCTGGCCGAGCAGGAAAACGCCTGCCGGCAGATATTGGCTGTCGCGCGGCGCGAGCAGCCGCAGGCGGCTCTCTTGGCGGGGGATATTTATGACAAGCCGACGCCCGCGGCGGAAGCCGTGCAGCTGTTTG
>CANQPG010000018.1 GCA_947625705.1 uncultured Peptococcaceae bacterium | reverse complement strand
ATCGTGCCGGCCGTTTTGATCATCGCGGGCAACCACGACGGGGCGGAGCGGCTCTCGTTTGCCGCGCAGATGCTGAACAAACAGGGCGTTTACATCGCGCCGCCTTTTAACGGCGCGGTGACGCGGGTGGAGCTATCGGACGAGTTCGGGGCGGTGGATTTTTGGCTGCTGCCGTTTGTGAAGCCGCTCCTGGTGCGCCGCTGCTATGAGGACGCGGCGGACGTCATTGATTATGACGCGGCGGTGGCGCGCATTATGCAGGAGGTGCGCTTCCGCCCGGGGGCGCGGAACGTGCTGCTGGCGCACCAGCTGATCACCGGCTCCGCGACGTGCGACTCGGAGGAGCTTGCCGTCGGCGGGCTGGATAACGTGGACGCGGCGCGGTTTGCCGCTTTTGATTATGTGGCGCTGGGGCATTTGCACGGGGCGCAGCAGGCGGGCGGCTTTGCCAAAATGCGCTATGCCGGGTCGCCGTTGAAGTATTCGTTCTCCGAGGCGCGGCAGGCCAAAAGCGTGACGCTGGTGGAGCTGGCGGCGGACGGCGGCATGAGTATCGATACCAGACCGATAACGCCGCTGCATGACATGCGGGAAATGCGGGGGACGTTTGCCGAGCTTACCGCCCCGGCCTATGTATCGGCGCAGGGCGAGGCGGCGGCGGATTACCTGCATATCGTGCTGACGGACGAGGCCGACGTGCTGGACGCGGCGCTGCGGCTCGCCCAGGCGTATCCCAACCTGATGCAGCTGGATTACGATAACGCGCGCACCCGGGCGGAGCATATCCCGCTTATGGCCGCCCGGCCGGAGGGCAAGCGGCCACTGGAATTATTCGAGGAATTTTATCGCGCCCAGACGGCGCAGAAGCTGGCGGCGGAGCAGCGCGAACTGCTCGTCCGTTTAATAGAAGAAATTTGGGAGGAGGGCGACCGGGCGTGAGACCTCTGGATTTGGAGCTTTCGGCATTCGGCCCCTATGCCGGGCGGGTGCGGCTGGATATGGCGGCGCTGGGTGAAAGCGGCCTGTACCTGATCTGCGGCGACACCGGGGCGGGCAAGACGACCCTGTTCGACGCCATCAGCTTCGTCCTTTTCGGCGAGGCCAGCGGCGACGCGCGTGAGGCGGCCTGGCTGCGCAGCAAATACGCGGCGGCGGACGTGCCGACCTATGTGAAGATGACGTTCCTTTATCGCGGCGAGGTTTACCGGGCGGAGCGCAACCCGGAATATCTGCGGCCGGCGCACCGGGGCGATAAAATGGTGCCGGAGCGGGCAAACGCCGCGCTGGAATGTCCCGACGGGCGGCTGGTCAGCGGTACGCGCCAGGTGACGCAGGCGGTGGAGCAGCTTTTGGGGCTTTCCCGCCAGCAGTTTGCGCGCATTGCCATGATCGCGCAGGGCGATTTTATGAAGCTGCTGCTGGCCGATACGCAGGAGCGCGGCGAAATTTTGCGGCGGCTGTTCGATACCGGGCGCTATGCCCGCTTGCAGGAGCGTTTGAGCCGCGAAGCGAGCCTTGCCCGCGAGGAATACGAGCGTCGGAAGCAGGCCGAGCTTACGGCGGCGGGCGCTTTGCAATATGACGAGGGGACGGAGCTGGCGGCGCAGGCGGAGGAATGGCGCAAGAGCGGCGGCAACGCTGAAATTGCGCCGCTGCTGGCGGCGATCGCGGCGCAGAACGCGGCGGACGCGGACGAGGATAAGCAGCTGGCGGCGGCGGAGGACGGGCTGAACGACAAGCTGGCCGTTTTGAACCAGCGCCTTGGCTTGGCGGCGCAGGCGGCGCGGGACAAACAGGCTTTGGCCGACCGCGAGCAGGAAGTGCAGCAGCTGCTGGAACAGGTACGTTCTTTGACGGCGGCGTATCAGGCGTGCGTGGCGGCGCGGCCGAAGCGGGAGGAGCTTTCGGAGCAGGCGCGCCGGCTTGCCGACCAGCTGCCGCTGTATCAGGAATATGAACAGGCGCTGGCGGATTTCCACGCGGCGGATAAGCATTTGGCCGAGGTGCGGCAGGAGATTACGGCGCAGGAGAAAGCGCAGGCGGCGTTGACCAAACGGCTGGACGATTGCCAAAAGGAGCTTTCCGGGCTGGCCGATGTGGACAGGCGGCTGGGCGATTTGGTGCTGCAATATAATCAGGCGCAGGCGGCGGCGGACACTTTAAGCGGGCTGGCGGATAAGGCGGCGGCGCTGCGGCGCGGCTGGCAGAATTTGGCCGGGCTTCGGCAGCAGTTTCAGGCGAAAAACACGGCGTATTTGCAGGCGCAGGCGGATCACCGCGCGGCGGAGCAGGCATATTTGGCGGCGCAGGCGGGCTGGCTGGCGCGCGATTTGGCCGATGGTTCGCCCTGCCCCGTCTGCGGCGCGGTGGAACACCCCGCCCCGGCGCATTTACCGGAGCAGGCGCCCACCGAGCAATCTGTGAAAGAGCTGCGCGGGCGGCAGGAGCAGCTGAACGCCGAGGTGACCACGCTGGCGGAGCGCGGCAAGGCGGAGCGCGAGCATTTTGACGCGGAGTTTGCGGCGGCAGCGGAGCAAACGGCCAAGCTGCTGGGGGATAACCCCGCTGCCGACGCGGACGGATTGATTGCCTGGCAGGAGCGTATTGCCGCGGCGTTGAGCGAGCGGCAGCAGGCGGCGGCGAAATTGGCGGCCGAGGAAAAGAATTTGCGGCAGCAGGCCGCGCGGCGTGACGAATTGCAGGCATTGCAGCCGAAGCTTACGGAACAAGCGCAGACGCTGGCGGCAGCCATACTGCGGCTGACCGAGGCGCAGGCGGCGGCCAAGACCCGCACGGCCAACGCCGCCGAGCTGGCGGCGGCAAAAAAGGCCAAACTGCAATATGCCGACCGGGCGGAGCTGCAAAAGGCGATCAAAAGCGCCGGGGCGGAGGCGGAAAAGCTGGCCGAAGCCGAACAGCAGGCGGAGAAAGCTTTGCAGGACTGCCGCACCAAACTGGCGGCGGCGCAATCGGCCAAGGAAGTGCTGACCGCGCGGCTGGCCAAGGCGCCGCAGGAGGACGGCGCCGCGCTTAAGCAGCAGGCGGAGGCAGCCGGGGCGGAGCGTCAGGCGCTGATCGCCCGGCGGCGGCATATTGCCGGGCGGCTGGAGCAAAACACCCGCCAGGCGGCGAAGCTTAAGCAGCAGGCGGACGAGGCCAAGGCCGCCGAGCAGCGTTGGAGCAGCGTGAGCCAGCTGGCGCAGGCGGCGGGCGGCAATATCCCCGGCAGAGAGCGGCTGCTGTTTGAAACGTATATCCAGCGGACGTATTTTGACCGCATTATCGCCCAGGCTAACCGGCGCTTTGCCGCCATGACCGACGGCCAATACGAGCTGGTGCGGCGCGAGGAGGCCATTAACCTGAAAAGCCGCAGCGGCCTGGAGCTGGACGTGATCGACCATTATAACGGCACCAGCCGCCCGGTGAAAACGCTCTCCGGCGGCGAGGCGTTCAAGGCGTCGCTGTCCCTGGCGCTGGGGCTGGCCGACGTGATCCAGATGAGCGCGGGGGGCATACAGCTGGACGCGATGTTCGTGGACGAGGGCTTCGGCTCGCTGGACGAACGTTCGCTCTCGCAGGCCGTGCGCATTTTGGCCGGGCTTTCCGGGGGCGAGCGGCTGGTGGGTATCATCTCGCACGTCGGCGGGCTGAAAGAGCAGATCGATAAACAGATCGTCGTCACCAAAAACCGTGTGGGCGGCAGCGAGGTGAAAATTATCGTCTGAGAAATTGCAATAAAAAAGGTAGATACCCTAAAGGATATCTACCTTTTTTGGCGTGCTACGAGGGATTCGAACCCCCGACCTTCTGGTCCGTAGCCAGACGCTCTATCCAGCTGAGCTAGTAGCACAAATTACATTGAAAAGAAAAATATGGCGGAGAGCAGGGGATTCGAACCCCCGATACAGGTTTTTGCCCGTATACTCGCTTAGCAGGCGAGCGCCTTCGACCGACTCGGCCAACTCTCCATGTCAATACCCGCCCAAAAATTTGGCGGAGAGGGTGGGATTCGAACCCACGACACAATACTGTGCGACGGTTTTCAAGACCGCTCCGTTATGACCACTTCGGTACCTCTCCACGGGTTGGCCTTTAATTACGCACTAGCTATTATACAAAAAAAGCCCGGCGTTGTCAATGATTTTGCGGTAAATTTCTTGGGCGGGGCAATATTTTCTTGTGCTGCCGCCACAACAAACGGGGCGCTTTGCCGGCGCCCCGCTGCTGTTCGGTTTTAATATGCAGTTTTTTTTACAGGCCGATGGCCGGGAACAGCAGGAACATCGAAATAATGCCGATGGCGATATTGCAGACGCCCGCCAGCTTGGTGAGCGCGGGGCTGCCGGTGTACCATGCGGGGATCAATGTTGCCAGCAGCACGTCGATCACGATCAGATCGACGCCCAGCGGCCAGACCAGCCCCTCCTGAAACGCTTTCAGCGTGAAGCCCAGGCAGAGGACGAGACCCGCGGCGAAGAAATGGGCGATGACCTTTTTATCGCCGCCTTTCAGGAAGAACAGGCCGACCAGCACCCAGAACAGGCCGAAGAAGCCAAACACTGTGCCGAGGAAAATGCTGTGGCCGCCGCCGACGGAAAACAGATACATACAAAGAGCGGTGAAAAGCTGTGCGCAGCCGCCAAATAAAATGGCGATGAAGCCAAGCGAACGGGTCAGCTTTTCATGGTCGGCGCCTTTCACGCCGACGCCCACCTGCTCCAAACCGAAACAGAGCACGGTAGCGATCAAGCCGAACAAGCCGATGGCTTCCGGGTTGACAGGGTTCATAACATCACTCCTTTTTCCTTTATACCTCCAATATAGCTTATAATGTCGAGGCTTGTCAAGTAAAAGCGTATTTTGTTTTCTGCCGCCGGCCGCGCGGCGCTCTTGTATTTTGGCGCGGAAAATGCTATGATTAACAGAACAGACCGGGCGGGGCTTCCTCTGCTCGTGGCATAAGGGGGAATACTTTTGGGTAAATATTTCGGCACCGACGGCTTCCGCGGCGAGGCCAACCGGGGCTTAACGGCGGCGCACGCTTTTCAGATCGGCCGCTTTCTGGGCGGCTATTATAAGGCGCAAAAGGGCGGGCGCGCCAAATTTGTTATCGGCAAGGACACGCGGCGTTCCAGCTATATGCTGGAATATGCCCTCTGCGCGGGGCTTACTTCTTCCGGTGCGGACGCCTATCTGCTGCACGTGACGACCACGCCCAGCGTGGCTTATGTGGTGCGGACGGAGGATTTTGACGGCGGCATTATGATCTCGGCCAGCCACAATCCGTTCTATGATAACGGCATTAAGCTGATCAACAGCCGCGGCGAGAAGCTGGACGAGGCGACCATCGCTGAAGTGGAGGCGTATCTGGACGGCAAAACGCCCGAAATGCCGCTGGCCGAAAAAGACGAAATCGGCCGCACGGTGGATTACGCCGCCGGGCGCAACCGCTACATGGGTTATCTCATCTCGCTGGCTATCCGCTCTTATCGCGGCATGAAGGTGGGGCTGGACTGCGCCAACGGCAGCAGCTGGATGTTGGCCAAAAGCATTTTCGACGCGCTGGGCGCCAAGACGTACGTTATCAACGCCGAGCCGGACGGCACCAACATCAACATGAACTGCGGCTCCACCCACATCGAGGGTTTGCAGGAGCTGGTGCGGCGCGAGCAGCTGGACGTCGGCTTTGCTTACGACGGCGACGCCGACCGCTGCCTGGCGGTGGACGAAAACGGCGACGTGGTGGACGGCGACAAAATTCTTTACATATACGGCCGCTACATGAAGGAGCGCGGCAAGCTCTTAAATAACACCGTCGTCACCACCGTTATGAGCAACATGGGGCTTTACAAGGCGTTTGACGAGCTGGGTATCGACTACGAAAAAACGGCGGTGGGCGATAAATACGTTTACGAGAATATGCTGGCCAACGGTCACCGTCTGGGCGGCGAGCAGTCCGGCCACATTATTTTCAGCAAATACGCCAGCACCGGCGACGGTATGCTGACCTCCATCAAGCTGATGGAAGTGATACTGGAGCGGAAGACGATGCTTTCGAAGCTGGCCGCGCCGGTGCGTATCTATCCGCAGCTGCTGGAGAACGTGCGGGTGGCGGATAAGGAAGCCGCGCTGAATAGCCCTGCCCTGAAAGCGGCAGTCAAGCAGGCGGAGCAGGAATTGGGCGATAACGGCCGGGTGCTGATCCGCCCCAGCGGCACCGAGCCGGTGATCCGCGTGATGGTGGAGGCGGAGACCGACGAAATCTGCCGCAAGTATGTCGATAGGCTGGCGGCGCAAGTTAAATAAGTTAAAATAGGAAGAAAAAAGAGGGCGGCAGGCGTCCTCTTTTTTTGATGTACGCTAATCCTTGCTCTCGCGGCTCAAATTGAACAGCTCCGGCACGAACCATTGGTTGCAGGGGGTCATCGTGTTGATGATGAGCAGGTTCCGTTCGGTTTGCTGCCAGGCGCAGTCGAAGCAGAGGGCGGGGCAGGTCTGCTCCTCCCAGCCGCAGAGTATGGCGTCCAGCGCGCGGCCGGCGCGTTCTGCCCGCTGCCAGGCGCGGGTCTGCAAAAACTCCGGCGCGGTTTCGGCTTTTTCCAGCTTTTGCGCCGCGTCTAACAGTTTTGTGTAGGTTTCGGCCAATTTTTTGGTCTGTTCGGCGGCTAATTCGCTCATCGGGCAGCGTCCGCCGCTTTCTTTTGCACATTTAGGCATTGTAAAAACCATTCTTTTCAAGTATAATAATTAGATATAAATGACCAACGGTATGATTGCTGAAAATCGGTGGCTGTTTGATTATTATGAGAGAGGTGGAACGATTATGTTAGACCCCAGAGAGTACGCTGATTGGCAGATCGCGGCGGCAGCGGAGCAGAATATGCCGAAACCCGCCGAATGGGCAGAACGCCTTGGGCTTCTTCCCGACGAGGTTATCCCTTACGGCAAGGTGGCCAAGCTGGATTTCCTGAAAATTATGAAGCGCCTGCAAGATAAACCGGACGGCAAGTTTATCGAGGTGACGGCCATTACCCCCACACCCTTGGGCGAGGGCAAAAGCACCACGTCGATCGGCCTGATGGAGGGCTTGGGGAAACTCGGCAAGAACGCGGGCGGCTGCCTGCGCCAGCCGAGCGGCGGCCCCACCATGAACATCAAAGGCACGGCGGCGGGCGGCGGCAACTCCATTCTGATCCCGATGACGGAGTTTTCGCTGGGGCTCACCGGCGACATCAACGATATCGCCAACGCGCATAACCTCGGCATGGTGGCGCTGAACGCCCGTATGCAGCACGAATACAACTATGACGACGCAACGCTGGCCAAGCGGGGCTTGAAAAGGCTGGATATCGACAAGAACCGCGTGCAGTTCAACTGGGTCATCGACTTTGCGGCGCAGTGTCTTAGGAATATCGTGATCGGCCTGGGCGGCAAGATGGACGGCTTCACCATGAGCAGCCGTTTCGCCATCACCGTATCCTCCGAGCTGATGGCCATTCTCGCCGTGGCGCGCGATCTGGCCGACCTGCGTGAGCGTATCGGCAACATCATTCTGGCTTATGACAAAAAGGGCAACCCCGTCACCACCAAAATGCTGGAGGTGGACGGCGCGATGACCGCCTGGATGCGCAACACCATCAACCCGACGCTGTGCTGCACCGGCGAGTATCAGCCCTGCCTGGTGCATGCGGGCCCGTTTGCCAACATCGCCATCGGCCAAAGCTCCATTATCGGCGACCGGCTGGCGCTGAAAATGTTCGATTACCATGTGACGGAGTCCGGTTTCGCTGCCGACATCGGCTTTGAGAAGTTCTGGAACGTCAAGTGCCGTCTCTCGGGCTTGCAGCCGAACGTTTCGGTGGTGGTGGCCACGATCCGCAGCCTGAAAATGCACGGCGGCGGCCCGGCGGTGAAGCCCGGCGTGCCGCTGGACGAGGCATACACCAGCCAGAACTGCGAGCTGGTGGAAAAGGGTCTCTGCAACCTGCTGCACCATATCGCCACTGTGAAAAAATCCGGTATCAAGCCGGTGGTTTGCCTTAATTCGTTCTATACCGATACGCCGGAGGAGGTGGCCATCGTGAAGCGCGCGGTGGAAGCCGCGGGGGCGCGGTTTGCCGTTTCCGAGCATTGGCTGAAAGGCGGCGAGGGTGCCATTGAGCTGGCCGAAGCCGTGGTGGAAGCCTGCGAAGAGCCGGTGGAGCTGAAGTACCTGTATCCGCTGGAAATGCCGCTGCGCCAGCGCGTCGATCTGATCGCGCGCGAGGTTTACGGCGCGGACGGTGTGGACTGGACGCCGGAGGCCGAGGCCAAAGCCATTGCGTTTGAGAACGACCCGGCCTACAACGATTTCGCCACCATGATGGTGAAAACCCACCTGAGCCTGAGCCACAACCCGGCCTGGAAAGGCGAGCCGAAAGGCTGGCGGCTGCCGGTGCGCGACGTGCTGGTATACGGCGGCGCACGCTTCCTCTGCCCGATGGCGGGGGATATCAGCCTGATGCCCGGCATGGGCAGTGACCCGGCCTATCGTAGAGTTGACGTGGACGTGGAAACGGGCGAAGTTAAAGGGTTATTCTAATATGAAAGAAAGAACGGATCTGATGGCGCTTTCCTGCCGCGAATTTGCCGACCAAACCGCCTCTGCCGCCCCGACGCCGGGCGGCGGGGGCGCTGCGGCATATGCCGGGGCGCTGGGCATGGCGCTGGTAAATATGGTTTCCCGGCTGACGCTGGGCAAAAAGAAATATGCCGACGTGCAAGTGGAAGTGGCGGAACTGCTGGACAAGGGTGAGCAGATTCGCGAGGCACTGCTGGCAACAGCGCAGGCCGACGCGGACGCTTTTGCGCCTCTCGCGGCGGCATATGCCCTGCCGAACGTAACGGACGAGGAAAAAGTGGCTAAGGCGGCGGAGCTTTCTGCGCGCAGCCACACGGCGGCCTCAATTCCCTTTATGGGAGCGGAGATAGCGGTGCAGGGGCTGGAAATTGCCCGGCGTATCGCGGAGATCGGCAGCCGTCTGGTCATCTCCGACGCGGCCTGCGGCGCGGCGCTGCTGCTGGCGGCGGTGAAAAGCTTTGACTTCACCGTGCGTATCAACCTTGGCGCGGTGCAGGATAAAAAGTTCGTGGACGGCGCGGCGCGGGAAATGGCCGGGCTGCTGGAACGTGCGGCGGCGCTGGAGGAAGAAGCGCGGCGGCTGGCGGACGAGCGGCTGCTGTAAAGCAGTATAATATGAAAGGAACGCGGAGATAAACACGCGGGAATTGTTGGAGTCAGAAGTGCTGAAAACCGCGGGAGCGTGGGTTTCGGCATATTGAGGAAAGGAACGCGGAGATAAACACGCGGGAATTGTTGAGGTTAGAAGTGCTGAAAACCGCGGGAGCGTGGGTTTCGGCATATTGAGGAAAGGAACGCGGAGATAAAAAGATGAAATTAGGAATTGAGAGAAATCGTCCTGATTTCATAAGCCGCCTAAATCTCCTTAAAAGCCGATAAAGCCAGACGGATAGCGGGTTTGTCAATTCCGAGGGTTAAATGTATCGGCATATAATTTTATAAAACTGAACGCCAAAATGGTGTAAAAATGGTGTAGGATAATTAAAAGCCCCATGTAACAGAATAAAAAAGAACGCAGGAAATGATTTCTCCTGCGTTCTTTTTTAGATTAGCAATAATTTAGTTTCTGCTGGGAATTTTGTATGAAGAATAAAAATCAATAATTACCTTCGTCGGGTTCCGTGGCTAAAGCTTCTTCTTCGGTATAAGTTTTGCCCCCAAATGCATTTGGAGTTGTATAACCTTGATAATTTGGATCTCCATCTTTTATATAATCATTCACTAAAGGATCCCAGACATACCCGGGTTTTTCGCCCACATATTCTTGCGGCAGGGAGGGGGTGGTGGGGGTTGGGTTGGGGTCATCTAAAAGGAAAACCTGCGAGAAAATATCCACAATTTTTGTCTCCGGCCGCCAATTAACTTGGGCGTGCAATGATTCGGCCACAAAGCGCAGCGGCACATAGGTTACGCCGTTTTCCACATACGGCGCGTATGCCAGCGTGTAAGTGGTATTGGCGCCAACTTCCGTGGCGGTTTTGCTGCCCACGCGCATGGAAAGCTGGCTGCCGTCCTGTCTGGTCGCCAAAATCTGTTTCCCCTCCGGGTACCAGTCCACTTTCGCGCCGCAGGTTTCAAATATGACCCGCATGGGCAAAAAGGTGGTGTTATTCTTTGCCACGGCGCTGGCGCACTGTACATGGTCGACATACACCGGATAGGTGGCCGCCTGCGCGGATATGGGCAGCACGCAAAAGCAAATTACGGCTGCCAGCAAGGTCAATAGGGATTTTTTCTTCATTGTTTTTTCCTCCTGTTTTGTGGGTTTGGCCTATTATTGTGAGCCACTACCTAACAAATTTTAGCATATTTTACCTGCAAACACAAGCGAAATATGTGAGCCAACGCCTAACATACAATTCGCCTAATATCAGCTATAATTCTATTAGGTGGTATTAGTAATGGAACAACTTGTTTTTGATAAGTCAATTTATGACACGATACGGAAGAATATCAAGAAATATCGCAGAGAACGAGGCATTACATCTGCCCAGTTAGCGGATATGGTTTGGCTTTCACACGATTTTATTCGCCAGATCGAAAGCGAAAAGGTGCGGTATAATTTCTCGGTGGAAACCTTTTATAAAATTTCGGTGGCTCTCGGTGTCAGCTTGGACAAGCTGATTGAGAAATAAAACATATTACGGAGGGATAGATATTATGACGACAACAATGGAGGAAAAGGAAAAGCAGCAAAGAGAACAAACTATCAAAGATTTTCAGGAGATATATGAAATCTCGCAGGCCGTACAAAAACCTTTTGGCGAAGCCGTGCTTGCTATGATGAAAATTAGAGGGCTGGAGGGGGCGAAAGCCTTTTCGGAATGTACCGGGCTGAACAGAAACATATATTACACTATGCAAAAACCCGATTGTAATATTGAAATGCAGTTGGTTATTTCAATATGCGTTGGCTTCAAATTAGACACCGTATCTACGCAGTTATTGTTAGAGTCGGCTGGGTTGGGCTTTAACTTGAATAACCCTAATCATAGAGCCTATCTCTATATAATCGAATATTACAAAGATACGGATATTGAAACCTGCAACAAAATTTTGGAATACTTGGATATTCCGGCTTCAAAGCGTTTAGGCTCTTATGAACGCGGGGCTTATACCCAAACCAACTAATGTATTTCAGTGAAATTTTACCAAAAACGGGAATTTTGCGATAATGTCAGCAGAGAGGCCTCTCGGACTATACCAGCGAAAGGGGGGAAGCAGAATGAAATCCACGATTAACATTGTGCCGATTAAGAAAGGCAAACAGTTCTTGGTAATGTTCCAGAACGAAGCCCAAAGCCAGACAGATACCTACACGACATTCTGCGTGGACACGCCGAATATGAGCATTTTGCTTGAGGACGGCGAGCCGGTTGCCGTAAAGACTATAACCGAATAAGGGCGCAAAGCTAAACAAAAGGCTGCACATCTAAAAGGTGTGCGGCCTTTTTGTATTTCAGTGAAATTTTGCCAAAAATGGGAATTTTGCGATAATGTCGGCAGAGAGGCCTCTCGACTACATCAGCAAAAGGAGGGAACGGAATGAAGTTTATTATTAACATTGTGCCGATTAAGGACGACAAACCCTGTTGCTATCAAGACTATAACCGAGTAAAGGAGCGTGAATATTGATGAAGAAAATTGCTATTTCTCTTGAAGCTGTAAACGGCGGTGCGAACTACGCTTTGCTTGCCGATAAGCGGGATATTTTTCCTTATGATAGTAGCGGCAAAAGAACCAGCGATACCCCAATCGGGGTCAGGCTGGATATGGCATTGCAGAAAGCGGGTTTGCAGCAGTTGGCGGTGAAATTCCCCACCGACCCGCTGCCGAAATTGACCGCAGAACAGATCGCGGCCGCAAACGCCGCTTGCCGTTTCCTGTTCGTGCAAATCCCGGATTGTTTGGTAACTTTATATACCACCGACCGGGGCGGCATATCCATGACGGCTACGGCGGAAACCGCCAAGCTGGTAAGCATTAAAGGCGGTGCTGCTAATGAGGGCTAAAGCGATCTGCCTTGCGGCATACGCGGCGGCCATTATCTTGGTTTGGACACATAGAGAGGTTGGCTATCAGCACCTCGCTATGTTCCGAGCCACCCCCTTGGGGGATATACCGCTGGATTTGCTGTTCGCGGCGCTGGCGTTGGTTGGCGCGTTGGCAATCATCAGGCCGTACAGCCTGACGGATACCCGCAACCTGTTCCGCCGGGCGGGTCTGCATAACGGCAAGGGGGAATACCCCTCAATAGTCGCCGTGCGCCGGGATAAGTACAAGCAGCATGGCCGGATTTATGTAATAAGGAATTGCGGCGTTTCCGTGCCGGAGTTTGACGCTGCCGTCTGCAAGCTGGAAGCTGCCTTTGACGGCAAGATTTATGCTATCGAATATGGCCGCGATACCTCGCGCACCTTGCTTTATGTGCTGCCCCGCAAGTATGCCCAGCCTATGATTATCTCGCAGGAAACCCGCCAGCTATGCGAAGTGCCAAACTGCCTTGTTGTGGGCGCGACCGGCAGTGGCAAGTCATACGCGCTGGCGGTGCTGCTTAGTATCTATACCCGGTACATTCCTGATGTATCAATTACGGTTTGCGACTTTAAGAAAAGCAGCTTTGCTTATCTTGCCGATACGCCTAACTTTTATGGCTATGAAGCCGTGCCGGAGGGTATTCGGCAGTTCTACCGTGAGTTCTCGGAGCGTCTTGCCGCCAATGACGAGCAGCGCAACCGTCAAATCCGCGTACTGCTCATTGACGAGTATAGTGCTATGCTTAACGCTCTGGACAAGAAAGAAACCGAAGCAGTTAAGCGTATGGTGGGCAATATGCTGTTTATGGGGCGCTCTTTGGGTATTCGCGTGCTGATCGGCGTGCAGCGGGCGGACGCGGAGCATTTTCAAGCCGGGGCGCGTGACCAGTTCCATGCCATTCTGGGTTTGGGTAATTTATCCCGCGAACAAAAGCAAATGCTTTTCCCGGATTACAAAGACCAGATGAACGACAGGAACGGCTTGGGCGAGGGGTATTTGCTGCTGGACGGCCACGCCATAGAGCGCGTCAGGGTGGCGGCGATACAGGACATGGACGGCATAAATGCCAATATCCGCAAGGCTATGTGCCGCTAGTGTGTGGGCGGGCTGCGGCGCGAAGCCAAGCAGCCCCGCCCGCCGCCGCAGGCGGCTTGACTTGATTATTTTGTGAACATTGACAGAAAGCAGGACAATGTTCGCCCACCCAGCCCCGAAACCGCCGTGACCGTTAAGCTATGCGGGAATATCGTTGAAGTACGGTATATGCAAGCCCCGGCCTATGCGGTAATTGAGCGTATAAGCGGCAATAGGTATGTTGACAAGCGGACAGGCGAGGTCAAGGAGTGCCGCGCCGCAACCAACCGCGCCGGGAACAAGGCGGGCGTTGCTCAATCCCTTCGCAACCTGCGGGATATTATCAATGCCAACCTGACCGACAGCGGCAAGGTTTTGTGGGTAACGCTGACTTATAAGGCTAATATGACCGTCCCCAAGCGGCTTTATGAGGATTTCCGGCGTTTCTGGCAGCGCCTGCGCTATTATCTGCACAAGCGGGGTTATCCGTCCGTGCAATATATCGCCGCCGCCGAGCCGCAGGGGCGCGGGGCATGGCATATACACTGTTTGCTGCTTTTCCCTGATAAAGCACCTTTTATTCCCAATTCGCAAATGGCGCGGATATGGCGGCACGGTTTCACCAAGACCAAAAGCCTAAAGTTCATTGACAATCCCGGCCTGTATCTGACTGCCTATCTGGGCAATATGGAGTTAGGCGAAGCAATCCGTTTAGGAGTTAAGCATGGGCAATTAGGCACGGCTGAAACCGTAGACGAGCAGGGCAGGCGGCAGCAGAAAGCAATCATTAAGGGCGCACGCCTGCATTTATATCCCGCCGGGTTTAATCTGTACCGCTGTTCACGCGGCATTAAACGCCCGGAGGTTTACCAGACCACGGAAGCGGCAGCGCAGGCGATCATTGGCAATGCGCCGTTGGTGTATGAAAAGACGATAACCGTTTCTAATGCTGCCGGAGCAATTCAGAACACTATCAATTATCGACAATATAACCGAGCGCGAAAGGAGGGAACGCGGATAGACAATGACGGAGATAGAGAAAGTGCCTATATATCTGAAAACCACCTTGACTATTAAGGAAGCTGCTGAATACAGCAATATCGGTATCAATAAAATCGATAGTATGCTGCGCACGCCAAACTGCCCATTTGTGTTGTATGTGGGAACGCGCAAGCTGGTGAAGCGTAAAGAGTTCGAGCAGTTTATCAGCAGAGCGTTGGTAATCTAAAGGCGGTTTCTATTGAAAAAAAAGAGCCTCTATGTTACAATGTTTCTGTTACATGGAGGCTCTTTTCCTATAATAATATAGTGAAAGGAGTTCTGCGGTGGGCAAAAATCTTAAAGGTAAAGAAATTGGCAAGGGTATCTGCCAAAGAAAGGACGGTTTATATTCAGCAAGATTTGTAGATAGACGGGGCAAACGCCACGAGAAGTATTTTGAAACAATCCCGGAAGCGCGTAATTGGCTGGAAGAAGCCCGGTACAGTGATAGGCACGACAATATATTTGCTCCGGCAGATATGACGGTTGACGCATGGTTTGAGTATTGGCATAACCATATTGTCGGTGATTTAGCGCCCAACACGCGCCGCAACTATCAGGAACGGTATAGCTATAATATTCAGCCGGTTATCGGCGATATGCTGCTGGCAGATGTGAAGCCAATGCACTGCAAAATGGTGTTAAACCAAATGGAAGAACATTATGCTGGGTCAACTATCCGTCAAGCCTATATTACAATGGGTACAATGTTTAAGGCGGCCTTGATGAATGATTTGATTGCCAAGCACCCAATGAACGGCGTGAGATATTCCAAGCCTGTTCGTGCGGTGGACGATATTAAATTCCTGACCGTGCCGGAGCAGCAGAAGTTTATCGAAGCGGCAAGGTCGTCGCATAATTTTTACCAGTACGCGCTTATATTGGAAACCGGCCTGCGGACGGGTGAGCTTATCGGTCTGACTTGGGACGCGATAGATTGGCAAAATCGCACATTGACCGTCAACAAGTCGTTGGAGTATCGGCATAGCCAAAGCTATTGGCGCGCCGGGCCACCGAAAACGGTGCAAAGCTATCGCACCATTCCGCTGACCGATCGCGCCTATACAATTCTCCGCGAGGTGGAACGGCAGCGTTATATCCGCAAGGAAAGCGATTTGCTGTCACAAGTATTGCCGTACATTGACCGGCGCACTGGGGAGAACGCGGCGCTGGTTATGCGTGACCTTGTTTTCATTAACTATCGTACCGGCGAGCCGTCAAAAAACAGTTCGTATGACACCCATTTATACAAGCTGTGCGACAAAGCGGGGATAAAGCGTTTTGGTATGCACGCGCTGCGCCATACTTACGCCACCCGCGCTATCGAAAGCGGTATGCAGCCGAAAGTTCTGCAAAAATTGTTGGGTCATGCCAGCATTAAAACGACAATGGATAGATATGTTCATGTTACAGATACTTCCATGCTGCTGGCGGTGCAGCAATTTGCAGCGGCAAGCGCCAAAATGGTGTAAAAATGGTGTAGCGGCAAAAAGCAAATGCAGCAAACCTTTTTATATTTGGCTATATTGGGCTGTAATTTGCTGTAAAACCGCAAAAAAATGGTGTAAAAATGGTGTAAATGGCATTAAACAAATGCCAAAAGCCCTGCTAAATAAGGAGATGTGAGGATAAATGAAATTAGGAATTGTGGGTCTGCCCAACGTAGGCAAAAGCACGCTGTTTAATGCGATTACCAACGCGGGGGCGGAGTCGGCCAATTATCCGTTCTGCACGATCGAGCCGAACGTGGGCATGGTGGCGGTGCCGGATAAACGGCTGGAGGTGCTTTCCGAGCTGCACAAATCAGCCAGGACGGTGCCGGCATTTATTGAGTTTGTCGATATCGCGGGGCTGGTGAAAGGCGCCAGCCGCGGCGAGGGTCTGGGCAACAAGTTTCTCTCGCATATCCGCGAGGTGGACGCCATCGTCCACGTGGTACGCTGCTTCGACAGCGAGACCATCGTCCACGTGGAGGGCAGCGTCGACCCCCTGCGCGATATGGAGACCATCAATCTGGAGCTGATACTGGCCGATCTGGAAACGCTGGACAAGCGTTACGAAAAGGCCAGCCGCCTGGTGCTGAAAGGCGAGAAATCGGCGGCGGCGGAGGCGAAGCTTTTTGGGGCGCTGAAAGAGCATTTGGAGGCGGGGCAGCCGGCTCGCTCTTTTGAGTTCAGCGACGATGATCTGGAATTAATGCGCGACGTGAACCTGCTGACCCAGAAGCCGGTGGTGTATGCGGCTAACATGGACGAAGCCGCGTTTGCGGCATACACGGCGGGCACGCCGAACGAGTATTTTCAGCAGCTGGCGGCGGAGGCGGCCAAGGAGGGCGCGGGGGTGCTCCCGATCTGCGCCCAGCTGGAGCAGGATATCGCCGAGCTGGAGCCGGAGGAGAAGCAGATGTTCCTGGCCGAGGTGGGGCTATCCGAAAGCGGGCTGGATCGGCTGATCCGCGTCAGCTATGATTTGCTGGGGCTGATCAGCTTCCTCACCACCGGGGCGGACGAAACGCGCGCCTGGACAATAAAGCGCGGCACCAAGGCGCCGCAGGCCGCCGGCAAGATCCACACCGATTTTGAACGCGGCTTTATCCGCGCCGAAACGGTGGCATATGACGATCTGATGGCGGCGGGCACGATGGTGAAAGCCCGCGAAAAGGGGCTTATCCGCAGCGAGGGCAAGGATTATATCGTGCAGGACGGCGATATTATCCTGTTCCGCTTCAATGTTTAAGCCGTATTTCAGCCAAATATTAAATATATGTTAAAAATTGCGCAGGAATAACGCCCGGAAGTGTTGATTTTTGCGCAATTTTAATGTATAATACGGGTACTAAGTAAGGGCGACAAATGTCCGCGTGCCGTGGACGTGACCTTGCTTGGCGGACAACTTGGCGGATAAGAGCAGAAAAGAAGCAAAAAGCAAAACAAGAATTAGGGAGGGTATTATTAATGAAGAAATTTTTAGCGCTCGTTATGACGCTGGCCATGGTGCTGGCAATCGGCGCGGGCTGCGGCGGCGGCGGTGACACGCAGCAGGGCGGCACGCAGACCGGCGACAAGGTAGTTAAGGTTGGCATTTTTGAGCCCGCCTCCGGTGAAAACGGCGCCGGCGGCAAGCAGGAAGTTTTGGGTATCCGTTACGCGAACTCCTTGCAGCCCACGGTGAACATCGGCGGCGAGGAATACACGGTTGAGCTGGTTGAAGTCGATAACCAGTCCGATACCACCAAGGCCGTAACGGCGGCGCAGTCGCTGGCCAGCTCCGGTGTTTCGGTAGTTTTGGGCTCTTATGGCTCCGGCGTATCCATTGCGGCCGGCGATACCTTTAAGACCGCTCAGATCCCGGCCATCGGCATTTCCTGCACCAACCCGCAGGTTACCCAGGGCAACGAGTATTACTTCCGTGTTTGCTTCCTCGATCCTTTCCAGGGCACGGTAATGGCTAACTTTGCCAAGGACGAGATGAAGGCTGACACCGCTTTCGTTATCACCCAGCTGGGCGACGACTATTCCAGCGGCCTGGGCGCTTACTTCAAGCAGGCGTTCACCGATCTGGGCGGCACCGTGCTGGAAGCTCAGTTCCAGACCGGCGAGACCGACTTCAACGCGATTTTGACCAACGCGCTGAACTCTGACGCTGACGTTATCTTTGCTCCTTCTTCCATTCAGACCGCTCCGCTGCTGATCCAGCAGGCGCGTCAGATGGGCATCACCATGCCGATCCTGGCCGGCGATACCTGGGAGAACGAGTCCATCATCAACAACGCCGGCCAGTATGCCACCGACGTTTATCTGTCCACGTTCTTTGATGAAAACGACACCTCCAACCCGGCGGCTGCCGATTTCGTGACCGGCTTCAAGGCCTGGTTGAACGCTGACCCGCAGAACCTGACCAACAACGGCGACAGCGACGGTGTTGCTGCCGTATCCGCTCTGGGCTTCGACGCTTACAATGTGGCTTTGGCCGCGCTGGAAGCTGCCGGCTCCACGGCCGGCCCGGACATTCAGGCTGCGCTGCCCGGCGTGACCTATGACAACGGCGTGACCGGCTCCATCTCTTTCAACGAAAACGGCGACGCCAACAAGGATATGGCCTACATCAAGACCATCAATGTTGAAACCGGCGCGTTTGACTTCCTGAAGACGCAGAGCATTGCGGACTAATTGGAAGTTTGATTCGGTAATTTAATTGCTTTCGGCGGGGCGGCGAAAACCTGCTCCGCCGAAAAAATTTTCTGCCAAGCGTAAAAAGGCATTGATTCAGTGGCAGCGGTAATAAATGCCATGGGTCAATGTTTTTTTACGGCGGCAAAACGCAAGCTTTCTGCCGCGCGCAGGCAGGGAAGAACTTTGGGGTATATGATTAGGAATTTGGAGGTGAACTATGGATAACCTGACGTATTACATTCAGCAGCTGCTGACGGGGCTTACCGTGGGCGGGCAATACGCGCTGATTGCGATCGGTTATACCATGGTGTATGGTATTCTGCGCTTGATCAACTTTGCGCACGGCGATATTTTTATGGCGGCCGGTTTCTTTATGGTGTATATGTCGGCCACCATGCCGCTCTATGTATCGCTGCCGCTGACGCTGCTGCTGACGGTGATTTTGGGCGTTGCGGTGGAGCGTATCGCGTATAAGCCGCTGCGTCAGGCGCCGCGTATGTCGATCATGATCTCGGCTATCGGCGTGTCGTATCTGCTGCAAAATTTTGCTACATATTATACCGGCGGTCTGCCCCGGCCTTATCCCAAGATCCCGTTGATCGGCGACGTTATCGTGATCGGCAACGTGACGACTTCCTGGATCACCATTCTGACGCCGATTTTGACGCTGGCGCTGGTGATCGGGCTGGTCATGCTGATCAAATACACCAAGGTGGGCATGGCGATGCGGGCGGTATCGCGCGATTTTGAGACGGCGCAGCTGATGGGTATCAAGATCAACAACGTCATCAGCATGACGTTTGTGATCGGCTCTTTTCTGGCGGCGGTGGCCTCGGTGCTGTTCTTCAGCAAATATCCCACCGTTACCCCCACGATCGGCGCCATGCCCGGCCTGAAAGCGTTTGTGGCCGCGGTGTTCGGCGGTATCGGCTCGGTGCCCGGCGCGGTGGTGGGCGCGTTTGTTATCGGTATTTGTGAGAACATCATCAAGGCGATGGGCTACACCACGTTCAGCGACGCGTTCACATTCGTGCTGCTGATTTTGGTGCTGATCTTCAAGCCCACCGGCCTGTTTGGTGAAAAATCGACGGAGAAGGTGTGATATGATGAAAACGCAAACCAAATCTATCATCGCCGCCGTCCTGATCTTGCTGCTGCTGGCGGCTATCTGGGGGCTGGAGCAGGTGCTTCCGGCCAGCTCCATCGTGTTCACAGTGCTGCGGAAAGGCGCGATCTATTCGCTGATCGCCGTGTCGCTGAACCTGCTGAACGGTTTTACGGGGCTGTTCTCGCTGGGGCAGGCGGGCTTTATGCTGGTGGGCGCCTATACCTATGCCATCTTGACCATTCCGGCGGAAATGCGCGATTCGGTGTATATGTATTATGACGGCGGCATTATCGATTTTGCGCTGCCGGTGCCGGTGGCGCTGCTGCTGGCCGGCGTGGTGGCGGGGCTGTTCGGCTTTTTGATCGGCCTGCCGGTGCTGCGTTTAAAGAGCGACTATCTGGCCATCGCGACGCTGGGCTTTGCCGAAATTATCCGCGCGCTGGTGCAGTTTGACGGCTTCGGCCCGGTCACCAACGGTTCGAATGTGCTGCGCTCTTTCCCGGTGTTCCATTCGACGCTGTTCCCGTTCATCGTGTCGGGGCTGTGCATTGCCGTAATTTGTCTGCTGATCAATTCTTCCTATGGCCGCGCATTCAAAGCGATCCGCGACGACGAGGTGGCGGCGGAGGCTATGGGTATCAACCTGTTCAAACATAAGGAAATGGCGCTGGTGACTTCGGCATTCTTTGCCGGTATCGGCGGCGCGCTGCTGGCCATGTTCCAGATGATGGTGCAGGCGCGGGCGTTCACCTCGGCCATGACCTATGAAATTCTGTTGATCGTGGTTATCGGCGGTATCGGTTCGGTGACCGGCTCGATCATCGCGTCGTTTTTGTTCATTGCCTGCTCGGAATGGTGGCTGCGTTTTCTGGACGCGCCGATGGTCATCGGCGGCTTCTCCGTACCGTTTCTGCGGCCGGGCTTCCGCATGGTGGTGTTCTCGGTCATCATCATGTTCGTGGTGCTGTTCTATCGCAAGGGCATAATGGGCGACCGCGAATTTTCGATCGAGCGAATATATCAATTCTTCCGCCGGCGCTTCGGCAAAACCGGAAAGGAGGCGGAAACTCATGAGTGAGAATATTCTGCACGTGGAAAACGTGACCATGCAGTTTGGCGGCGTGCTGGCCGTGAATAACCTGACGCTGGACGTGGGGCGCGGCGAAATTGTCGCTCTTATCGGCCCCAACGGCGCTGGCAAGACGACGGCGTTCAACGTCATCACCGGCGTTTATGAACCGACCAACGGCCGGGTGGATTTTAAGGGCGAGATCATGCTGCAAAACTTTCCCAAGGGCAAGCTGGCCAAGACATATATGGGCGAGAACCAGGGGCTTTACACCAAGGCTATCGCCAAATCGCCCGATCAGATCACTAAGCTGGGCATTGCCCGCACTTTTCAAAATATCCGCCTGTTCTCCGGGCTGACGGTGTTTGAAAACGTGCTGATCGCCAAGCATATGCGCGCCAAGCAAAACATTTTCAGCGCCACTTTCCGCCTGAACCATAAGGAAGAAAAGCGTATGCGCGACGAGGCGCTGGAGCTGCTGGAAATTCAGCATATGACGCACCTGAAAGACGATATTGCCGGGTCGCTGCCGTACGGTATCCAGCGGCGGCTGGAGATCGCCCGCGCGCTGGCCACCGATCCGGAGCTGCTGCTGCTGGACGAGCCGGCTGCCGGCATGAACCCGCAGGAGACGCAGGAGCTGACGGATTTTATCGTGGAGATCAAGAACCACTATAACCTCTCCGTCTTCATGATCGAGCACCACATGGATCTGGTCATGCAGATCTCCGACCATGTGTATGTGCTGGATTTCGGCAAGCTGATCGCCGAGGGCACACCGGACGAGGTCGGCAACGATCCGCGCGTCATCGAGGCTTATCTGGGGGTGGCAGAAGATGTTGAAGATTGAGCATTTATCCGTCAACTACGGCGGCATTGAAGCGGTGCGCGACATCTCGTTTGAGGTGGAGGACGGCGCTATCGTCACCCTGATCGGCGCGAACGGCGCGGGCAAAAGTACCACGCTGCGCACCATTGCGGGTCTTTTGAAGCCGAAGCAGGGCTCCATCACATATAACGGCGAGGAGCTGGTCGGCAAATCCACTAACGAGATCGTCAGCCGCGGCATTACGCTGGTGCCGGAGGGGCGGCGCGTGTTCCCTGATATGACGGTGCTGGAGAATTTGAAGATCGGCGCGTATCTGCGGAAAGACAATCTGGACGCCGACATTCGCTGGGTATACGATTTGTTCCCGCGGCTGGAGGAACGCTCCTGGCAGGCGGCGGGCACGCTTTCCGGCGGCGAGCAGCAAATGCTGGCCGTGGGGCGGGCGCTGATGAGCAAGCCCAAGGTGATCATGATGGACGAACCGTCGCTGGGTCTGGCGCCGATCATCGTGCAGGGTATCTTCGAGATCATCAAGGAGATCAACCGCCAGGGCGTGACGGTTCTGCTGATCGAGCAGAACGCCAACATGGCGCTGCACACGGCGGACTTTGCTTACGTTCTGGAAACCGGGCGCATTACCATGAGCGGCCCGGGCAACGATCTGCTGAAAGATGAACGCATTAAGAAAGCGTATCTGGGCAAATAAATATAAACAGGCGATTGCATTGGCAACCGCCTGTTTTGTTGTTATCACTTTCCCATAATTATATAAAGCCTTTCATAGCCCAGCCGCGTTAATATCAGCGCCGCCGTGCGGCTGCGTTCGCCGGTCTCGCAATATAGCAGGATAACGCGCTGCTTGCCGCAAATGCCGGCTATACCGTTGGCTACACGCTCCACCGGCAGGTTGACGCTTCCCGCCATGTGCCCGCCGGCAAATTCCTGCGGGCTTCTGACGTCCAGTAGCAGCGCCCCCGCCGCTTGCAAACGCTCCGCCTCCCGCCGGCTGATAATTGCCCAAGCGCCCATATTGTAACCCCTTTCTTTACTTTTTGCCGCAAAATATTCTATGCAAAAAGTCTTGACAGCGTGGGCGTTTATTGCTATAATCTTTTATAGCGCGTGAGTCGGACGGGCCGGAGTAGCTCAACTGGCAGAGCAGCTGATTTGTAATCAGCAGGTTGCGGGTTCAAGTCCCATCTCCGGCTCCAAATTTAATATGGAGGGGTTCCCGAGTGGCCAAAGGGGGCAGACTGTAAATCTGTTGTCTACGACTTCGATGGTTCGAATCCATCTCCCTCCACCATCAAAAGGGTACGAAAAAGATGTACCCGGCAAAAAGCCCGATTTTATCGGGCTTTTTTGCTGCCCTAAAGCCGTTTTGCGAAGTTTCAAATTCGTAGATGAAAAAACGGCTTTTTCCCTTTGAAGATAGATACGAACCCAAGTAACAACTGAATACAGAACAAGGACGGCAGATAGTGAGAGATACTACCTGCCGATTTTTGTTGCCCTCGGAGCCAATTGTTTTGAAAAGAAACGGTTGGCTCTTTTTTTATTTCACATCACAGACAAAGGAGCAAGACGATGATCTTTTCAGATTCACCGAGTCAGAAATCCCTCGAGCGGATGATGACGCAAGTAAAGGACTTTCCCCCACGAGGCAGCGGCGTGATAGTATTGTGCCGTTTTGAATACACGTCAGAAATGTGTGATTGCCGTCTGTGCCTCTATTACAACAGAAAGAAAAAATGCACAGTCAGCCAATGCCCATGTATCGAGGAACGAATCGTTGCCGGAGCAGCAAGCCGATCCGAGGTTATGACTGAGACAATGAAGAACATCCATAGCGCCGCCTTTCGCAGACGGCTCAATCAATTTATCAGAGAAAGTGAGGAGATCCATATGAATTTCAGAAATGAAAAACACAGACTGGCCTTTGCCGAGGCAATCCGCAAGCTCGACAAGAATAACTTCGCCCTGATGTCTGCGGCGTATCTGCTGACCGCTGAACACAAGCTTTGGATGCAGATCCGAAACTTCGTGGAGCGCAACGAGATCAAATTCGACAACTTCAAGCCGAAGGGCAGCACTGAGAACGGCTATACCCTCCTCTGTTGTGCCAAAGACCTATACCTCGGCACGAAGCACATCACCATCAGCGACCTCGCTGACACAGAGCTGGTCGCGCCCAGGATGTTCGCACTTGTCTGCAACGCTATGGCGATTCGTAGATTCGGCCTTGGCGCTATTCAATATAAGGAAAGGACGACTCAGAAATGATCAAAATAAGAATCAAGAATGCCGATCACGAGATCGACGTTCAGTTTCCCATCAGCGAAAACGAACTGTATGCAAAGCTGGTTGAGATCCACGCCATCGAAGGAGAGGACGTCTCGCAGTCGGCGTTCGTGACAGATGTCTACTGGCCCGAGGAACTCTCCATGCTGAAAGACCGATTTGCCAATTTGGATGAGTTGAATTACCTCGCTAAACGGCTGGAGAGCTTCGACTACCATGAATATGACCAATTCCTCATCGGCATTACAAAGTTAGAAAGCCCAACCGAAAAGGATCTCATCAACCTGACTTTTAATATTGATCACTTCACGCTGGTGCAGGACGTTAGCAATTATGGGAAAATCGGCAGAGCCTACGTCATGAATACGGAGGGTGCTGTTCCGGCAAACGATGAGGACGATCCGAAATACGCAACTCTCGGCAAAAGACTCATTGACCGGGGACTGGCGCAGATTACTGCAAAAGGTCTGCTTATCTATAACCCCTTCGACGAGCTGACCGAGGTGTACAACGGGCGGACTTTTCCCGAATACGCCTATACAAGCACACTTGCCAGCGCGGAAGTCAGTTACAATGGTCAAATGGAACTTTTACTCCTCCCCGACGAAGAATTGGCAATCAAGAAAGCCATTGCCCGGCTCGGCGCGCCTTCCGACAGTGACTGCACTTTCTCGTTCTATTTCAACTATATAAAAAATGATGCGTGGGAAAAACGCATGGACGGCATCATCCGAAACGAAGGAATCTATGAGGCAAATACTTTGCTCCGGGCTTTGGGCGCCGACAACATGGATTTGGATAAGCTGACTGCCGTGGCGGAGTATGCCGATGTGGATAGCACAAAGGACTTGATCGCACTTGCTGAGCATATCGGTGATT
>CANQPG010000017.1 GCA_947625705.1 uncultured Peptococcaceae bacterium | reverse complement strand
CTCGTTCAGGAAAGCCACGGCGGCCAGGCTGGTGAACAGCTCGGGCAGCGACGTCACCGCCGCCAGCAGCACCCCGCCCAAAAACGCGCCGGAAAGGTTCGTCGCCTTATCCAGCGCGTCCACACAGGCGGAAAGCGCCAGCGAAAGTATAATCACCAGCCCGGCAAGCCCCGCATAAGCAAACAGCATCGGCATTGACCGCCTTATCACAAGCGTTTGCTTCATTTTAAGCCGCCGCCCGGCAAAATATGTTAGTATTCCATAAAGCAGCGGGCAATGTCGGCGTTGCCGAGGTTGCAGGCCAGCGCCACCATCAGCAGCACCCGCGCCTTCTGCGGCGAAAGATCGCCGCCCGCGATCAGCCCCGGAAGCGTCGCCCGCGTCAGCCCCGTCTGGCAGCGGGAAGTCACCACGCAGACCACGCCCTCGCCCATAATTTCATGCAGCTGCTCGCCCACCGCGTCGGAAAAGGTGCCGTTGCCGAAGCCCGCCACCACCACGCCGCAGGCGCCCAAATCGGCCATCACGTTCAAAAGGCGCGCGTCCGCCCCGCCCGACATATAGAAAATGTCCACCGGGGGCAGGTCATGGATATCCGAGAGCTTAAACTCACTGTTATCGGTGTGGCGCGAACAGGGCGCGGCAAAAAAGCGCACGTCGCCCGCCACAACGTAGCCGAGCGTGCCGAAATCGCCGCCGCCGAACGTGTGGAGACGGCTGCTGTCCTGCTTCACCGCGCCCCGGGCGGAAAGTATCGTGTCGTTCAGCACCACCAGCACGCCCTTGCCGCGGCTCGCGTCGTCTGCCGCCACCGCCACCGCGTTATAGAGGTTCACCGGCCCGTCGGTGCCGTAAGCGGAAAGCGGCCGCATTGCGCCCACCACCACCACGGGTTTTGCCGTCGGCAGCGTCAAATTCAGAAAATACGCCAGCTCCTCCAGCGTATCGGTGCCGCTGGTGATGACCAGGCCGTCCACCGCGTCCGCCGCCAAAAGCTCCGCCGCCCGGCGGGCAATGCTCAGCCAAACCTCCGGTGTGGCGTTTTCGCTGGCAATGCTGCAAAAATCCTCCGAGGTGATATCGGCCAGCTCGTTGATCTCCGGTACACGGTGCAGCAGGCTGTCTATCACCGCCGCGCCCGCCGTATAGCCCAAAAAGTCAATCGGCGAGGCGGCCAGACCCGCGATCGTGCCGCCGCTTCCCAAAACATAGATCCGCTTTTTTGTTTGTTCCGTCATTTCCGTCTGTTCTCTCCCCAATATAATTTTGCTTTATGCCCCGCGCAGATATGTGATGGCCGCCGTGGCCGCCACCGCGCCGTCCGCCGCCGCCGTCACCAGCTGACGCAGGGGCTTTTCCCGGCAGTCGCCCGCCGCAAACAGGCCGGGGACGCTCGTCTTGCAGTCCTCGCCCACCAGCAGATAGCCCGCCTCGTCCAGCTGCACATACGGCTTCAAGAGGTCATTCGCGGGGATCTTGCCCACCGCCAGAAACGCCGCCGCCACCGGCAGCTCCTCCTCGCCCGCGGGCGTGGTCAGCCGCAGCTCCTCCAGCCTTTTGCCGCCCGCAATTTCCGCCACCTCGGCAGACATATGAGCGACAATTTTGCTCTCCCGGGCGGCGCGCTCGGTCAGCGCCTTTTCGGCGCGAAACTCGTCCCGGCGGTGGATCAAATGCACGCGGGAGCAGATACCCGCCAGAAACAGCGCCTCCTCCAGCGCCGTGTTGCCGCCGCCGATGACCGCTACCTCTTGGCCGCGATAGAGCGCGCCGTCACAGGTGGCGCAGAACGAAACGCCGCGCCCGAGGAATTTCTCCTCGCCGGGGCAGTTCAGCCGCCGGGGGCTGACGCCCACCGCCCAGATAATTGTGCGCGCCTGATAGCTGCCGCCCGCCGTGGTCACCGTTTTCACCGCGCCCGCGGGGTCGATCTGCCGCGCCGCCTCATATTTAATTTGCAGACCCACGGCCTCCACCTGCTCCAACAGCTGCTGGGCATAGGCCGCGCCGCTGATCTTCGGGAGCGCCGGGTAATTCTCCACCTCGGGGCTGACGACGATCTGGCCGCCGTGTACCTCCGCTTCCAGCAGCAGGGTGGAAAGCCCGCCCCGCAGCGTATAGAGCGCGGCGGAAAGCCCCGCCGTGCCGCCGCCGATAATTATCACGTCATAGATCACGCTTACACCTCCCGGTCAATATGCACATCCAGCTGCGGATAAGGTATGGAGATATTCTCCTGCCGGAAGCGCCGCAGAACTTCCTCCTGCAAATAGTAAAACACCGGCCAGTAATCCTCGCTGGCGCACCACGTGCGGAAGTCCAGCTCCACCGAGGCGTCCTTATGCGCCGCCACGCCGACAAACGGCGCGGGGGCTTGCAGTATCTTAGCGTTAGCCGCGGCGATTTCCAGCAGCACCCGGCGCGCCCGGTCGATATCGTCGCCGTAGCCGATATTCACCTTCACGTCCACCCGGCGCGCCTCGGCATGGGAACAGTTAACGATGACATTGCCGATCAGCGTGTTGTTCGGCACCACCACGTATTTGTTATCCAGCGTATGCAGGCGGCAGTTGAACAGGTGAATTTCATCGACCACGCCGCTTTGCCCGGCGCTCTCAATAAAATCGCCCGCTTCAAACGGCTTGTTGACGATGATGAGTATGCCCGCCGCCAGATTGGAAAGACTGTTTTGCAGCGCCAGAGCGATGGCCGCGGCCGCCGCCGACAGCAGCGCCACCAGCGACACCACCGATACGCCCAGCGTGGAAAGCACGATGACCGCCAAGATGATGAACAGCACCGCCTTGACGCAGACGCGCAGATACCCCACCACGATCTTATCCAGCCGCGATCCGGCCGACGCCTTATCAATAAACATCAGCACCAGTTTAATGACGATCAGCCCGATGATGAAGATGACCGCCGCCGCCAAAACGCGCTCGCCGACGACCTGCGCCTTATCGAGCATATAACTCGTATCCATCACATCTGCCCCCTCACAATATACCCAATTTGCCGCGGAAAATTACCTCAAAACAGCTGCTTCGGCTCCGGCAGCCGCTTCTGCCGCCAAAGCTCTGCGTCCGGCGAAACGCGCCAGCCGCCGCCGTTTTCGGTCATAAAATCGTAATATTCGCCCCCGGTATACGCCGCCAGCAGCGCCATGATCGTGCCGCCATGCACCACCAAAGCCGCCCGCGCCGGGGTCTCGCGCAAGATGAGTTCCATCGCGCTCTCAAAGCCGCGTCTGCTGCGGGCCGCAAACTCCGCCCGGCTTTCGCCGCCGGGGAAAGCAATTTCACCGCCGTTGGCTATCCACGCCTGATAAGCCGCGTTCCCGCTCAAGTCCTGATAATTTTTCTGTTCAAAAGCGCCGAAATCGCACTCGCGGAAGTCATCAATAACCAGCGGCGCAAGCTTGGGATAAATTATCGCCGCCGTCTGCCGGCAGCGCAAAAGCGGGCTGCAAAACAGTATATCCGCCTGGGGATACCGCCCCGCCGCCAGATTTTCGCGCAGCGTCTGCTCCCCCTGCGGGCAAAGCGGCTCGTCCGTCCGCCCGATGTATGCCCGGCGCAGGTTGCCCGCCGTCTGACCGTGACGTATCAACAAAAGCTCCGTCATAGCGCCCTCACTTTATCTGCTGCGCAATGCCGCAGAAAACGCGCCACACGCCCTCAGCCTGCGCCGCCAGCCGGCAGCAGGCGCGCCCCGTAAGCTCCCGCTGTTCACGCCCTGCCCGGTCGATCGGCACCAGACCCGCGCCCACCTCGTCGCATATCACCACGAAGCCCGGCCGCGCCGCCAAATGCTCCAGCCATGCCGCCCAACCGTCCGCGTCCACACCAGAGAGACGCGCCAGCAGCAAATGCAGACCGCAAAGCGCCCGGTATTCCGCCAAATCAGGCAGCTCGCCCGGCGTCACATCAATTTGCGCGCCGTCGGCAATTTCACCATCGGCCAAATTAAACTGCCGCCGCGCCCAAGCCAGTTTGCCCTGATTGGCGCCGCCCACCACCAAATACATAGTTTCCTCCTATTATAACACCTGCAATTTTTGCAGGACTAACAGCATGATCAGCCAGCCGAGCTCCAAAACTTGCAAAAACCAGCCCGCCAGGTCGCCGTTGATGCCGCCGAAATCGCGATAAGACACCCGGCGGAACAGCCAGAAGCAGCCCGCCGCCAGCAAGAGCGAGAGCGCCCCCGCCCGCCAATTCATGCCCAGCATGACCCCGGCGAGCAGCACCAGCCAGCAGGCAAGCGCCGCCGTCACCGCGCCCCGCTCCGCGTTATCCGCGAATGTGGCCGCCAGACCGCTTTTTTTGGCGCAGTGCAGGTTGGCAATGCCCAGGCCGGAAAGCGTGCGGCAGAGCGGGAACATCAGCGCCGCCCAAAAGCAGACGGGCGCCGTCGGTCTGATCTCCGTCCACACGGCAAAATACGCCAGCAGATAGCAGGCCAAACTGATCAGCGCAAACGCGCCGATGTGGGAATCCTTCAAAATCTCCAGCCGCCGCTCTTTGGTCTGCCAGGAGCTCAGCGCGTCCGACACGTCGCAGAAGCCGTCCAGATGGATACCCCCGGTAATTAAAATCGGTATCAGCGTGCAGCCCGCCGCCAACAAGACGCGGCCAAATGCCAGCTTCACCGCCAGCCAGCACCACAACAGCAGCCCCGCGCTGCATAAAAGCCCCACCAGCGGGAAAAACGCCAGCGCATACGCCATGCTTTGGCGCGTCCAATTAACCTGCGGCACCGGCAGCTTGGAATACAGCGAGAGCGCCACCAGCATACTTTTCCAGACGTTCATCGGCAGAAGTCCTCCGCTTTTCCCTTATGATAGATGGGCAGGCCGCAACAGACCTCCACCACGCAGTCGGCCGCCGCCGCAATTTGGCAGTTCAGCCGGCCAAGCTCCCGCAGATACGCCCGCATTTCCGGGGTAGCGGCAGCGCCCGCGCCGAAAACGTCGTTGGAGACGACCACCAGATCAAGCCCGCCTGCCAGCAGGTGTTCAATACCCGCCATAATGGCCGCCGCCGTGTTCTCGCCCGCGCCGCCCGGCAGGGAGAGTTCGTTCCCCACCAGCGTGGAAGCGCACTCCAGCAGCGCCGAAGCTCCCGGGTCAGCCAGATCCAGCCCCGCCAGATCCAGCGCCCGCTCCACGGTATTGAAGCCTTTGCCGGCGCGCATTTGCCGGTGGCGGTTAATGCGGCGCTCGCTCTCGGCGTCGTCCGCCTGCATGGTGGCGATATAATAGCGCCGGGGGGATAGGCTCACCGCCAGCTGCTCCGCATATTCAGATTTACCGCTGGCCGCACCGCCCAGCACCAATGCAAGCATAATACCTCCAAATGTTCTGCGGGTATTGATAATACTTTCCGCGTAATTTAGTGCAGCGAAGCGGAACTCATGAAGCGGAAAGTTTTATCAATGCCCCGCCAAAACCAGTGGCTCGGATAAAACTTTTCCACTCCATGACCTTCGCTAAATACGTGGAAAAGAATTATCCTCGCCCTTATATCTTTTCTTCCAATTCCGTATAATCCGCAATTCGGGCGTCGGCATATGTGCCCATCTCATTGTAGACGGAAAGCCCCAGCTGCAAAACGGGCAGAAACGCCACCGCGCCCGTGCCCTCGCCCAGGCACATATCCGCCTGCAAGGGCGCGCGCAGCTCCAGCGCCTGCAAAACCAGCTGCCCGGCCGGCTCCTTGGAGCAATGGCTGGCCAGCATATAATCACCCGCCGTGGGGCAGATACGCTTGGCCACCAGCGCCGCCGTGGCCGAAATAACGCCGTCGATCAGCACGGGCAGCCGATACACCGCGCCGCCCAAAAACACGCCGACCAACCCCGCGATATCCAGGCCGCCCACCTTGGCGAGAACGTCCAGCGCGTCCGCCGGGTCAGGCTTATTCACCGCCACGGCCTGTTTGATGGCGTTGATCTTGCGCTGCATACCCGCGCGCGTTAGCCCCGAGCCTTTGCCGGTCATCTTCTCGGCCGGCTCGTGCAGCAGAACGCTTAAAATCGCACTGCTGGTGGTTGTATTGCCGATACCCATTTCGCCGGTGGCGATCACGTCATAGCCCTCCGCCGCAAGCCTCCCCACCATGTCAATGCCGACGCTGATGGCGCGCTTCGCCTCGTCCAATGTCATGGCCGGCTCCTGCACCATGTTTTTAGTGCCCATCGCGATCTTGCGGTCAATAATGCCGGGGTTGTCAAAGATGTGGTTCACGCCGATATCCACCGGGAAGATATCGACCCCCGCGTGGTCGGCCATGATAGCCACGCTGGTGCCGCGGTGGGTGAAGTTCTCGGTGACGGACGTCGTCGCCTCCTGCCCCACCTGGCTCACGCCCTCGGCCACCACGCCGTTATCCGCGCACATGATGATCAGCCCGGGCTTATCAAGCGTCACCTTGGCCGTGCCGCGCATGGCCGCCACCCGGCAGATACCCTCCTCCAGCAGCCCCAGGCTGTAAAGCGGCTTGCCGAGACTTTTCCAATGCTGATAAGCCGCGTCATAGGCCGCCGCCGACGCGGGCCGGATTTTTGCCAATGCTTCCGATAATTCCATTACTGCGCCTCCCCGCCAACTGTTAACTTCTATTATAATGCAGATGTACCCCAAATGCCAGAGGTTTGCCGAATTTTATCCTTTGGGCAAAACGCCCGTCAAATCGAACGCCGGGATAAAATCGGCGCAGGCCGAACTTAGATCCTGCACATAGCCGTCCTCCCAGCCGCTCGCCCAAAGATATTCCTCCGCCGCGGCATATTCCTCCGATGTCAGCGGCCGCCTAAGCTCCGGGCAGCCCGCCAGATTGGCGCAGGGCGTGTATTGCCCCATCAGGCTGAACAGCACCTCGCCCGGCTGAAAATGTGCGCACACCCAGTCGATGACCCGCTTGGTATTAGCCAAATTGCCGGGCAGCACCAAATGGCGGATCAGCACGCCGCTTTTAAGCAGCCCGTCTTCGCCCATCTGATACGGCCCCACCTGGCGGAACATCTCCAATACCGCCTGCTCCGCCGCCTCGGGGTAATTGCCCGCGCGGGAATAGCGCAGCGCCAGCTCGGGCGTCGCATACTTGAAGTCAGGCAGATATATCTGAATTTTACCGGCCAGCATTTTAAGCGTCTCCACCCGCTCATAACCGCTGGTGTTATATACCACCGGCAGCGGCAGCGGCTCCGCCAACGCCTCATTGATCGCCGCCGCAAAGTGTGTCGGGGTGACCAGATTGATATTATGTACGCCAGCTGCCGCCAGCTCAAGGAAGATCTCCCGCAGGCGCGCTATGCTGACCGTCTCGCCGAAACAGCCGCGGCTGATAACGTCGTTCTGGCAGTATACGCAGCCCAGCGGGCAGCCGGAGAAGAAAACCGCGCCGCTCCCCCGCGTGCCGCTGATACAAGGCTCCTCGCCGAAGTGCGCCGCCGCCCGCGCCAACACCGGCAGCAGCCCCATACGGCAAACGCCCCCGCCCGCTCCCGGCGGGGCGCTTAAAGTGCGCTCCCCCTGACAGCGACGAGGGCAGATTTCACAAATTACCTTATTTTCCATGATGATAGACCCATAATATTCGTTCATTCGTGCAGCAGGCCGCGGATCTTCAGCGCCGCCATCACCAGATCGGCCGCTTTTTCAAAGCCGATCTCGGCGGTGTTGATGCAGAGGTCATAATTCTGCGCGTCATACCAATCCAGCCCGCCGGTGTAGTATTTGAAATAGCTGCGGCGGTTAATATCCGTCTGCGTCACCAGCCGCCGCGCCTCGCTGGGCGAAACGCCGTAACGCTCCTGCACGTTTTCGGTGCAGACGGTGAGCGGCGCATAAACGTAAAGCCGCAAAAGGTTCGGTTTGCCGCGCAGGATAAAGCCGGAGCAGCGCCCGATGATCACGCAGGTCTCCTGCTGCGCCAGATTGCTGATGACCTTGGCCTGCAGGCGGAACAGGTTGTCGTCGGAGACGAATTTTTCGTCGTCGGGCGAAAGTATCGCCTCCAAGTCGGCCTTGCTGTATTTGCGGAACAGGCGGCTTTTCACGTTTTCGTCAAACTGCACAAAGAAGCGCTCGTTGATACCGCTGAACTCCGAGCTTAAGCGGGAAAGGTCGCGGTCATAATACTCCACGCCCAGCCTTTTCGCCAGCATCATGCCGATAGTTTTGCCGCCGCTGCCGAAACCCCGCTCGATCGTAATGCAGAAATTGTTGTTCGCCAGCTCATTTTCCATAAACGCATCACCCCTTGCGCCAATTTTATTCGCCGAGATACGCTTTCTTGACGGAATCGTTGTTCAGAAGCTCCTGCGCCGGGCCGTCCATAATGATATTGCCGGTTTCCAGCACATAGGCGCAGTCGGCAATGGAGAGCACCTTTTTGGCGTTCTGCTCCACGATCAGCACCGTCGTACCCGCCTTGTTGATCTCCTGAATGATATCGAAAATCTCCGTCACAAACAGCGGTGATAAGCCCATCGAGGGTTCGTCCATCAGAATGATATCGGGCTTGCTCATCAGCGCCCGCCCCATCGCCAGCATTTGCTGCTCGCCGCCCGAGAGCGTGCCCGCCACCTGCTTTTTGCGCTCCTCCAGCCGGGGGAAGCGTTCATACACCATTTTGAGCGTTTCCGCCACCTCGCCCTTGTCGCGGCGGGTGAACGCGCCCATCTGCAAATTCTCCAGCACCGTCAGCTCCTGAAAAATGCGCCGCCCCTCCGGCACGTGCGCCATGCCCATCGCCACGATTTTATGCGAGGGGGTCTTCAGCAGATCGACGCCGTTATACGTAATGCTGCCGGCTTTCGCGGGAACCAGCCCGGTGATCGTGTGCAGCACGGTGGTTTTGCCCGCGCCGTTGGCGCCGATCAGCGCCACGATCTCGCCCTGATTGACCTCGAATGATATCCCTTTAACGGCCTGGATCACGCCGTAAAAAACCTGCAAATTTTCCACTTTAAGCAAAGCCATGAGAGTTGCCTCCTATTCGCCGAGATAAGCCACGATAACCTTGGGGTCGTTCAGCACGTCGGAGGGCTTGCCCTGCGCCAGCACCTGCCCGAAGTTCAGCACGGTGATTTCCTCGCAGATACCGGAAACCAGCTTCATATCGTGTTCGATCAGCAGAATGGTCATATCAAACGTATCGCGCACAAAATGGATCGTCTCCATCAGCTCCGCCGTCTCGTTGGGGTTCATGCCGGCGGCCGGTTCGTCCAGCAGCAGCAGCTTCGGCCCCGTGGCCAAGGCGCGCGCGATCTCCAGCTTCCGCTGCTTGCCGTAAGGCAGGTTGGAAGCCAGATAATCCCTCTCGCCGTAAAGCCCGAAGACGTCCAGCAGCTCTTTGGCGCGCTCGTCGAGATATTTTTCATCTTTAAAATAGCCGGGCAGACGGAAAACGCCGCTGGCTATGCCGTATTTCACATGGTTGTGCAGGCCGACTTTAACGTTGTCCTGCACCGTCATTTTGGCGAAAAGCCGAATGTTCTGGAACGTGCGGGCAATGCCCTTATGCGCAATTTCCAGCGTGCTTTTGCCGGTCAGGTTCTCACCGTCCAGCGTAAAGGTGCCGACGGTGGGCTGGTATACGCCGGTCAGCATATTGAACACGGTGGTTTTGCCCGCGCCGTTCGGGCCGATCAGCCCATACAGCGCGCCCTTTTCAATGTTTACGTTAAAGCCGTCAACGGCACGCAGGCCGCCGAAGGAAATGCCCAGGTTTTTAACCTCCAGCAACGCCATATTATTCGCCCTCCTTCGTCAGCTTTGCGCCCTGACGCGCCGCCCGCTTGCTGAACAGGCGCTGTTTGAATTCGTTGAACCGGGCGTTGTTGTTCAGCAGCATCATCGCGATCAGCACCACGGCGTAGATCAGCATACGGTAATCGCTCAAACCGCGCAGCGCTTCCGGCAGCACGGTGATGACGATGGCCGCGATGACCGCGCCGGGGAGACTGCCCATGCCGCCCATGACCACCATGACCAGAATTTCGATGGATTTGTTGAAGTCGAACGTGCTGGGCTTCAAAATGCCCAGATTGTGGCCGTAAAGCACGCCCGCGATACCCGCGAACACCGCCGCCGCCACAAACGCCATCAGCTTGTAATATACCACCGGGATACCCATCGACTCCGACGCGATCACGTTATCGCGAATGGAGCAGATAGCGCGGCCGTGGCGGGAATGTACCAGATTGGCGATCACGATAATGGTGATGACCATCACCACATAAACGATGGTATAGTTGGAATATTTCGGAATACCGTTTAAGCCGCCCGCGCCGCCGACCACACTGAAGTTGTTCAGCACCGAGCGGATAATTTCACCGAACGCCAGCGTCACGATAGCCAGATAGTCGCCCTTTAAGCGCAGCGCCGGAATACCGATCAGGAGGCCAAACACGCCCGCCACCACGCCGCCGATCAGCATGGCCAGCGGCAGCTCCACCGCCATCGGCAAGTCCATATGGATCGTGAACATACACCCGGCATAAGCGCCCACCGACATAAAGCCCGCGTGCCCCAATGAAAGCTCGCCCAAAAAGCCGACCAGCAAGCTTAAGGAAACCGCCAGCATGATATTGATGCCGATCGGCACCAGCAGCGCCTTGCTTTGGCGGTTAAACACGCCAAACTGATCGCAGGCCACCAGCAGCGCATAAACGGCGATTATCAGCAGCAGAGCCGCCAGATTTTTTTTCGTAAGTAATTTTTTCATCTTTTATCTTCGCCTCTCGTCCTTGGCCAAAAGCGGCTCAAACCTTTTCGGTGATCTTCTTGCCCATCAAACCGGTGGGCTTGACCAGCAGCACCACGATCAGCACGCCGAACACGATCGCGTCGGCCAGCTGCGTGGAAATATACGCCTTGGCCAGGCTTTCGATCAGCCCCAGAAGAATACCGCCCAGCATTGCGCCCGGCACCGAGCCGATACCGCCCAGAACCGCCGCCACAAACGCCTTGATACCGGGCATGGCGCCGGTATAAGGGCCAACGTATTTATACGAAGAAATGAACAGAACGCCGGCCACCGCCGCCAACGCCGAACCGATCAGGAACGTAATGGCAATAGTGAAGTTGACGTTGACGCCCATCAGCTGCGCCGCGCCCTTGTCCTCGGAAACGGCCAGCATGGCCTTGCCCGTCATGGTGTTGTTGATAAACCAGTTCAGCCCCACCATCAGAATAATGGTAACGATCAAAGTTATCAGGGCGTTGCCGCTGATACTGAGCTCGCCCAACTGAATGGAGGGAAAATTGATGGCCGCGTCCACCTTGCGCTGGGTGGAGCCGAAAATCAGCAGCGCCGAGCTTTGCAGAAAATAGCTGACACCGATAGCCGTGATCAGCACCGCCAGCGGCGACGCGTTGCGCAGCGGCTTATACGCCACGCGCTCGATGATAACGCCCAGCGCCGCGCATACCACCATGCTGGTCAAGATCGCCAGAAAAGGCGGAAAATGCAGCGTCGCCATCGCTACCGAAAGCATATACGCACCCACCATGATAATATCGCCGTGCGCGAAATTCAGCATTTTACAAATGCCGTAAACCATAGTGTAGCCCAGCGCGATCAGCGCGTAAATGCTGCCAAGGCTTAATCCGTTGATTATCTGCGCTAAAAATTCCAACAATATCACCCCAGTTATAACTACAAGTTGCGCGGCCGAACAGAGCCGCCGTTTATCTGATCATTGCAACAATGATTATTTTACGATTATACCACATCACTTAGGGCAAACTCAATTCTTTTTTTGTATTAAGATACAAAAAACCGCAAAATTTTCCGATTTTTTTTGTCTGCCTCCCACCCGGCCATAAAAAAACCGCCGTCGGAGTATATACCCCGACGGCAGTTTGGTTGCGTGATAAATCAGACAGACTGATTACTCAGCGTTGGCAGGAACGATACCGCCGTTTTCGATCTTGGCCAGAATGGCGTCCTTGGTAGCGTCGCCGTTCTCGTCCCAGGTCATGGTACCGGTCACGCCGTCCAGCTCAATCTCGTGCATGGCAGCCACCAGAGCGGCGTTATCCGCACTGCCGGCCTTTTCCAGAGCAGCAGCGATCGCGTAAACCGCGTCATAGCCGTCGGCAGCAAACTGATCCGGCACCGTGCCGTAAGCTTCCTGATAAGCAGCCACGAAATTGGTCGTCTTTTCATCGGTAGCGTTAGCGAAGAAAGGAGTCAGGAATACAGAGCCGTCCACCAGAGTGGTGTCGCCGTTCAGCTGGTCGATAACGCCGTCCCAGCCGTCGCAGCCGAACATCGGCAGATCCAGGCCAACGTCAACGGACTGGTTGGCCACATAAGCAACCTCGGTGTAGTAGAAAGGCAGGAACAGACCTTCCGCGCCGGAGTTCTTGATGGAGGTCAGCTGGGTCTTGAAGTCAACGTCGCCGGTGGCAAAAGACTCAGCCGCGGTAACGGTGCCGCCCAATGCTTCGTAAGCAGCCGTGAACGCTTCATAAATGCCGGAGGAATAAGCGTCGGATACGTCATACAGCACAGCGCACTTGGTGATGCCCTGACCGTAGATGTAGTCAGCCATGTGCTGACCCTGCTGCGGGTCGGTGAAGCAGATACGGAAGCAGTTGTCATACTGCGCAGCCTGAGCCGCCGAAGCGGAAGGCGTAACCTGCAGCAGACCATCGTTGTGGGATTCCTCGGTCACGGCAATGCAGGGAACGCTGGTAACAGCGCCCACCAGAGCGTTCATGCCCTGATCCATCAAGGTGCCGTAAGCGTTGATAGCTTTCTCGGCGTCATGCTGGTCGTCAGCAGCCAGCAGCTCGAACGTGTAGCCGGCCACACCGCCGTTGGCGTTCAGCTCAGCCACCGCAACCTCAGCGCCCTGCTTGGCGGAAATGCCATAGCTGGAAGCAGGCCCGGTCAGCGGCCCGATAGAGCCGATCTTGAATACCTGATCGCCGGTGTTGTCGCCGCCCTGATTTGAGGGCTGATCATCGCCGCCGCAGCCGGCAAAGCAGCACAGCGTCATCGCCGCAACTACTGCCAGAGCCAGCAGTTTCCACAAATTCTTCTTCATGATACAAACCACCTTTTCTTTCTTTTTACTCTTTTTGCTGATTACCAACAGGGCTTAAACGCCTTAGAACCTCTCCGGCAAAGAGCGCCCGGCGCGCCGAAACGCGGGGGGCGGTTCAGGCTTTTGGGCGGCCAAATCCTTTTGGTAATAGTAAATGAATTATACGCCAAGCCGCCGAAGATGTCAATATAATTTACAAAATTTGCCTGATCCTGCCTGTCCGCGTCTTGCCCATCGGCGCCTTTTCTGTTATACTATAACCAACTTATGACAATTTACCCGGAGGACGCATAAAAATATGAAAAACACACATATAATCTCGCTGGTGCTGCTGGCCGCCCTCGGCGTCATCATCTACCTGAATTTCGGCAGCGGCGGCGTCACTCTGCCCGCCATGAACAACGAACCCCCGGCCAATGATTTTGACTTGAGCGGCGAAAATTCCGTGGTGCAGCAGGCGATCGATAACGCACCGGAGGACGCGCTGCTGTATATCGTCAACGACGTGACGCCGAACGAAATGGAGTCTGTCAACTCATATCAGACGCTGAAGCTCTCGCCATGCGTCAACTTCACGCTGCTGATACCCGCCTATCCCGGCTCCAAGGTCGTCCTTTATAATCTTGATCTGAACGAGGAGACCGGCGAATATGAGCGCAGCACGGAGCGTTGGAGCAGTGAAAGTTCCGACAAGGGGCTGATCCTGCGGCTGGAAATGATGCGGGAATATGACAACGCAGCGTTTACGCCCGACGATGTCGGCGCTTATGAGCTTTATGCCGAATATGGCGAAAACTTCGGCAGCTATCAGTTCATTCCCCAGCTGAGCGGCGGCGAAGCACTGCCCAAGTTTGAATACATCGGGCAGCAGGGCAAGCTGCTGGATATGGCCGGGCTGGATTAAAGCATTACATAAAAAAACAGCCACCCCAAACGGGGTGGCTTATCTTTTTGGCTTGTCGCTTTAGCGGCGCAGACCGAGTTCCGTCACGATCTTGCGGTAACGCTCAAAATCCTGCTCGCGGATATAGCCGAGGAAACGGCGGCGCTGACCGACCAGCTGCAAAAGCCCACGGCGGGAATGGAAATCCTTCGGGTGGTTCTTCATGTGCTCGGTCAAGTCCTTAATGCGCTGGGTGAGCAAAGCCACCTGCACCTCCGGCGAGCCGGTGTCGCCCTCATGCTGCTGGAATTTCGCGATGATCTCAGCCTTTTTTGCGGTAGTTAACGGCATAACTACACCTCCTAAAATAAAATTTGCCGTCAGCCCAGATAAGGTTGGAGACTCCATATCCGCGCTGCGGTAGCCTGCGGCCAAGGCCGCTTTTGCTATTATATACTAAATTCGGGGGCATTGCAAGAGGCCGCCCGCAATTTTTTTATAAAATTTCCCGCGCCCGGCGGCAATCGGCGGCGATCTGCGCTTTCAGCTCGTCCAGCGAGGCAAACTTCCGCTCCGGACGAATTTCCTGATAAAACCGCAGCCGCATCATCTCGCCGTAAAAATCGCCGTCCGCCGAGAGCAAATGCGCCTCCACGGTGGCGGGCAATGCGTCGCCCACCGTCGGCCGCCGCCCCACGTTCACCACCGCCGGCCACGTTTTGCCGCGGCACTCCGCATAGGCGGCATACACGCCGAAACGCGGCAGCAGCAGACCCGGCGGCGGCTGCAAATTCGCCGTGGGAAAGCCGAGCCTGCGCCCCAGCTTTTCGCCCGGCATTACCTGCCCCGCCAGCTCATACTCCCGCCCCAGCAGGCGGTTGGCCGCCGCCATCTCCCCCGCCGTAAGCAGACTGCGGATACGCGAGCTGCTCACCGCCGCGCCGTCTTTCTCAAACGGCGGCACAATTTGAGTTTCGATACCCCTCGCCGCCGCCAGATCGCGCAAAACCTCTGCCGTACCCGCGCCGCCTTTGCCAAAGCGGAAGTTATAGCCCACCACCAGCAGGTCAGCCTGCAGCGCCCCCGCCAGAAAACGTGCCACAAATTCCGCCGGGCTGAGCGCCGCCAGATCGAGCGTGAACGGCTGCTCCAGCAGATAGTCGATACCCAGCTGCTCGGCCAGCCGCGCTTTCTCCGCCCGGTCGGTCAACAGCAGGGGAGCAATGCCGCCCAAAACCTGCGCCGGGTGCGGTCGGAAAGTAAAAAGCAGCGCCCGTCCCCGGGCGCTCGCTGCGGCGGATACCGCGCTTTCCAGCAGGCGGCGATGGCCGAGGTGCAGGCCGTCAAAATTGCCCAGCGTCACCGCCAAAAAGCCGCCCTGCGGCTGATATTCAGTTGCGTCATGCAGAATTTTCATGATAATTCCTCAGTAGAACACAGCAGATTGCCGCTATTGCGTTCCCGCCGATTTAAACAAAAGCGCCGGAGTGCTATTGCCTACCTTAGCAAAAGTTCAAATGTGCTATCCACCAACCAAGCAAAAGCGCCAGAGTGCCCTTAATTTGGGCGCGTACGGCTGCGCGGCGCGGAAGGCGTACTGATAGTACGCTGACCAAGCCAAGCAGACAACAAGCCCAAAGGAAGGGTGCTATGGTCGCTTTTGCCTATATAAGTACTTTGTCCATGTGCAGCAACAACATCTCATTACAAGCACAGGCCTGCGCCTCATAACGCGTCTCGCCGATACCCAGCAGCCACCCCTGATAGTAAACGCGGCAGGCGGTGGCCTCCGGTTCGGAAAGCCCCAGCACCACGTCCCGCCCGCAGAGGGCGCTCTGATAGTCGCGTTCGTCCGCCAGATCAATGCGCGGCAGGTGACTGACGCCCAAATCAAGCGGCAGCAGCGCCGCATAGTCGCCCCGCGCTAGCATAGCTTCCGCTTCGGCCAGCGGCAGCGCATTGGCCGCCGTAAATTCGCCCACCGCCAGCCGTTCCAGCTCCGAAAGGTGCGCACCCACGCCCAACCGCTCGCCGATATCATGGAACAGGCTGCGGATATACGTGCCTGATGAGCAGGTCACGCGCAGCACGGCGCGCGGCATTTCTATGTGCTCCACCGTAAGCTCAAATATCTGCACCCGGCGCGGCGGGCGTTCCACTTCCACCCCGGCGCGCGCCAGTTGATAGAGCTTTTTGCCGCCTATTTTCACCGCGCTGACCATCGGCGGCACCTGTTCGATCGTGCCGCGAAATTCCGGCAGCACGGCCAGCAGGTCAGCCGCAGTTACCGCCGCGAGCTTGTCCGGTGCGCACTCCGACACAACTTGTCCCCAGCGGTCGTATGTGTCGGTGGCCGCGCCCAGCGTCAGCTCGCCTCGATACGTTTTGGGCATAGCCGTAAAATATTCCGCCAGCCGCGTCGCCTTGCCCACGCAGATGGGCAGCACTCCGGTGGCCTGCGGATCGAGCGTGCCGGTGTGGCCGACTTTGGTGCCGCGCGGCAAATGCCGCCGCAGCACCGCCACCACGTCATGCGATGTGTAGTCGGCGGGCTTATAGATATTCAGAAAACCGGCCGGGGCGGCGCTTTGTTCCGTCATGGCTTACCTCTCCGTTTTCGCTTCGGTTTCCCGCACCAGCAGCAGCGCCGCCTCGATAACGCGCGGCCAGACCTCGTCCATATTGCCGGGTATGGTGCAGCCGCTGGCGGCATAATGCCCGCCGCCGCCGAACTGCGCCGCTGCCTTGCCCACGTTATAGCCATCGCGTCCGCGGAAAGAGACCTTCACCGTGTATTTGCCGTCCGCGTCCACACGCTCGTCCAGAAAAACGCCGACTTTCACGCCCTCTACCAGCATCATCTGCCCGGCAATGCCCTCGGTATCGCTGTCCGCCGCGCCCCAAAGCTTTTTGATCTTTGCGTCTATCATCGACCAAACCAGCTTATTATCGTCGCTATGGCTGATATTCGCCATCGCATAGCCCATCAGCTTAACATTCATCAGCCGGCGCGATTCAAACAGCTGGATACGCATTTCCTCCAAATTGACCCCGGCTGCCTTGAGCTGCGCCGCGATCTCAAACGTATGCGTGCGGGTGTTGGTGAAGCGGAAGCCCCCGGTATCGGTGCAGAGCGCGGTGTAAAGGCAGCGCGCGATATCCAGCTCCATCGGCACATTAAGCGCCTGCAACAGCCAGTAGATCAGCTCGGCGGTGGCCGCCAGCTTCCCGTCGATGATCGACACGGCGGGGATATCGTCCCGAAGCGCGTGATGGTCAAGGATCAAAAGCGGCGTCTGCGGCAGGTATTTATCAACCCAGCCGTCGCCCGTGCGGTGCAGCGCGGCGCAGTCCACCAATATCACCAGCTGCGGCGTGAAATCCACCGCGTCCGGTTTCAGTATTCCGTCCGCTCCCGGCAAAAACCGCAAGTGGCTCGGCACGTCGTCCTGGAATACCACGCGCGGCCTTTTGCCCAGCCGCTTTAAGCCGAGCGAAAGCCCCAAAGAGCTGCCCAGCGTATCGCCGTCCGGTGAAATATGCCCGGCGATCAGTATATCCTCCGCCCCGTTGATCAGCCCGCAGGCCGGGGCAAAATCATAATCGGAAAAGCTGCACATATTATTCCTCCGTCGGCTCGTCCGCCCGTCCGCCGTGCTCGCGCTCGTAAGCGTCCAGCATTTCGGTGATTTTGAAGCCCGCCTCAATGCTGTGATCGTCCACAAAAACCAATTCCGGTACGGTGCGGGTGTTCAGACGCTTGGCCAGCTCCGAGCGGATATAGCCCGCCGCCTGCGTAAGCGCCGTCATCGTCTCGTCCTCGCCGCTCTGCGAAAGGTGGCTGACAAACACCTTGGCGCGTTCCAACTCGTTATCCACCTGCACCGCCAGCACCGAAACGAGCGTGAGACGCGGGTCTTTCATCTGGCGGATAATGCCGGAGATCTCGCGCATGAGTTCCTCGGCCAGCCGCCGGTTTCTGTATCGAGCCATATTTTTCTCCTTATTATAATTCCTCGCGGGCGGTCTCTTCCATCACAAAGGCTTCGATGATGTCGCCCTCTTTGATGTCGTTGTAATTCTCAATGCCGATACCGCATTCAAATCCCTGCACGACTTCTTTCGCGTCGTCCTTGAAGCGCTTCAGCGAGGCCAGCTTGCCTTGGAAGATGATCACGCCGTCGCGGATAATGCGCACTTCGGAGTTGCGGGTGATCTTGCCCTCCAGCACATAGCCGCCGGCCACCAGGCCGATCTTGGGGACGCGGAACGTGTTCCGCACCTCCACCTGGCCGAGCCAGGTCTCCTTGAATTCGGGCGCCAGCAGGCCGACCATGGCTTTTTTCACGTCCTCGATCGCGTCGTAGATCACGCTGTAAAGCCGCATATCCACCAGCGCCGCCTCGGCGGCCTTTCTGGTCTGCGCGTCGGGGCGAACATTGAAGCCGATGATGATGGCGTTGCTCGCGTCGGCCAGCATCACGTCGGATTCGTTGATGGCGCCCACGCCGACATGGATAATGTTCACTTTCACCTCGTCGGTGCTCAATTTCTCCAGCGACTGGCTGATTGCCTCGACCGAGCCGCGCACGTCCGCCTTGATGATGACGTTCAGCTCCTTGACCTCGCCCTCGGAGATCTTGGAGAACAAATCGTCCAGCGAGACGCGGGAGGACTTGCGCATTTCTTCCTCGCGCTTCTTGATGGCCTGAATTTGCGCGGCATAACGCGCGTCCTTTTCGTCCTTGATGGCGATGAACGTCTCGCCTGCTTCCGGTACTTCCGAGAAGCCCAGTATCTCCACCGGCATGGAGGGGCCGGCGGCGCGGATCGTCTTGCCGCTGTCGTCGTTCATGGCGCGCACCTTGCCGAACACGCTGCCCGCGACGATGGTCTCGCCGACTTTCAGCGTGCCTTTCTGCACCAGCAGCGTGGCCAGAGGGCCGCGGCTGCGGTCAAGCTTGGCTTCGATAACGGTGCCGCGCGCCTGCCGTTTCGGGTTGGCCTTAAGCTCGGCCACCTCCGCCACCAGCAGGATCATCTCCAGCAGCGTTTCAATACCCTCGCCCTTTTTGGCGGAAACCGGCACCATAATGGTGTCGCCGCCCCAGTCCTCGGCCACCAGCTCGTATTCCATCAATTCCTGCTTGACTTTCTCCACGTTCGCACCCGGCTTATCGATCTTATTGATCGCCACAATAATGGGCACACCGGCCGCCTTGGAGTGGTTGATAGCCTCAATCGTCTGCGGCATGATACCGTCGTCGGCGGCCACCACCAGAATGGAAATATCCGTCACCTGGGCGCCGCGCGCACGCATGGCGGTGAACGCCTCGTGGCCGGGGGTATCCAGGAACGTGATCTTTTTGCCCTTGATCTCCACCTGATAAGCGCCGATATGCTGCGTAATGCCGCCGGCCTCGGTGGAGGTGACGCGGGTGTTGCGGATAGCGTCCAAAAGGGACGTTTTGCCGTGATCGACGTGACCCATAACGGTGACTACCGGCGGGCGCTCTTTCAGATCGCGCGGATTATCCTCTTCCTCGCCGAGAATTTCCACAATTTTCTCCTGGCGCACTTCCACCTCAACGCCGAATTCATCGGCCACCAGCACGGCGGTATCCGCGTCCAGGCTTTGGTTGATGGTCGCCATAATGCCCATCTCAAACAGCTTTTTGATCAGCTCGCTGGCCGTTTTGTGCATGCTCTTGGCCAGCTCGGAAAGGATAATGGTCTCGCCGATGACCACTTTCTTCGGCGTCGCCGGCGCGATCTCCACCTTCTGGCGCTTCTGCTCCTTATACTTGTTGCGCGGGCGGTTTTTGTTGTTACGCTCCATGCGCCCAAAGTTGTCGCCGCCGAATTTCTGATCGCGGCGGTCATTCTTCTTTTTGTCAGGGCGGCGGCTGTCCGGTTTGGAAGGCGTGGTCGGCGGCGTATAAACCACCTCAGCCCCGGCCGGCCGGTTCTGGTGACCGCCGCGCGCCCGGTTATCCTGCGGCCGGTTCTGGCCGCCCCGGTTATCACGGTTATCGCGGTTATCGCGCCGTCCGTTATCATTCCGGTTATCATTGCGCCGGTTATTGTCGCCGCCGCGGTTGGCGCCGCCCGCCCGGTTATCGCGCATGTCCGGTCTGCCGGCCGGGCGCTCGTTCGGATTGGCAGGACGCTCATTTTGTCTGGCAGGGCGCTCGGATTGGGTACGAGCGGCAGGCGCGGCGGCTACCGGCTTTTGCTCCGCTTTGGGTGCCGCGGCAGGCTCGGGCTTGGCCTCGGGCGCAGGCTTGGCCTCAGCCGCGGGCTGCACCGCCGCCGGTTTTTCTTCCGCCGGGGCAGGCTTTGCCTCCGCCTGCGGTGCGGCAGGCTGCGCTTCCGCCTGCGGCGCGGCGGGCTGGGCTTCACCCTGAGCTGCCGCCGCCAGCCTGGCAGCCTCCTGCTCCTGCTGGGCGCGTTCCGCCTCCACCACCTCTTTTTTGATACGCTTCACCACGGGGTGGAAGCCGGGAACCTGGTTCTCCTGCTTGGAGCGTTCCGCGGCCTGCGCCTCCTTGGTAATGCGCTTAACGGCGGGCTTTGGCGCCTCCGCTTGGCCAAAATTGCGGCGGGCGGCGGTCTCGGCCGCATCTTCCAGCGCGCTCATGTGGTTTTTGATGGCAAAACCCTGCTGCTGCAAGTATTCCACCACCCGTTTGCTCTCCACGTTCAGCTCTTTCGCCAACTCATAAACTTTCATTTTTCCCAATCAAAACAACTCCTTTAACCAGCACCGGGGCAGCGCCCCGCCAACCTTATATAATATACTGTTTTTCTGCTATTTTTATTTGCCGGGCGCTATTCGCTCGGCCTGCCCGGCCTTTTGCAGCGCGGCCAGCTTCGCGGCAAGCCCCTCGGCAAAATTGCTGTCGCCCAATGCCCAGACGCCGCAGGGACGTCGCCCCGCCGCCTGCCCCAGCCGCTCTTTGGTGCCAAAGCGCCAAACGGCAATGTTCTTCCCCGCCGGCTGACGACAAGCCTTGCTCAGGCGTTTCAGCGAGTTCTCGCTCAAGTCCGCCGCCAGCAGCACCAGCTTGGCGTCGCCCCGCGCCCGGGCCGCGATGACCGCGTCAGTTCCGGCGGTCAGCTTGCCCGCCCGCTGCGCCAGCCCCAGCAGCGCATAGACGCCGTTTTCGGCTTTCAGCGCCGCCAAATTGGCCTCATTCGGCGTATTCGGCGTATTTTTGCAGCAGTTCATTTTTAACTTCCTCGCTTATCGGGTGTTTCAGCGCCCGCTCCAGCGCCCGGCTTTTCAGCGCCCGCCGCAAACACTCCGCGTCTTTGCAGAGGTAGGCGCCCCGCCCCGCCATGCGCCCCGTTTCGTCCAGCTTTATCTCGCCCTCCGGTGTGCGGACGACGCGGGTCAGCTCGCGCTTATCTTTCATCTGACGGCAGGCCAGACAGGTGCGCTGGGGTTTTGCCCTTTCAGCCATAGCTTCACCTCAAAATCTGCCATATATACCAATTTACTCCGCGTCGTCGGAAGTGAAGATATCCTCCTCCTGCGCGGCGGACATCGCGAGCATCTGCGATTCGCTCTTGATGTCGATCTTGCAGGCGGTCAGCCGCACGGCCAGCCGCGCGTTCTGCCCCCGGCGGCCGATCGCCAAGGAGAGCTGATTATCCGCCACCAGCACGCTGGCAAAGCGGTTCTCCTCGTCCACCGTCACTTTCAGCGCCTTGGCCGGGCTGATGGCGTTGCTGATAAACTGTGCCAAGTCCTCCGACCATTCAACGATCTCCAGCTTTTCACCGGAAAGCTCCTCCACAATGCTCTGCACGCGCATACCCCGCGCGCCCACGCAGGCGCCCACCGGGTCAACGTCGGCGTCATGGCTCAAAACGGCCACCTTGGCGCGGCTGCCCGGGTCACGCACCACGGCTTTGATCTCCACAATGCCGTCGCTGATCTCCGGAACCTCCTGCTCCAGCAGGCGGCTCAGGAAACCGGAACGCGTGCGGCTGATAACGATACGGGTGCCGCGGGTGCCGCGCTGCACCGTCTCCACATAGACGCGCAAGGGGTCGCCCACCACATAGCGCTCGCCGGGGATCTGCTCCGTCGCGGCCAGCACGGCCTCGGTCTTGCCGATATCGACGATAACGTTGCGCCCCTCGATACGCACGATGGTACCGCGCACGATCTCGCCCTCCGCCTTGGCGTAGGCGTCATAGATGACGTTCCTTTCCGCCTCGCGGATACGCTGCACGATGACCTGCTTGGCCGTCTGCGCGGCAATGCGGCCGAATGAACGCGGCGTCACCTCCGATTCAAACATATCGCCCACTTCAAATTCGGGGTCATACTGGCGCGCCTCCTCCAGCGACATTTCGATCTTGTCGTTTTCGACCTCCTCCACCACTTCCTTGCGGTAATACACGTGGATATCGCCGGTGTCGCGGTTGATCTCCACCCGCACGTTCTGCGAGGAACCGTAATTTTTCTTGTACGCCGAGATCAGCGCGTCCTCCAGCGCCTCGATCAGGATATCCATTTTGATACCCTTGGTGGTCTCCAGCTCCTCCAGCGCGTCCAGAAACTCCTTGTTGACGTATTCAGCCATTTCTTCACCTCATAACAAAATCTAATCTCAAATACCGTCTAAAAACGGAACACCAGGTGCGCCCCCGCGATCTCGCCGGGTGCAAAGGCCAGGCGTTCACCCGTTTTTTCGTCCAAAAGCAGCACGCCCTCATCGGCGGAATAGCCCAAAAGCTCGCCGCAGAATTCCTTTTGGCCGCCCCGCGCGGCAAACAGCTTCACCGCCGCCGGCTTCCCGGCAAAACGCTGAAAATCCGCCGGCTTCAGCAGCGGCCGCTCCAGCCCGGGCGAGCTCACCTCCAGATTGTAGGCGGGTTCGATGAAATCCAGCGCGTCCAGCGCGTCGGAAACCGCGTTGCTGACCGCCGCGCAAAGCTCATGCCCCACGCCGCCCTCGCAGTCGATATACAGCGCCAGCCGCCAGGTTTTGCCCGTCTTCTGCCATTCCACGGCCACCAGCTCGGCGCCGTTCGCCGCGCAGATCGGCTCGGCCAGCGCCAAAACGCGGCGTTCGATCTCGTTTGCCATAGCACACCTCATGTTTCATATCTTTTGCCCGCACCGCCGCCCGGCATAAAAAAATAGCATACCTTACGGTATACTACAAGAGCGGCGAGTTACTATCACCAATATAGCAGGCCGAGGGCGATTTGTCAAGCCCCCGGCCAAAATTCGCCAAATTTGCTTAAAGCTGGCCGTCGTCGATCTCGTCCAGAATGCGCTTGCGGTCACGGTAGACCGGGATAGCGCCCCGGATACGCGGCAGCGTCGTGTAATCAAACTCCGCCAGCAGCACGCCGGGTTCTTTGGCCTCCGGGCCGCCCGCCAGCACCTGCCCCAGCGCGTCCACCGCCATCGAGCAGCCGGGATACTTGCCGCTTTGGTCTCGCCCCGTGCGGTTGCAGGCCAAAAGAAACAGCTGGTTTTCCGCCGCCCGCGCCCGCGAGAGCAGATACCAGTGGTCGGCGCGCACCGTCGGCCACTGCGCCGGCACGACGATCGTCTCCGCGCCACGCAGCGCCAGATTTTGTATGGTGGCCTGGAAGCGCAGGTCATAGCACACCGCCAGCCCAAACCGCCCCCACGGCGTATCCACCAAGCCCCATTCGTCGCCCGCCGTGAAGTATTTGTCCTCCTCCAGCCCGTTGGGGAAAAGATGAAGCTTCCTATACTTATAGATCAGCTCGCCGCGGTCGTTGAACACCGGGGCGGTATTGTAGAATTTGCCGCCTTTCTGCTCGGCGAAAGTGCCGCCGAAGATATAGAGGCCGTATTCCCGCGCCAATTTGGCCAGCAGCCGGCAGGACGAGCCGCGCCCGTTCTGCGCCAGCTCCGCCAGGTGCGTCAGATCATAGCCCACGTTCCAAAGCTCCGGCAGCACCACCAGCTCCGCCCCCAGCTCGGCGCTTTTGGCGATCAGCCGCGCCGCCACGCCCTCATTATGCGCCACCTCGCCCGGGCGGATATCAAATTGCAGCAGCGCCGCCTTAAGCTTATCCCGCCGGGCGGTGTTTCCCGTTTCCGTCATCATCTGTCCCTCTCTTAGCGCAAAAGCTCCGCCACCTCGGCCAGCTCCCGCGCCGTCATATATTTGCCGGTGACCGGCACGTCCTCAAACTGCCAGCCCTCCGCCGCCGTCACCAATATCGCCCGCGCCCCCAACGCCAGCGCCGGGGCGATCTCGCTTTTCAGGCTGTTGCCGATAACCGCCGTATCACGCGGGGCAAAGCCGTATCGCCGCATAATACTATTATAGACGTCGGGCGTTTTTTTATTAACCACGATGATCTCGTCAAAATACGGCGCCAAACCGTGCTGCCGCACCTTGAAATTCTGCACCTCGCGGTCGCCCTGCGTCAGCAGCACCAGAGTATGCCCCGCCTCGATCAGCGTGCCCAGCAGCCGCTTCGCCCCGGGCACAAGCTCGTAATCCGCCTCGCGGAACGCATTGCCCAGCTCGTCAAACGCCGCAGCCGCGTCCGCGTCATACGGCGCAAAATACTTCTCGCAATAGAACTGATACGTCCGCTGCATGGCCGTGGGAAATGCACAAGGGCAATAAAGAAGCAGACCACAAAACACAGACAAGGACAGCAGCCCCGCCGCTATTCCGTACAGCC
>CANQPG010000016.1 GCA_947625705.1 uncultured Peptococcaceae bacterium | reverse complement strand
TCCCGATCATATTCACTTTATCACACTATCACGCCGCCTTAACGGCCGAAAATCAGCGAAAGCGCCTCCGCGCGGGCTTTCACGTCTTTCTCGAAGTTGCCGCGCACCGCCGAAGTCACCGTGAGAGACCCCGGCTTCTGCACGCCGCGCATGGTCATGCACATATGCTCGGCCTCGATCACCACCAGCACGCCGCGCGGCTCCAGCACCTCCATCACCGCGTCGGCCATCTGGGTGGTCAGCCTTTCCTGCACCTGCAAACGCCGCGCATAGCCGTCCGCCATGCGCGCCAGCTTGGAAAGCCCGGTGATCCGCCCGTCTTTGGGGATATACGCCACGTGCGCCTTGCCGTAAAACGGCAGCATATGATGCTCGCACATCGAATAAATGGCAATATCTTTCACCAGCACCAGCTCGCCGTGCTTGTCGGCCTTAAACTGCTTTTGCAGGTGCTGCTTGGGATCCTCCGCCAGCCCGGCCAAAATCTCGTCATACATACGGGCGACGCGGGCAGGCGTTTCCAGCAGACCCTCGCGGGTGGGATCCTCGCCCACCGCCAGCAGAATATCACGCACCGCGGCCTCAATTTTCTTATGGCGTGCATCTTTGGTCAACGCCGGTGTGTTTTCAGTCATCATAAACCCTCCAAGCCGAAAAACTCTTTCTATTTTAAGCTTTTTTGGCGGGCAAGTCAAGAGGGCGGCCAGCATGACATTTTTCGGCCATACCCTTGATTTTTAGCTTTGATTATGCTATATTAATTTTTGGCCGATTTAACCTGCGGGTGTAACTCAATGGCAGAGAGTCAGCCTTCCAAGCTGAAAACGAGGGTTCGATTCCCTTCACCCGCTCCAAAATTTAATATGCGCCAGTAGCTCAGCCGGATAGAGCAACGGCCTTCTAAGCCGTGGGTCGGGGGTTCAAGTCCCTCCTGGCGCGCCAAACGGCGCAAATTTGAACACACCGACGCTATTCTTCCAAAATGGCATAGTTGTGGCGGTGACAAATGCGCAAATAAAAAGGAATGGGCAATAGCCCATTCCTTTTTTGCTTACCAAACCTTTTTCGACACACCCATATCCTCATAAAGCTGCTCCCGCGCCGCCCGGGATAAGCTGGGGGTTCGCCGGTCAATTTCCGCTTTCTTTTTCTTGCTCGTTTTGTCCCCGGCGTGCATATCCTTGACCGCATTGTAGATGTCGATATATTCACCCACGCTGCCGCCGTATTGCTCAACAAATGCCTGTGCCTTGGCGGTCGCGCTGTCGCTGGCCGACTTGGCGCCGCCCTCAATATACGCTTTGCCCTCATCGGTAGCCCAGCGGCCAAACATTAAGCCCTTAAATACATTGAGATAATCGCCGGTGTCAATGTCAAAACGGAACCTGCCGCTCTGTGTATAAGAGCCTTTCTGCGGTGCGTTTATCTTGGGCAGCAGGCCATCGCTCAGCTTCCAGTCGAACGTCGGCAGCAAGCCCATATCCTGTGCCGCGCCGATCGTCTTATTAAGCTGGCCGCCATAGCCTTTCATAAGCAAAGATGTCGCCAGCTCAAAGCCGCTGGCACTGAAATCCTCACCGCGCAAAACATCGCCGATAAAACCGCCGATTTTTTCCGAAGCAATATTAGCCGTACCATATCTGGTTGGATCGCTTTCGCCAAATATGGCGGCGCGATCTTGTTCGTCAGGAATAAGCGCTGCCGCCAGCGGAGAACCAAAGCCATGCGCCGAAATTATCTCGCCGGCGAGGCGTTTCCCCATAACCGCCGCCCTATCCCAAACAGACATTTCATCTTCGTCGTCCAAATCGTCAAAAGCGTCTTTCAGTGCGCCGATCAAATCAAAAACGATCGTGCGTCCCAAAATGCCCATAAAAACGGCGTTCATAGCATGGCTAACCACGAACATACGCAGAAATCCCGCCAGCCGCTGCGCTTTGGTATATCCGCTGTCTTTGCTCAGCATTTGCTTCATGTATTGCCACTGGTTGTTTACCTCCACTTGGAACGGTGCAATAGCCTTGACCAGATCGCTCTTTTGCAGCAGCGCCATTTCACCAATGCCGCGCCCAGCCACGCACCGCCGCGTGAAATCGTCAGCATAAGCCACCATATCGCCACGCATTTTTTTGGCCTTAAACTGCCGTGCGGCCGCAAACCAGATAAGCCGCGCCACCTGCTCATCACCGAACCGCAGCATAAAGTTGGCGAACTTCTGCGGGGCATGGAAAATGCTTTCGTCAAACTTTCCCTCCAACTTATCTATGTACCGCTCAGATAAAAAGCCGCTCATATCCTGCAATTCGTGCGCGCCGCTGTTTTGATTTACAGTATACTGCACAAAATCCTTGGCTGCTGCCGCCCAAACCTCAGGATTGCCGATCTCCAAAGAGGCCATTTGCAGATTGCCAAACTGGGCAAATGCCGTGCCGACATTGCCAACGACCGAATTCATGCGAACCCGCCCGATTGTTCGCATAATACCGCGCCAAAGCAAGCGCCCGGATTGCTCCTTTAAGCCGCGGTCAATCTCTTGGGTTTTGCCCGCAAGGTCATTCAGCCAGTTATTATACCACCACAAAAACGTATTGGCGTTCTTGTCCTTTTCCGTTGCCTGGGCAATTCCGGCAGCAATTTTCCGCCCCTTGGCGATATACGGATCGATATATATTTTCTGATATGCTCCCGGCAGGTATTCCAGCAGACCGCCGATAGCGTCAGCAGTATATGCCGCTCCTTGTCGTTCCTGCATGGCACCCCAAAACTGCGTTTTAGGTTTGGTATCCGCGCTGATACCCGCCAGCGCACTGCTGATTTTTTCCTGTTTAGACTGCTCGTTGCTTAAATCCTTAGCAAAGCTCCTAATGCTTTCCAGCGTTCCCCTATCCGTAAAATGATGAAAATAATTTTTGCGCTGGAAAAGCTCACGCCGCCGCTTGGCATTTTCATCATATAACCCATCTTCTTGCACCTGCCGGATCAGCTCATCAGCTTTATGCGCTCGCTCCAACAGACGCGCTCCCCTCGACTGGCAGCTTTCAATAGCGTCCTTATGCTTACGGATCAGCGCTTTACTGCGTCCTGCTGCCAGACTGTCCCCCGCAGCCATATGGCGTTCCAGCTTTAACTGTTCTTTCTCCATTTGCTCGTTTATGGTTTGAACAGCAACCGCCAGCTCCTGCGCCTGAGCGATACAACGCTGAACATATATCGCTTTTTGTTCCAAGTATTGTTTCTGCCGTTCCTCGATATTCGGATAGATCTGCTTCAACGTTTCATTGATCCGCGTCCCAAGGCTATCATAAACCCCACGGACATAATCTTTCATTTTAACGATATTCTGCCAGTTATCGGGGAACTCCGCTTTCAGATCATCTAAACTGTATTTAACAACTTCATTGCCCAAATACGGGCGTTTGTCGTCTTTCAGCCACTGCTCCATATTCTTTTTAAGCCTGGAAACCTGTTTATCGGATAAAACACTGTTTTCTTCCAACCGCGCCATCATGTCATCATAATCGTGCGGGGTAAAATCAAAAATATCCCCTTTGCGGGCAGGCCGAAACCCCTCCCCGATCCATTGCACCGCCGCGCTCTCCTTGCTGCCTTTCTTTATGCCGCACGCTTTCATAACCTCCAACAGATCGTTCAGCTGCGTTTCCATTTCCTTTGCCCGCTGCTGCTTGGCACGGAAAAACGGCGCTTCGATCTCCCGCCGCGCTTTTTGCCGCAGCGGCGTATGCTGACCGCAAACCGTATCCAAAACCCTGCTCATGTCCTTGCTGGATAGCGTGTAGCCCATACGAATAGATTTCAGCGACTGCGCCCACTCGTAATCCTCCGGGTTGACGTCCTCCAAATTTATACCGTCTTCGCTGATCGCCAAAAGCTGCCGGATTTCTTCCGTCTCAAGCTCATGCTGTTTGGCCTCAGGCAAAGAATTGCGACGTTTGCGTGCTTCAAAATATTTCTTTACACTCTGCTCCAACTCGCCTTTCAAAAACTTGTGACTATCGCTGTCGAACTCCAAATCGGCATTTTCTAAGCTGACAAATTCCGGCTCCAATCGCTCCCGCACGGCAATCATCTGCTGCAGCTTAGCCGTCTGATTGTCCAATTCCGGGAACACTGCCAGCCCGTAAAGACCTTGCAGTTCATCATATGCCTCGTCAACGGATAACCAGTTTTTATCATATGGTACAAAATCATTGTTTTTGTTCGGTCGCACACGCAATCCCAGTTTGCTGCTTTCCTTAATTGCCTTGAAGCCGCCGATATTCTCCCGCACGTCCGGCGGCACAAAGATTTTATATTCGTCCATAGCCTCACGCAAACCGGGGTTAGCGTCAGCATAATCGCTCCGCAGCCTGCCGCCCATTTCATAAAGCCGGTTATTTAATCTTTCCGTTGCCCTGCCAATATCCGAGTTTTTATCAGCAATCATCGCCGCCAGCGTATTGGCAAGCTGCTCGGTAGACCAATTAAAGTTTACGTTCTCCTGCACTCTGCTCAAATAATCTCTTACAGCAGCACGCGCCGCGCCGATTTTACCTTGGGCAATATGGAAAGTGTCCAAAATTTCATTTTCCAATTCCCATTTGTTAAATTCCGGCCCATGCCCGGCAAAAATCTCCTGCTTCATAGCCTCATCGGTAATATCCGCCGCTATTTCATCATAAACCATCTGCCGGAACTCTTCGTCCGCCTCCGCCTGCCGCTTTACCCTCTCGTCAAAATCCCCCGGCCTTTTCAGAGAAAATTGCCCTTGGCTATTGTCTTTTAGCTCGGAGTTGGATATAATATCAGTAGCGGAAACTTCGCCCCTATCGAGAGCCTCATTTTTTTGAGGCGTATCGGTTTGTGAAGTTTCTGCTATGTTTTTATGGGCAATATTTACTATATCATACAGCACGGCGTTGCCATCAGGATAAAGCCCAACAACAATATCGGCTTCATAGCCATTATGGCCTACCTTAAATTGCACTTTGCCCCTGCCAAAACTGCTGAATTTGTCATTGCGCTTATGCTTCAAATCCTCGTTAATATATTCTTGCGAGGCCTGCAAAAGCTCGTCGACGTTATTAAAAGCGCGGATTTTGTTATTAAAATCTTGTTTATTGTTATTGTAAAGACTTGCAGCAGATTTAGACCACTGCCATTCCTTACGTGTTGTTTTGTCCACACCAATTATCTGACCATTGGCTTCAATAAGGTTATGGAATTTGTTTTGCACAATATCCGCCAGCACTCGCGGAATATCCTCATCACTTTTTCCTTGCAGAATATCCTCATCAACAGCAACAAATTTATGGCCGTCAATATCCTTGGCGATCCGATACTGCACCGCGCCGTCCTCGTTCCGCGCCGCTTCATTATCAACCGTCCGCAGCGCCTTTTCGTATTTCTGCCAAGCCGCCAGCAGGCGCTTTTCCTCTCGGCTCCCCCGGAAGCGTATGCACATATCCGCCAGCCATTGCTTGATACGTTCAAAAAGCCCTCTTTCCGTCCGCGCCAGCCGTTCGATCATCATATCGTTATCAAAAAGCTGCTCGGTGTGGATCGCCACCATCTCCCGGCGCGCCCCGTCGTCGTCCAGCGTAATGCCCGCCTCGGCATAAACGGCTTTCAGCCTGTCTGCATAGGCGGCAATGCTTTGCCCTTTCACCAGCAGCTCGCCGCGCATATCCTCCATGGCGAACCTGGCATACGCTTCATATTTGCCGCTGCGCTCTATGTAATGCGTCAGCTCGTGCATAAAAACCTGCCGCACAGGATCCTCGGCGTTGGGGTTCATAGTAATAACCCCGTTGTTGTAATTCCCCTGCATACCCTCCGGCATTGCTTCCAGCCGCAGCTCAACGCCCAAACGTTCGCATATCTCCCGCGCCCGGTCGATCTCCGCCGCCCTGTTCTCGGTGTCTGCCGCCGGCGGGGCGGAAACTTCCACCCCCTTGACATATTCCTCGCCACTTTGTATAATACTATTAGCAAGTGGGTCTTGCCCATTGGCCGCGCCCGGTTGTGGACCGGGAGTTGCCGTCAATGGGTTAAGGCTCACTTCATTTATTACCTTGTATGTACGCAGATTATTGCGGTCCTTGTATACCTCTGCATCAAACGCCACCACATAAGGCTCGCCTGATATATCTACTTCGTTTTCAAAGTAATCATAACGAATAACTCTTACGGATTTTTGGCTATTTTGGCCATTGTTGCCTTTTTTGTTATATTCGCCGCTGCCGACAAATTCTGCCCCGGCAACAATGTCGTCCAAGTGGTTAAAAACCGCCAGCTTTTCCTTGCTCATGTTCGGATCGGAGGCTACCTTACCCGCCAGCGAATTATTCAGCATGATCTCATAAGGCTGTCCTTCAAACTGCACTTTTTGTATAGTTACGCTGCGCTGACCGCCTTGCTTATTAAAAATATCGACAAAAAAGTCCTTGATACTTTTGGCAAATCGTCCACTATTCTGCGCTTTAATTATCTCGCTTTCAGCAGCTTCCAATGCTTCGCTGTTAATATTAGCACGTTCAGCCTCTCCCTGCATTTTAATGTTTATAGGTGTAACACCCTGATAAGGCTTGTATATCTTAGTAGCCTTGCCAACCTGCACCGCCTCACTGTCCGCCAGCGGGGCGGCGTTTTCCTGCGCCTGCTCCTCCCTTGTGGCCGCCGCAGTATGCCCGCCGATAACCGTTTCCGCCTCTGCCCGCTCTCTTGCACTTGCCCGCGCGCCGATGGCCGCCGCCGGCGCCGCCATAACGCCGCCGGACACGGCGCCCAGCAGGCCGGAATATAACGCCTCCTTGCCCGTTTCTTTTACCCATTCGTTAAGGTTCAGATCGGGGTTCGTCTCTTTTTCGTAAATAGCCAGGCTGGCCAAATTTTGGGCGATCGTCGTCATGGCCTCGCTTGCGCCCTCCAAACCCGCCTGCTTCAAAACGTCCCCGGCGTAATCGGTCAAGCGCTTCTGCATGGTCGCCCCGGCCATTTTGCCCCCGGCCAGCTCAAAAAGGCGGTCTAACGGCACTTTCTCAAATGCCGCTTCCAAAATGCCGTTGGCCACGCCCGCCGCCAGCGCCTGCTTATCGTTTGCCCCGGCTGCCTGCGCGTCATATATGCCCTGCCCGCCGACAGATGTTCCCATCAATGCCAACGTGCCGCCCACGCCGCCGGTCGCCAAAATGGCCGCGCCGTTGTTCGCCAGTGTCTGCCCCAGGTCATAAAAAACGCGCCCCAGCTTACCCATGCTCGCCTTGTTCATGGTGTTAATATCCTGCACGTTCTGCAAAACCCGGTCGGCCTCGCCGCCCTTATCCAGCGGGTCAAGCGCCTTGGCCACGCCCGCCTCCAGCTGCACAATACCGCCGCCCACCGCGCCGGAGGCCACCTCCATAGCCCGCCCCAGCCGGTCTTTTTTGGCGTTCAATGCTTTGATCTCCGCCAGCGCAGCCTGCGCTTCCTCCTCGGTCGCGGCGTTAACATATTTTCGGTAAGCCGCCGCGCTGTCCGCCCAAACCTGCATGGACGGGTTTAGTTTTTGCGGCATTGCCGCCCGCACGGCCTCGTCCACCTGCTGCTGATATGCTTTCTCCGCCGCCAAGTCGTGGGTGGCGGCATAATTTTTCATGGCCTTTTCCCGGCCAACCTCGGCGGCCTTTTTGATACCCTGCTGCACCAGCCCCGCCACGGCAGGGGCATATTGCCCCCGCGCCGCCGCCAGCTGGGCTGCAATTCTATCCTCGGCAGTTTCAGGAACAGCCGACGGGCTGCCCATATCCGCCTCCAGCCCCGCTTGCCGTTTGGCAAACTGCTGGAGAGCAGAGGGCTTATCCGTTTTGGCTGCCGTCTGGACGGGCTGGGCATTAGTTTGTTGGGGCATGGTGTTTTGCTGCTTTTGCGCTGCCTGATATTCCTGTTTACGCCGTTCCAATTCCGCCATATAAGTAACGCCATTCGTTTTCGGCACCGCGCCAACTGCCTTTTGGCGCTTCTGCTCTGCTTGATATTCCTGCCTACGGCGTTCAAGTTCTGCTAAATTAGTTGCCATATCTGCACCACCTTAATATACCGTTATGCCGTATTGCTTTGCCAATTTCAAATATTCATCTTTGCTTATGGCACCCTTAATATATTGTGTCTCCAAAATACTTTGCGGGCTTAGCGCCGTTACCGCTGCTTTCGGCACAGGCGTGGCCGCAGCCATGGCCGCTGCCGCGATCTGCGGCACACCCAGCAGCCCGCCCTGCCCGCTGCTTTCTTCGGTCTTGCCGTTGCCGCTGCCCCCGCTGCCGCCGCTTCTCACCTTGCCCGCCTGTTCCTGTGCCAGCATGGCCGCGATCTGGCTTGCATTCAAGCCCAACTGCTTGGCGATCCACTCGCTGGAATATCCCATGTTCAAAAGCTTAAGCGCCAGATCCCGGTCGGCCGCCTGCTTGTCTGCCGCCAGCCCCGCGGCATATTGCTCGTCGGCCACGCGGTCGCGCTCCCGCTGATATTCCAGCTGCGCCCGCCATTCCTCATCGCTCTTGTCGGCCGCCAGCTGCTGCAAATAGATATTGTTCAGGTTCTGCCCAAAGTCATAGTCCCGCGCCGCCTGCTCGGCTTCCGCCTGCGCCCGCAAAAGCGCCTGCTGATTGGCAATATCCTGCTCCGTGGTCAAAAGATTGCGGTTATTCTCGTTTATGGCGTTCTGCCAGTTCAATTCGTTCTGCAAACGGGTGGTTTCTGCCGCGCCGCCGCTCGAAAGCCCTGCCGCCGCCAGCTGCTGGCCGATGTTTTTCTCGCTGATCTTCTTGGCCGCATAAGCCTGCGCGTTGGCGTCCTCGGTCTGCTGCCGCGCCTGTTCCACCTGCTGCGTCATCTGCGCCACCTGCGCTTCGGTCGCCCGCCGGTTGGCCGCCGCCAGCTCGCGGTTGTATTCCTCCGCTTTTGCCTTATATTGGTCATAGCCGCTGGGGGCGGCCGTCGTGCCGCCCCCCACCTCCGCCGCGGGCGTTCCGCCCTGCTGGGCTTTATATTCTGCCGCCAGCTTCTCGTATCTGTTCAGGCTGTCGTCGACGGTAACCGTCCCCATGGCCTGCCCCTTGCCGTTCAGCCGGGTATAGCTTTTGTCCTGCTCGTTATATCTGATGGCCATTAGTCCACACCTCCAAACATTTGCGCCGCCCCGGCGCTTGCTGCCGGTGCGCCTGTGCTTTGGGCGGCCAGCGCCGCCGCTTCCTCTTTTTTATCCCTGATACTCTGCAAAACCGTCGCCCGGTTCTTCAGATACCCGTCCGGCAGACATTCCAGATAAATTTCCGGGTCGGTCAAAATGCCCGCCTTAAACAGGCTGTCCAACATCTGAACCTGCAAAAGCGCACTCCACCGCGCCGCCGCGCCGATGTCGATCTTCAGATTATATTGCAGCCGCGCCAGCTCCCGGTAATCAAACATGGTGGGTATGTTCGCGCTCTTGCCGTCGGCGCCCGTCTGCTCAATGCTCACCGGGCGGGTGCCATAATCCACGCTGATGATCTCCAGCCAGATCCGCACGCAGTTCTCCACAAAACGATAAAAGCCCTGCCGCTGCAATTCCAGCGGCGTCGCCGCCGCCTGCTGCACGGCCAGTATCGCCGATGTGTTGTCCGGTTTGGCGTTGCCCAGCGCCGCGTCATAGATCCCCATGCTGTCGTTAGTACGCTGCGCCAAGTCGCCGATCAGCTGCATGACCTGCCCGCTCATATCCGCCGGGCGAAAGTCTGCAAAAATCGCCTCGCGCGGGTCGCCGTGCACCGAAACCGCCACCCCCGGGTCAGAATTCCACCCGTCCGGCAGCTTAAGCTCGTCATAAAGCACTTTCGGGAAGCTGAAATTCTGCCGGTCAAGCGCCGCCAGCGCATACAGCTTGTTGATGACGATCTGGTTGTTGATCTTCCCGGTCACGGGGCTGACGCCGTGGTAATTCTCCCGCTCCCTCTCCCAGCTCTCAAAGGCGATCGGATAGCGGCGGTATTCCAGATCCGTTTCCGGTTTAACATACGCCTGCTCGGTGCAGCGGATATAATGCACGGTTGCGGGCGCGTCCGCCGCCTGTTTGTTTTTCGCCTTAAAGAACTTGGTCAGCACGGTCACATATTGCTTGCTTTCGTCCTCCTCGCTGCGATATTCGTTATCGGCGTTGATATTTTCCGGCTCGCCGCCCTCGTTCCGCGCCGCTTCCGCCTGCACCTCGCGCAGCAGCTTCCGCTGCCGAATAATAATATACGGCTGCTCCTCCACGTCGCCGCTGGCCGGGTTGCCGAAGAAGATGTCGGTGTTGTTGATGATCTCGGTCTTAATGCTGCCGCCGCCCGCGCCGTCGGAGGCAAAATAGCTGTAAAGCACCATATCCCCGTCCAGCGCCATGCGTTTCAGCAGCAGGCGGTGCTTATACCCTGCCTCCGTCTGCTCCAAAACCGTGCTGATGGCCTGCTGCATGATTTTGGCCAGATATTCCGGTGGCGGCAGAATGTTCGGCGCGGAGCCTGCCGGCTGCGGCATAATATCCGCGCTGTTCTCAATCTCAATGCTGGCGCCGATATCGTCCGAGACCAGCTGCGAAACGTAATAATTCACCGCCGGCTTGATGATGTTTATGCAGGGCTTGTCCATGTCCGGCGCGTTCAGCCCCTCCCATTGCCGGTCATTGTAAAAATTGTTGTTGGTTTTCACCGTTGCTTCCAGCCCAATGCGCTGGTTAAAGCTCAAACCGTCCTGATATTCCCGCCAGATCGCTTCCGGCGCGGTATTGATTTCCATTCTGCTTTCCTCCCTTATCCTTTATACTTGCCGCTGATGGTATACATAACCGTCAACCCGTAAAGCTCCATGCCCACGCCCGGCTCGTTGTATATCTTAAATTGAATGAACATCACCTTTTTGGCTTTCACGTTGGTCGGCAGATTGCGGGGAAACTCGTCCGTCTCAAAGCCAAAGTTGGCAAAATCCACTTTGTTGAAATCAAAGATGTCGATATACCGGTCGAGCGTCTGATTGTTCAGCCCCTGCAAAATATAGTCCAGGTATACATGGCTGCCGCCCTCGGCCTCGGCAATAACATAGGCGTTTTTTATCTTCTTGTTATACGTCCGGCTGCCCAGGTCTAAAACCGGCGTATGCCACCAGCAGCTCACCGGCCGCTCCTCCACCGTGCCGATAGCCTGCTGCCGTTTATCGCAATACCCATCGCCGAAGCGGTAGATCACGCCGTCCGCCGCGCCGAACATCAGCTCGTTATCCCCGGTGTACCAAACGCGCACCGGCACATTATCCCAAAACCACCAGTCATATTGATACGCCCCGGATTTATCCACGTAAGTGCGCGGCGCGTTGGCCTCGGCAATATACACGTGTTCCCCTGCCGCCAGATAGCAGCGCCCCCGGAAGCTCACGAATTGCGCCTCGCCCAAATCTTTCTCGGCGCAAAGCCTGGGGTCAATAAACCAGCTCCGCCCCTGGGCAAAGCGTTCGTTCACTGCCTCATTGGCCGCGCGGCTCACCGCGAACACGCCCTGTTCGGATAAGCAGAGGTTGTCATCGCCAAAATGCACAAAAGCGTCCTTGGATACGGCGCCCACGCCCACCGCGCCCTGCGTCAGGGTAAATTCCGCTTCGCCTGCCGCGTTCAGCCTGCCGTTCCTGTACCAGATCGTCGGTTCATTGCCCAGCGCCTGCTTATGCACAGCCAGCGTGCCGTCCGATAACCAGCTGTAACCCACCACCGCGCTGGCCTCGCTGCCGATTTTGGTGTAGCCCAGATCCGGCCAGTATGTCGGGTCGTTATACCCGCTGTACCAATCCATGTTGGCAAATTCCGCGTTGCCGCTCACAAACAGCCTGTCCGCATTGCCGCCCACGCCATAAAGCTGGCATATCGTGCAGCCGTTGATCTTGCCGGCGGAAACGTCCGTCTCGCCCTCGCGCCAGTTTATCTGCACGTTCACAATATTGTCCTCATATCCCCGCGCGTCGCTGCCGCCCCAGCCCTCGCCGCCATTATGTACGTTGGATATGGTCAGATACCAGAACCCGCCGCTTTGCTCAATGCTTATGTCAACCCGCATCATGCCCCAACTGGCTTCGTCTTCGTCGGTATAGTCATCTTTTCGATAGCCCAAATCTATCGTCTGCTTACCCTCTTTGGCTGTTGTTGCCCAAACCGTGCCGCTTTCCGTATAATTGGCCGGGTCGCTCCAATCCCAATCGCCGTTAAAAATGTAATACGTATTGTCCACAGTAAATATCAGCTCGGCGCTTCTTTTGGGCAGGCTTTCCCCCAGCTTAAACCAATACCTTGTCGCGTATAACTGTCTGCTGGGGAACGTCATATACGGCACGTCATTCGTCGTCTTGTCCGCCTCGGTCGCCTTGCGTTTCAGCACCTTGTCGCTGTCGCCCAGCGTCAGCGCCTCAAACGTCACCTCGTAATTATCCGTACCGGAAACCGGCGTAGCCGCCAGCCCGTCGCTGAAAGTTACCCGTCCCTCCGCCGCGTTTGCGCTCCAGCCGCTTACCTCCAGCCACACGCCGTTGGATAAAAGCTGCCGCACGCTGCTCACGCTCTTGATCGGCGCGCTGTCCAGGTATAAATATTTCTGCCCGGTTCCCGTTACGCAAAACGTATTCTTGCGCTGGGGTGAAAGTAAATTGGCCGCTTCCAGCGCCGTGCCGCCCAAGGCGGTGCCCGCCTTGCGGCCAATGCTGGTCGTCGGTATGTATGCCGCCTCCGCCAGCGTTTTCACTTCCACGCCGCTTTCGCCCTCGCTGCAAATAAGCGCCTGTTTGCCGTCCAAAATGCAAAGCTTACCGTTCAGCTGGGCGCTCCTGCTGCGCACATCGGCCAAATCGCTCCGCAGCAGCCTTTGACTGCCGTCCGCCTGCCAAAGTGATAGCTTTGTGCCGTGGTGTACCAGCCTTTTTACGCCCGCCGCCGTCGTCAGCGTATGCACGCCGTTAATGCGCCCGTCAAACGCCGCATAAGGCAAAAACCCCGCCCGGCACACCGGCGCCCCGGCTTTATCCGGGATAAGGTTGCAGCAATCCGGGCTGCGCTCCGGTGATATATCCAGCGGATTATCGGCAAAGTCCGCCCCGCGAAAGCGCTCAATATTCAGCGTCCGCTTGGCCTTGGCAGAGCTGCCAAAATTAAAGTTGCTCATAATATTCCCTCCTGTTTCAACGGCCATAGGCCATAAAATTGCGCTGCCCCCGGGCAAAACGGCTCCTTTGCTGCTGCTTGGCCGCCCAAGGCCGCCCGGCCACCAGATACCGCAAAGCGTCTGGCGAATGTGTCAGCTCGTGCGGCTCGTTGGCGCAGTCATTGGGGTTCTTGGCGTCGCGCTGAATGGCCGGAAGTGTTTTCAGCAGCTCCAGGCAGTTGGTGCCGATACGCAGTTTGGCCGTTCGGCCTCCCTGCTCGTCGGTATATACCCTAAGCCATTCCGCCAGATCATACCACCCCTGCACCCGCCGGTTATCCGCGCGGCTAAGGTAAATGCCCTTTTCGGCAAAATAATCCGCCGTGCTTTTGCCGGTGTCGCTGTGCTTGTTCCACATATCCGGCGGCGCAAAGAACGCCCGGATATTTTCCCCCGGCTCGATCATGCTCACCAGCAGCTCCGCCGCCTCGCTCACCAGCAGCCCCTCCCGGCAAATCTCCTTATACACCCAAAGCCTGCTCCGCTCGTCGATCGCCGCAAAATAGCAGGCAAACATATCCTGGCCATAGTCAAATGCCACATACCGCCGCCATTCTGCCGGTATCGGGAATGGCTCAAAGGTGTGAACCTTACGGTCAAACATCGTGAAGTATTGCCCCTCGAAGATGTCCCAGTCGCCATATAACAGCGCCTTTTGGTCTTTCTCCGCCAGTAGCTTAAGCCGGTCGGCATAGGTTGGGTCGGCTGCCGCAAGAAACGGGTTGTCCTGCACCTTGGAGGGTATGAAAATGCGCGTCGTCTTTTCCGCGGTCATAAACTCACGCCCGGACGGCGCAGCGTCGATGAAGCGCGCTTTCACCCAAAAATGCCCCACGCCGCCCGGATTGGTGCTGGATTTCACTTGCTTCGGATAGCCGTTGGCTCCGCGCACACGCGAGATCAGGTAGGTATACATACTTTCGGTAAAATGCGTCAGCTCGTCAAAGCGGATAACGTCATATTCCGCGCCCTGATACCGGTACACGTCCTTTTCCGCGTCGCAATAGGCAAACTCGATCATACTGCCGTTTAAAAACGTCCAACGGTGCTGACTGCTGTTATACCTTGCCACCTCGCGCGGATAGAATTCCAGCGACTGCCGGATAATGGATCGTTCCAGCTCCGGGAAGCTGCGCCGCAAAATAAGCTGCTTACTGCCGGGGTATGTCAGGGCAAAAACCAGAGCGTCGCTCAACTGCCCATAGCTTTTGCCGCCGCCGGCCGCGCCGCCGAAAAGCACCTCAAACGCCGTTGCCTCCATAAACTGCCGCTGCCGCGCGCTTATTTTCAAATCCAGTCCCGCCATTTTCTCCACCAAATCAAAACAAGCCCCGCCCCGCAATGCTTTGCAGGTTTGGGGCTTGTCCTCTTGTTCTTATTTCGCCATCACCGTCGGCAGCTTGGCCGCCGCGTCATACCCGATATCAATTTTATCGTCGCGCAGATCCTGCAGCTTAACGTAATTGTTGCCGCCGCTTTCGATGGCCGTGACGCTTTTTACCTTGCCGTTCAGCTTCAGCTTAATGGTCTTCTTCGTTTCCATTCCCTCCTCGATAAACCGTAGCGGGTTGATCGCCGCGGGGTAATGGTAGGCGCCCTGGTGAATTTCCAAGTGCAGGTGCCGCCCGGTGGCGTTCCCGGTCATGCCCTCAACCCCCAGCGCCGTTTTTTCGCTTACCGTCATGCCCTTTTTGATGTAAATCGTCTTCAGGTGAGCGTAAAGCGAAATATAGCCGTCCGGGTGCTTGACCTCGACGTAATTGCCATAGCTGGCGTCATTCCGCACGACTTTCAGCACCACGCCTGCATAAACCGGGTGAATAATGCCGTCGCCGCCATAGGCGGAAGACAAGATGTCCAGCCCGCAGTGCCAGCCGCAGCGCCAGCTTTTGCCGCGCTGCCCGAACCTGGTTCCCAGCTTGTAATGGTCAAAAGGATAGCGCATTTACGCCACCTTGCTTTCGGCTCTTGCTTCCTGCATGGCCGCGTCGCCCGCCAGCGCCGCCTGCGTAAAGCTGTTATTCTTCCACCACGCCCAAAGCGCTGCGGCCGCAGTGATCGCCGTCGAGACCAGCTCCGCCGTCTCCGCTTCATCAAACGGCAGCGGGGCAATGCCGCAGGCGGTCAAGATCTGGTTCAGCAGCGCCACGGCCAGAACCACGGTGCGAACGATCGTGCCGGTTGCAATTTTCATCAGCGCCGCCCCCTTATTCTTCCGCCGCCAGCAACAGGTTGTAAGTATCGGTGATGGCGCTGTCGCTGATCGAAACCTGGCCGGTGCTGGTCACGCTCTTCATCTGCATAAGGCAGTTATAGCAGGCCTGAATGAACAGACGGTTCTCGCGCTTGTCCATGTCCTCGCTCGCCGCGGCGAACTTGGTCTTCATGTCGTCGGAAATGTACTTGGTCACCTCGGTGATGTCGTAACCGTAGGTCTCAATATCGTACTTCTTCATGGTTTTGTTGATGTTAGTCATAATGATCAGTCTCCTTTTTATGTGTAAATTTATCATGTAATTGCGGTTTCATGCCGCCGGAAGCGGCACGTCAGCTAAATCATATGCCATCACCCTCTCTGCCGCCTGCCCGCAGGCGCTATACCTCTATATGTGTTCGACCTCATGCTCAAACGCTTCCAGGTCGTCAATGCGCTTGTTGGCCACCTTGACTTTTTCTTCCACGATATAAAGGCGCTCAATCGCGTTGTTGTGCTTTTCCACCTTTCTCTCCAACTGCGCGATACGGTAATTGGTCAGCTTGTTGGCGGTGATAATGCCGCCGAAAGTGCCGCAAAGCGTGCCGCAGAAAGCGATCGCCGCCACGATTATCTCACTGGTCATTGTTTCGCCCCCTTTATTCGGCGGCGTCTGCCGCTGTCTCCTCACGGCCGGTCCTAAGCGCGGGATAATTGCCGGAGGGCATTATCCAGACGTTGGTGAAATCCCAGTTGCTGTCATAGTTGGCCTGTACCTTCAGCTGATCGTCCCACTTGCGGAAGCTGCTGGTAAGCGTGCCGCCGCCGGTGCTGTCTTTAACCAGCTGACCAGAATAAGAAGCATAACCGCTGGTGATACTGCCTTCGTTGCGGTAAGCCAACGAGCCGCTGACGCCGCTGCTGAGCGAGCCCAGGTTCAGCGCCACCTCTACCGTGCCGCCCGCCTTATTATGAGCGGTGATACCGCCGACCTGGCTGCCGCCGGTGATGGTCATGCGGTTGTATACGTTCCGGATCGCGCCCTCGTTAACGGCGGCGATACCGGCGGCCACATTGCCCGCAGTCAGCTTGCCGAAATAAGTGCCGACTTTTTCAATCGTACCCCGGTTGATACCGGCCACGGCGGCGGCGTAGGAGTTTTCGGTGCTGACGGTAATGTCCGGCAGGCTAAGAACCAGGTTCTTGACCGTACCGCTGTTCACTGCGAACAGACCGGCATACTGGTTGCCGTCGGAGAGCGTTACGCCGTTGGTGATCTTCAGATTATCGATCTGATACATATTGCCGTCCAAAACGCCGGTGAACGGAGCCTCCAGCGTACCGATAGCCCCAAAACTCCTGCTCATCGTGATGTTGTTGGCCAGAACGTAATTGGCGGCAGGGTCGTTGCGCATACTTATCAGACCGGTTTCATCAGTAATGATGAAGGGCTTTTCCGCCGTACCGTCCGGCAGGGCGGTTACGTCCACAGCCGGGTCAAGCGTTGCCATCACGCGTAGCGACGGATACATACCGGTCTGCATTTGCCAAACGCTGCTGAAATCCCAACCGCTGTTCTTCGACATATAAGCCGCGTCTTGCAGCTCTGCCGGTCTGATGGAGGCGCATTTATAAACGTTGTCGTTGGAAAGCCCCTCCCAAAACGCCATATCCGGCAGCAGACTGAATGCGTCCGTAATGCTGGCAGCTTGCCAGTTTCTCACCGCGATACCCGCGTTGTAGCCGGAAGCACCGCTGGTGACCGCGATCGTACCGGTGTTGTAAACGTTGCTGATGCTGGCCGAGCCCTCATTAACGGAGGCAATACCGGCCGCGTTCTTGGCGGTAACGTTGGCCTTGTTATAGCTGTTGCGGATAACACCCTCGTTGGTGGAGGCAATACCGCCACCGGTGAAGCTCGCCGTTACCGTGCCGCTGGCGATGGCGATCTGCTCAATCGTCCCCTGGTTGACGGCGGCCACAATACCAACCTCATCACCGTTCATCGCGGCATTGGTGAAGCGGATATTCTTCACCGTACCGGCGTTCACGGCGATAAGGCCGGTGTAATAAACGCCGTTCACCTCCTTGTTGGAGGTCAGGCCGTTAATGGTGAACCCCTTGCCGTCCAGCTGGCCGGTAAAGGGCGCGGTAGTCGTGCCGACCGGCGTCCAATCATACCATTCGGGAACCTCAATATCCTGCGTCAGCACGATATGATCGCCCGGATAATTCTGCATTAAGTAGGCCAAAGATTGAATATCGCCCGCCCTGTATGGCGCCGCTGCCGTGCCAAGCCCGGCGGCAAAAAGGTCACGTATTTCGGCAACTATTGCGGCCACGTCTGCTGCCGCCTGCTGCGCCGCCGTCTGTGCCGTTTCTGCCGCCGTCTGTGCCGCTCCTGCCGTCTGTACCGCTGCTCCTGCCGACTGTGCCGCCCCTGCTGCCGCCTGTGCCGCTTCTGCCGCAGCCTGTACCGCTTCTGCCGCAGCCTGCGTCGCCCCTGCCGCCGACTGCGCCGCCCCTGCTGCCGCCTGTGCCGCTTCTGCCGACTGCGCCGCCGACTGCGCCGCCGCTGCCGAGGCCCGTGCCGCTTCTGCCGTCAAAGCTCCGGTGTTTTCCTTGATCAGCCCGTTAATATCAAAGTCAGTTACAGTGCCACTCTGCCAAGTAACCGTGATAACGCCGTCTTTTACGCTCACGTCTTTAACCAGAGCTTTTATGCTGGCGGTGACTTTATCGTCTGCCTCGATTTTGGTATACCGTTCGTCCAGCGCCCCGCTATATTCCGCCAACAGCCCGGCCAAATCATGCGCCTTGCCGTCGCCCAGATCCACGGTGATATCCGCCAGCGCCGCGCCCGCTATCAGTACGTCAATAAGGGCGTTAAACTTTTCCGCCAGCACGTTCTTGCCCATAGCGTCAAACCGTGCTTTCAATTCCGCTGCCGTAAGCCTTGGCCGGTCGTCAAGGCTGGCAATATCGTTTTTTACCAACTCGCCGTCGGTTACTTTCAAATCCGGCAATCTGCTCATACGCCCCGCCCCTCCTCGTCGGCCGCCTTGCGTGCCGTCTCAACGGTATATCCCAAAACAGCGTCTTTTTGCCTCTCATACCGTTTGGCCGCTGTATCTTCAGTCTGCCTGCCGCCAAGTTTCGGCAGCCCCGGCAGGCGGAAAGGCTGGCGCACCCATGCTCCCAGCCAGAAAGCCGCCAGCAGCATAACGCCCAGCACCGCAATCGCTGCAACGCTCATCAATTCCACCTCCCTTATGCAGGTCAAGGCCGAAGAGCCACGCCCCCGGTCTTGTCCTGTACCATATATCTGTTTTAAGCTGTCTTGCCGACTACAACGCCCTTGTTCAGCGTTTCCAGCACAAACGCGTCGTAATACCAGCGCCCCTGCAAGATGTGGCCGTCCACGTCTTTGTCCTCGGTGAGAATACGCGCCGTCTGCAGCTTGGTCGGCTGCAAAACCGCGTTCTTGTACGTCGCCAGATACTCCACGCCCTCCGGCAGATAGCTTGCCGGCGTTTTCACAATGTGGAAAGTGCTGAAGTCACCCACATGGTTGCGGGAAAGCGCCGGATAGCCCAGCTTTTGAATGCCGATAAACTCCGGCGAAAGCCGCAGGAAGTTATAATTCTTGATCGACAAATAGATAACGCGGTGGCTATCCGGTACACTGGCTTCGTCCATCGCGGCTTCTGTATCCAACAACGTCTGCACGATATTTTTAGCCGAAAGCGCGGCGCAGCTGATTTCTGTTCCGGCGCCCGCCGCCCATTTGCCCAGCGCATATTTGTCGATTGTGGGAACAACCTGCTCGGCAATCTCACGGGGCAGCATAAGCCCTGCCCGCTTGATCATCTGCTGGTCGCTGTTGTTGCCGCGGTCAATGCTGATGGTAAAGCTCTTTTCCTGCGTCATCTCCAGCGATTGCTTGGTGTCCTCCATCTCCACCATCTGGCCGAAGCGGCTGCCGGTGGTCAGCGTGCGGTCATAATCCTGCAATGCCACCGTTACCGGCCTGTAAACCTCCACCGTTCTGGTGCCGGTAAAGTCATATTCCGTGCTGAAATGTCCGGCAATAATGCTGGCCTTGGTAAAAGGCAGCGCCAGCTTCTTGCTAAATTTAGTTGCTAAGTTAATTGCCATTTTTGATTATCCTTTCTTGTTTGTTTACATGAGCAGGCTCCAAACAAATCGGATAATCCGCCGTTTAAGTGTTAAAACATCTTCATAGCCTCGTCAAACCCGGCCAAGAACGGATCGTTATCCGCTCCACCACCGCCGCTCATGCTGCCGGGGCTTTTCGCCGCCGCGCGTTCCGTCTGCCGCGACTGCTCCAGCTCCGCCGTCAGCCGCCTGTTATCGGCGTCAAGCTGCTCCATGCGCCACGCCTGATAAGCGTCAAACGGCAGCAGCCCCTTTTCCACCGAAAGCTTGATAACCTCCTCCGGCAGCTCGGTCACGCCGTAAACCGCCACCAGCTTTTCAATGCTTTGGCGGGTGGCTTCGGCGGCGCCGTTCCCGGCAGCTTCGTCCTCGGGCGGCTGTTTGGGTGGCTGCGTGGGAGAAAGCGCCTGTTTAAGCCGTTCCTGCAGCTCGCGGTTTTCCGCCCGCTGTTCGGCCAAATACCGCGCCATATTCTCGTCCATGCCCGCAGCGGTCAGCTGCTGGATATCCGCCTGCACGGCTTTCGCCCGCACCTCGTCCGCCAGCCCGCTCAAAACCTCCGCCGGCGTTTTGCCCAGCTTGGCCGCCAGCTCGCGGAGCGGCATTGCCTCGGCTTTCAGCTCGTCATACCCAGCGCGAATACGGTCATAATCGCCGCCCTTGCTTGCCAATGCCAACACTTCCGGCAAGGTAAACTCCTGCTCCTTGCCACGGATCTTCACCCGATGTTTTTCAGCCTGTTCTGTGCCTTTGTCCCCGGCCTCTTCGCCTGCTTCGGTCGTCAAGCCCTCGGGGGTGTCCGTGGGTTTTGCGGTGGTGTCCGCCCTCTCCGTGCCGTCTGCTGCGCCGCCATTCTCTTCCGTATCCTCGCCGTCCGCTTCGGGGGTGTCCTCTGCGTCCGCGCTTATTTCATCGCCGCCGGGAAGTCCCTCGTCCAGCCCGGCAGCAAAAGCCTCGTCAAATTCCGTTGCCATGCTCTCGTTCATAACCTCGTCGTTCATAACGTCCTCGGTCAAAATGTCCTGATCCATTTCTCAATCCTCGCTTTCAGCAAAATATTTTCGCACCGGCTTATAGCGCCCGGTCGAATACTTCTTTTTCCCGGTCTCAAAACAGCTTTCCAAAAAGCCCACTGTGTTGGCCTCGTCGCCCGCCTCGTCCACAAACAGGCGGCTGGCCACGCCGTAAGCCGCACAGTCGATCAAAAGGCCGCTGTCATACGGCAGCTCCGCCGTCGCGCTGAACGGAGAAAACTCTTCCGTCGTACCGTCCGGGGGCAAATCCTCCCGCCCGCGCGCTGCCAGTATGCGGCGGTTCAGCGGCGCGATCTCGCAAAGCACGCTGTTGATAACGCCCACGTATTGCTCCTTGTACGCTTCTGCCGCGCTCTGCTTCTCCGCCATCAGCGGCAGGCAGTAACCCCGGTAAAACTCGTCCAGCGTCATTTGCTCGCCTCCTCGTTCGTGTTTTCACTCTTTTCCTCCGGCAATGTCGTAATAGTGACCTTAAAGGGTTCTGTGCTTGTCACGTTCACCCGCTCGGTAAACGCCCCGTGGCTCCTAGCCAGCAATTCCAATGACCGAAGCCGCGCACTCATTGAAGCCGGGCGATTACCCAGCAGCTTCCCGTCCAATCCATAAACCGGATATTCCCCCTTGCCGCTGGCGATCATCGAAAGCTCGTGCAAAACCTCCGTGCAGCTCATAACGCTTTCCCGCTCCGCCTTTTCCTCGATCCGCGCCCGGATTTTTTCCACCTTGGCTTTCACGCGCGCGTCTTTCATCAGCTCGCCCGCCTTGCGGTCAATGGTCTTTTCCTGCATACGCCCGGCGGAGAAAGCCTTTCTGTATGCCTCGCGCAGCGTCTTGCCCTCCGCCACCAGCCGGGCAAACTCCGCCCGCTTCGGCGTCAAGCCGTCGCGGTTTTTAACTCCCATTTCCCCGGCCTCCTTTCGGGCAACAAAAAAAGGCAGGACAACGAACAATCCGCCAAGCCCAAACCAGCTTGGTTTCATTGTCCGTTATCCTGCCTGTAAATTCCTCACAATTTCAGGGGCTTACGCCATCTCGACGGATTTCTCCCGCGAGCTTTTGAGATAACTTCTCTATGCCGTTATCATACCGCATATTGTGGTGGGTGTCAAATCTTTTTTTTGCGCCGCCCGCTCCCCGCCCAAAACCCGCCGTATTTTGCCCAATTTTGCCCTGCGCCCATTCCGATAAAAATGTTTCAACCCCTTTTGACGCAGAAAATCCGCCGGTTTAGCAGGTGTTTCCTCAAAAACACGTACCGCCGCGGGCGTTTTTTGGTTGTTTTTCATGCTGTTTTGGGCAGTGAAACACCCATCGTAATGCCTGACGATGAACCCGCAGCAAAACTCCCCGCGGCAAGCCAAGTCTTGTGGTCATCTCATTCCACTCATACCCAAAAACATAGCGCATAACCAGCACCCGTCCCCAAAGCGGTGGCATTTGCGCGGCACAAACCCGAACCATGTGCATGATTGCCAAATGCCGTTCAGCAATCTGCCCGCCCGGCTGCCATTCTTTCCCGCGCCGGCGGCACTCCTGCAGCAGTTCATTTTGCATACACTACCTCCCGCACACGCCAAAAACAGCCAGCTTACCGCCGGCCTTATGCCGCACCTCACTTTTTGTCTCCGCCCGGCGGGTCATTCTCGCGCTTAAAGCGCAGGCTAAGATACCAGGCGCCGCTCGCTTCCACGAACACCGGTTCATAACCAACCAGCCGCCAGCCCGGATACTTTTTGCACCAATCCTCATAATGTGTCAGGCTTTGGCAGTCATACCCAAACGCCTTGCGTGCGTCCAGCCGGATCATCTTCTCCACCCGCCGCCGGCTGTACCGGCTGTCATTGGTCAGACTAAGCGGGGCGGCCAGGTTGCGGCTGCCGTGCCAGCGCCGTCCGTGCGTCGGCTGCTCGGCCAAATATGTAGCCAACCCCACAATCCCGGTGTCCGGGTCAAACTGCAGCGGCACATACGTCACATAACCGTAGGCGCGGCCACGCTTGCCCCGCTGGCGCCAAAGCTGCCGGATCTGTTCCTCGGTCAGACCGCAGCTGATCAGCAGGTGATGATGTGGCCGCACCATTTTCCCCGTTTTGGCGGATACGCCCCAGGCGTTCACCAGCAGATAGCGCGGCTCCGACAGCCCCAGCCTTTTGCAAAGATCGCGCAGGCGGCGGATAAAGTTCTCACCGTTCTTGTGCAGCTGCTCCGGGGTGGTCGGGCAGAACCTGTTGTTGTATGTCAAGTCCAGACGGTAGTCGCCGGGAAAGAAGTTTGCTTCGGCAATGCGGACAAAATGCTTCCGCGCCCGCTTGTCGTTTAAATTTTTCTGCGCCGGGCAGGTTTCTTTCTGCCAAGGCGTCCTCCCCCGGCCGCGCGGCTGATGATACGCCGGGAAGATTTCCACCTCCAACCAATCCCGGCCGCACTTGATTTTCTTCTCGCGCTCTACCAGATAGGCACTGTTGGATTTGCTTGGCATATCATCACCACCTAACGTCCTGTTTTTAATACCCATTACAAGGTTTATCGGGCCACGGCTTGTCCAACTCTGCCGCCGGGGCGCGCGGCCCATATTCCCCAGCGGGTATTTAGGTTTCTTTCTATACTATATATAATCTTTCGGCGCGTCGCCCTCCGGCTTATCTCCGGCGACTGCTTCACCAATCAGCGCGGTCATAGCTGCACTGCCCAACAAATGGTGCTGCATGATTTCCCGAAACAGATATTGACACCAGAACAGATACATTTTGCTGAACAGTCGTTTAACTTTGTTTAGCAACTCATCGCTGATAATGAAAGTATCGGAGAACTTGTATGTAACCTCGCCATCTATAATGGAAAGTTTAAGAAATGCGTCCGCGCCGGTTTCCTCACGTTCCCCCGCCGGCGCAAACGACAACTGCGCCACCGCTGTCTCATCTGGCCGGATAATCAGCGTAGCCGGATATTCATCAAAACCCAAAGTGTAAGAAAAGTGATTTTCCGCACACAGCGTGTGCAGTTTTTTCTGCTCTTCCTCATATTTTTCATTTTCGTTCATTATGAAATGCCCCTTTCATTGCCGCCAGCACGGCTTCCAGTATGGCTTCGGCCATCTCTTCGCTTAATAGGTTGCTTAATCGCACTTGCGGCTATGGTATCTCTTTGTAATTCCAACCGAGTACGTAAATGCCTTGCCGCACTTCTTGCACTCCGCCAGACATATACAATTTGCCAGATCCATCAGGGCCTTTATATCGTTCGGCTCATATGTATCTTGTGGTGTACCGCAGTACGGACAAATAAGGGCTTCGCTGCCAATAGTTTTGATAGCTCTGACCATTTCAATCGGAAAATACACTTTTCCCCTCTTGGCTATAAAATCCCTTATAGCATTTGTGATCTGCTCATTATTACCTTTGAATTTCTCGTGTAAGATAAGTTCGTTCATTGTTTATCCCCTATGGTAAGATCGTTCGGTATAGGCTCATAGCCGCGCCGAACCCTCATTATGTACCACATGGCCTTGTCCAAATCTTCCGGGCCGCCCTTGTTCTTATACCGCCAAAGATACTTGATGGCATTGCCTATGCAATATGCCTCGCCGCCGCTTAAACCAACTGTGGCAGCCTCAATCGCGTCAATACATTCAACCCCGCCCCGCGTATAATGCTGCGGGTGGTTTACATTGTCAGCTTTGGCAAGTTCTATCAGTCTGTCAATCGAAAGGCTTTCAAATTCCGTGATTTTGGCTACATCTCGGCCCATTAAGGCATGTTTGGCAACAACAACTTCCCCCGGATCCAGTCCAGTATCCTCATACTCGGCAAGGCGATCGAGCATTGGTTGAACACTCGAACATTCTGCACAAGAGCAGGTTTCGCATATATCGCTACATTCGTGGAATACGGCGTCTTCGCCAATTCGTTTTGTCAATCGTTCCATTGTCATTTCTCCTTATCCCTTTATCCCTTAAACCGTTTCCCGTTGCTGCACCAACTGCACATACTCTGCGAGCTGCTGTGCTGTGGTTTGTTCTCTATGCGGCTTTTCAGTGCCGCCAGCTCGCCGTCTGCCACGAACAGCGGGCAGGCATGCACGATGTTGACGCGGCTGGTGATCAACTTCCCCCTGCCATGATAATTGCGCAGCACCCGCTCTTTCACTTGCC
>CANQPG010000015.1 GCA_947625705.1 uncultured Peptococcaceae bacterium | reverse complement strand
TGGGAGTACAGCTTATCTTGAGTGTTCTCAAAAAAATTCGAGAAATTCTTTGTCCCTATCTTGACAACAGCAGATGAAGGAATCACTGGCACCTGCATGGACAAGCGAGATGATCTGCATCGGTTGATTCGAGACTGCAAGAAAGGCTTGATCGACCGCATCATCGTCAAATCGGTGTCCCGCTTTGCAAGAAACACGCAAGAGCTTCTGGCAACGATCCGCTTCCTTAAAGACATCGGCGTCAGCGTCTACTTCGAAGAACAGGGCATCGATACCGATAAACTGAATAGTGAGATGATCGTAACATTCCCCGGTATGGCCGCCCAGCAAGAGAGCGAGTCTATATCGGGGAATATGCATTGGAGCTACAAAAAGCGGATGGAGTCCGGCGACTTCAACTGCTGTGCTCCGGCATACGGCTTCGACCTTATCGATGGAAGCCTGGTCATCAACGAAACGGAAGCCGCTGTTGTCCGAAGGATCTTCTCCATGTACCTTCAAGGCTATGGAAAGCAGGCTATTGCAAACAAGCTGAACGAGGAAAGCGTCCCAAGGCGCCACGGTACAAAAACATGGTACACCTTCGGAATCGACTACATGTTGAATAACGAAAGGTATATGGGTGATGCGCTGCTTCAAAAGAAGTACACCACGGATACGCTCCCGTTCAAGAAAGTCAAGAATCGCGGAGAGTGTCCGCAGTACTATGTTGAGAACGCCAATCCCGCCATCGTCAGCAAAGAAACCTATGCCGCAGTACAAGAACTGCAAAAATCCCGTCAAAAGAATGTCGACCGGAAGAAAGCAAGCTACCCTCTGACCGGCATACTTCGCTGCCCAGACTGCGGCAGATCATACCGCAGGCAGATTGTCAGAGGCAAAGCCTACTGGATGTGCTCCGGCAGAGCTTCCGGCGCCACGATTTGCAACAGCCAGCGGATGTCCGAGTCAAATGTGTACGAAGTGTTCAACAAAATGCTTTTCAAGCTAAAAAAACATCACCCTGCGATCCTTGGTATACTGATTCGAGACATTGAAGTCATGCAGAACAAGGCAAGCAAGAACCACGAGAAGATTGCCGAGATTGACAAAGAGATTGCTGACCTCGCCGCAAGGAACCTCGTTATCGTAAGACTGCACACGAGTGGCATCCTAAACGGCTCCGACTACTCGGCACAGTCTTCCGAGATCAACAATAGAATTAGCGCCCTGCGCTCTGAACGAAAAAAGAAACTTGCCGAGGACGAAGGTGACGAGCAACTTGATAAACTCAAAGAACTACAAGGCATCCTCGACGAATATGAGCCGACAGAAGTCTTCGATGAGGATCTGTTCAATCAGATTATTGAAATGGTAGCCGTGATGAGCAAATCGGAAGTAGCCTTCCATCTGATCGGCGGCCTTAAACTGACCGAAACCATAGCATGAAAGGACGGTGAAAACGAATATGAAGAACAGGAACATACCCTTCGGATACAGATTCGAAGATGGAAAGATCGCCGTCAATCCAGACGAGCAGAACACACTTCAAAGAATCTGCTCCGAATACCTTGACGGACGCTCACTTCTACAGATCGCCAACGGCTTGGAATCAGACAAGGTGGAGTTTGCCCCCGGTATTATCACATGGAACAAAGCCAGGATTATGCGGATCGTGGATGATGACCGCTACCTTGGGAACGTCACCTATCCACAGATCATCGATGAAGCTACAGTCAAGAGACTACGGAGCCGAAAGACATCCCGCAACACACAGACCAGCACGGATCGACAGTCGGGAATCTACCTGCTGAAAGTCCCAGTTGTCTGTCCAGCCTGCGGTAAGCCGATGCATCGCCTACAGGACACCAGATGTAAATGCACACAGAAATGGGTTTGCAACCAATGCCACATCCAAATCAAAAAAGAAGATTCTGTGCTGATGGAAGACATCACCGACCTTCTGAATGATCTGATACGAAATCCAGAAATGATCCAACCTGCACAGCCCAGTCAAGCAGAAGCCCCCATTGAACAGCGACGCCTTGACAACGAGATTACGAGAGTCCTTGAAGGTTATGACTTCGACAAAGATGCTCTTCGAGAGAAGCTGTATCAGCGAGCAGCCATCGGATACCAGCAGATTGGCAACGAGGCATACGTTGAGTACAAGCTGAAAAACACACTTGAACAGCACGACATCCTGGATGGCTTCGACTCGGAGCTGACCAATAAAATCGTCAAGCTGATTAGGCTCGCAGAGAACGGTTCAGTCAGCATCATACTGATCAATGACCAAGAAATACGAAAGGAGCAGACCGACCATGCAAACAACAGCTCAAGTGATGCCACCTAAAGTGGTACATACGATCCCCGCAACAATAAACTTACAAGAAGAAGTCAAAAACGCCCACAAACAGCTTCGTGTCGCCGCCTACTGCCGAGTATCAACAAAGCAGGAGGATCAGCTCAACAGCTACGATGTTCAGCGCAGAGCCTATACCGATAAGATCAATGGAGAACCCGGATGGACTATGGTCGGCATCTATGCTGACAAGGGCATCACTGGCACAAGCGTCAAAAAGCGCGATGACTTCAACAGGCTGATGCGCCACTGCAAACAGGGCAAGGTCGATATGATCATCACCAAATCGGTAGCCCGATTTGCACGAAACACCCTCGACTGCCTGAAGCACACACGCATGCTGAAAGAACACAATGTGGACGTGTACTTCGAGGAACAAGGAATCCACAGCATTCAGCCAGGAGCTGAGTTCTATATCACAATCTACGGCTCCATCGCTCAAAGTGAATCGGAAAACATCAGTGCCAACGTTCGCTGGGGCAAGGCACAGAGTGCCAAAGAAGGAAACGTGCCGTTCCATTACAAACGCTTCCTTGGATATCGCAGAGGCTCGGATGGAAAGCCCGAGATTGATCCCGAGCAAGCGGTTGTAGTCAAAAGGATCTATGAAAGATTCCTCGCCGGTGACAGCCTCGCCACGATAGCCAACGACCTCAATGCCGATGAAATTCCGACACCTTCAGGCATCGGCCAATGGCAGCGAGGAACGATTGAATCTATCCTCACCAACGAGAAATACAAAGGTGACGCTATACTCAACAAGACCTACATCAGAGACTGCCTGTCCAAGAAGGTCATGATCAACAACGGCGAGCGGCCGAAATACTATGTCGAGAACAATCATCCCGCAATCATCGACTCCGGCACCTTCGGAAGAGTGCAGGAGGAAATGGCAAGACGAAACGGAAAGCGGAAGGTCAAGCAGGTTGGCACGAAAACTGAGCAAGGCCGCTACTCCAGCAAGTACGCGCTCACAGAGCTTCTGATCTGCGGAGAATGCGGAACGCCATATCGCAGATGCACCTGGGCAGCCAATGGCAAGAAGAAAGTGGTATGGCGGTGCATCAACCGGCTTGACTATGGCAAGAAATACTGCCATGACTCCCCGAGTGTTGAGGAAAGTGTCCTGCAGGAAGCCATCATGAAAGCGGTGCTGCAAACCGCAAAGCAGAACGCTGAAGTGCTCAAAACGCTAAAGCTCCATATCGGCATGGGTTTATCAGCGGAAACAACTGAGGACAACAGCCTCGATCTTCAGATCAGGATTGCAGAGATTGAGGCAGAATTCCAGAAAATGCTCAAAGCCATCGCCGCCGATAATGTCGAAGCCTTCGATGAGGAAAAAGCAAAGGCTCTCATGGATGAAAAAGCAAAACTGCAGATTCAGCTTGACCGAATTGCTGACACAAAGCAAAAACGTGAAAACGCAAAATCCAGACTCGATGAGATCTTCACGATTATAGAAGCCCTGGCGAATCACCCGATCAGCTATGATGATCAGATCGTAAGACAGATTCTCGAGAGCGTGATCGTCGAATCCAAGGAGAAGATCAAGGTGGTCTTCGTCGGCGGCCTCGAAGTAACACAACTCATGTGATTGTTTCATACCCTCCTTTCACACATACCGCCCCGCCTTATGGCTGCTGTCATAAGGCGGGGCGGAAATCCCTTTTATCGGGACAAAAAAGGCTTCGAGAGTTCGAATCCATCTATCAAAAACGCAAATCCATCTTTTTCGTACCCCATTGACAAAAATTCTCTGGCGAAAGTCAGGGAATTTTTTTATGTGCGTGGGCGCATAGGATTTGATGTATATTATATAAGGAAGAAACTCGACGGGTGGGGCGATATACGGCAAAAAAATGGAAAAATATGTAAAAAGTGAAAAAAAGGGTTGTAATTTTGCGCCTGATATAGTAGTATGTTTATGATATTGGTGGAAAGCTGGCTGAAAGTATCCCACACCGGGAGGACAGGCCGAAGCTGATTTGCGTGCAATCTTTGCAAAACCGCCAAGCTGTTGGTGTGCGGGGTTTCCCCGGGCAAGAAATTGCTGGCTCGTCATTCGGCAAGGCGGGCAGACACCGGCAGGTTGACGACCTCGGGGTATGTGCGATAAATTGACTTTGGTTCTGCGCATGAGCCTGCCAAACCGGGCGATTTGAAAAAAAATATAATTTTTTTCAAAAATTTTGCCGGGGGACGCAAGTTTTTGAGCGCGGCTGGTGTATTTCTGGTGAAGAGTTCTTCAGGGGTTGGCGGAACGCCGGCCATGCGGGGCTCTGGGAGCAATCGGCTTGGTTGTGAAGCCGGTATCAGAAAACATTTTCACAAGGAGGAAAAACGAAAATGAAGAAAAAACTCGTAGTTCTTTTGGCAGTTGTAATGATGTTTGCATTCGCTGCCAGTGCCTACGCTGTTGACTTCACCGACTTGTCTGAGCAGCCTGTAACTGTTCAGGACGCTGTGGCGAAGACGACTGCGTTGGGCATCATCGAAGGCTATAGCGACGGCACCTTCGGCCCGGAACAGAACATCACCCGTGCTGAGTTTGCTAAAATCGCTGTAACCGCAGCTGGCGCCAAGGATACTGCCGCCATGCTGGAAAAGAATGCGTCCACCTTTAAGGACGTAAAGGCTGGTCAGTGGTACACCGGCTGGATCAATGCCTCTGAGTCCCTGGGCATCTTCCTGGGCGACGGCAATGGCAACTTCCGTCCGAATGATTCCATCTCCAACCAGGAAGTTATCACCGTTTTGATGCGTCTGTTGGGTTACAACGACAACCTGACCGGCACCTGGCCCGTTAACTATGTTACCCAGGCCAACAAGGACGGTATCCTGGACGACGTGACCATCGTTGCTTCTGCCGCTGCCAAGCGCGCTGACGTTGTGGTTATGTTGGACGAAACTCTGGACACCGATATCGTAACCTACGATAAGGACACCAACGAGTTCGTTAAGAAACAGACCACCATTGCTGGTTCCAGCTACATCACCCTGTTGGAGGACTCCTTCAAGGGCACTTATCTGGAAATCGACAAGTTTGACCGCGTTGAGCAGGTTCGCGACGCTGCCAAAGAGACCCTGAATTGGACTGTTAGCTATGTCACCGGTTATGACGAAGAAAAGGAAGTAGACATCACTGATAGCAAAACCCTGATCATCGACAAGGACACCAAGGTTTCCTACAACGGCGGCACCCTGTTCGATCTGGAGAACCATCAGGGCAAAGTTTACTACGTAAAAGATGGTGACAAGTACTATGCTCGTTTCATCGAAGTAGAGTCTTACACCAAGCTGGTTTCCGACAAACCTACGCAGGATGGCAAGACCGCTAAGGTTTCTGTTGGTAAGACCAGCTACAACGCTACAAGTAAGAAGATTGAAATTACTGACAATGCTAAAAACAACGAGAAGAACAGCAAGTTCGTTCTGTACTTCAATGACGACGACCAGGTTTATCGTGCTCAGTCCGACTTGGACTACCTCGAAAAGACCTATTGGGTTAAGTCCGTTGGCACCAATTCCGTTAAGCTGATTGGCACCCAGAACAAGACCGCCAACATGAAAGAGGACGAAACTCTGATTTGGGACGGCAAAGAATTCATTGCTCCTTCTGAATTGAAGGTCGGCGACGCCGTTATGGAAATTACCGCGGACGATTTGTATGTCAAGATTGACGAAAAGTCCGGCAAGCTGACTAAGGAAGACACAAAGTCTGCTAAGGCTACCATTGACGGTTCCGCTTATGTTTATGGTAAAGCAAACGAAACCATGAAGTTCATTGACGAAGACTTTGAAGATTCGGATGCTACTACCGATGAAGTTTTCGGCAACACTGTTAAGTTCATCCTGAACAAGGATAACTCCATTGCCCGTGTTATGGTTGACGAGACCAGCACCGGCACCAAGTTGTACGGCATCGTTACCGATGGCGAAGACAAGTCCGGCAAATGGAGCCAGGGTGACATTTCCACCATCACCATCTTCACCTCCGAGGGCAAGTCTGTTTCTTATGACTTTGACAACGATTGTGTAACCACTGGGGTTGATAACTCTAAGGATTGCATTGCCCGGCTGGTTGAATATAAGCTGAACAAAGACGGCGAAATCAAGTACATCAAAGTGGTTGACACCAACATGCTCACCAAAGGCGACGGTACCGAAGAGATTGAAGTTAAGAACAACGCTTATCTGACCTTTGCTAATACTACCGTTACCTTGGCCAGCAACGCCATCATCTTTGAGGTTGACGTTGACAGCAAGGGCAAGGTTGACCCGGCTATCGTTAACCGTGCTTCTCTGCTCTCCGGCGGCGACTTTGAGCCCAGCAGTCTGGAAAACGTTAATGGCGCTGCTGCAGAGGGCCGGGGTTCTGTTAATGCTTACTGCAAGTATGTTCTGAACAGCAACGGTGCTGTAAAGGCTATGGCTTACACCGAGGCTGGAAGCAGCAACTATCGTTATGCTGTGGTTGCCGACGCTCTGTTCAACGCTGACGGTTATGACAATGCCATTGAATTGGTGGGCGATGACACCATTTACGAGGGTGCTGACGGTAAGCCGGCGGCTACCACAGATGACGCTTTCATCGTTTACACTTTGTCTGGCGACGACCTGACCGTGGTTGACAGCTATGCCAAGAAGACCGGTATCAAAGACGCCGGTGCTATGAAGCTGACTGGCTATTCCAACGGTTTGATGACCTTTAAGGAAAAGATGACCGTTGCTCGCAATCTGGATGCCTATGATGAAAATAATAAGAAATATAACTCTGTTCAGATGGATACCATCATGACCGACGGCAACACCTTGGTATACGTTATGAACGCTACCACCGGCAAGTACGAAGTTGGCGAGCTGACTGACTTCTCGAAGGATAGCTACGTATATGTTCCGGTTGTGGACGAAGACGGCTACGCTGATGTAGTTCTGGTTGACGAATACACCAACTACAACGCTCAGTTCACCGTTAAGGTAGAAGCTACTGGTTTTGATGAGGCTGCGAAGCCTTCGGTTGACAAAACGACCGTTGAGTATGGCGAAACTGTTACCTTGACTATCCCGTCTGCTGCTTTCACTGCAGAGGGCAAGACCGTTGCCATTACGGTTGATGGCAAGGAAGTAACTAAGCCGGAAAGCGGCGATTACACCGTAACTACGGATCCCATCAAGGCTAACACCACCATCAAGGTTGTGCGTACTCTGACTGACGCTCCTGGTGCGTAATCAAGGCAAAGTTTATCAACACACTTTAGTGTGAAATAAACGCAAAAAAACAAGAACCCCCTCCGTTTGGAGGGGGTTCTTGCTATCTAAAGCGCATAAGCGCTTTTTTGATATATTTACTGCTTATTTCGCTTCCGTGAAAGTAATCGTGTAGGTAGCAGTGGTGCTATCCTTAGCGGTTACAGTAATCGTCAGCTCAGCCTTGGTCTTATCCCAAGCGGTAGCAGCAGCAGTGCTTCTGCCAGCGCCCCCGATGGTAAGCTTCAGAGCACTAACAGCTTCATCCTTGTCGGTCTCTTTCTTAGCAGCGTCCAAGTCAGCTTTCTCAACAGCAGCGGTGCCAGCAGTGCCGTCCCAAGTTACGGTAGCGCCGGTAACAATCGGAGCCGGCTTAGCAGAGTTGGCAGTCGCGATCGCGTCGTAATCGCCGTACTCGTCAACGATAACGATGTCAGCGTAACCGTCTTCGTCAACAACCGGGATATATACGTAGCTGCCCTTAGCAATGTCGGCCAACTCACCCAGTTCATAATCGCCGGTGGAACCGTTGATTACATAAACTACGGTATCGTTGTCGGTCATGAAGCTGGTGTAGGTGGCAGCAGCATTCGGCTTGTAGTCGTTGCTCTGGGGATCGGCCAGATCCTTAGCAACAGCCATCTGGTCAACAGTGATCAGGCCATCAGTGAAGCCCTGAACTTCCTGACCCAAACCGGCCTCAGCGATAGCGTCGTCTTCGCCATAGCCCAGAACAACGGTGATCTTGTCGCCGGACAGGGTGTAAACGATCAGGTCGTCGCCGTTAACAGGTTCGTCGGTCGCAGCATTAATGTCAGCGTTGCCCAGCTCGTAAACGGTGTCGTCATTGTCCAGAGTTACCGCATGGTCGTTGTCAGCGTCGGAGAAGTTCCAAGCGTCAACTACGCCATAGTGGTAATCGGAGGTGCCGGCTTCGGTGTAAGCCAAAACCTTAGCAGCGCCGTTGCTGTTGGTGTCATAAACCGCGTAAGCAGTCAACGCAACATAGTTGTCGTTGATCTTCATTTTGTCGGTAGGAGTGGAAGGCGTGAAGTCGCCACCGGAGAGCAGAGAAGCACGGTTAACGATAGCCGGGTCAACTTTGCCCTTGCTGTCAACGTCAACCTCAAAGATGATAGCGTTGGAAGCCAAAGTGATGGTCTTGCCATTGCCCTTCAGGTAAGTGTTGTTGTCAACCGTAATTTCAGTGTCAACGCCCAACAGATCCTTGCCGGCAGTTACCTTCTCAGGAGAATCATTAACCGTCGCATCAACAGTGCCCAAAGGCAGCAGTTTCTTGATCTCGCCGTCTTTGTTCAGCTGATAAGCAACCAGCTGACCCATCCATTCCTTGGTAGGAGCGATTTCGTAAGTGGTTTCACTATCGCTGGGGGTTTCGCCGTTTGCATTAACTTCCAGATAGGTCGGGTCGTCGTCCAGCTCATACTTAACGGTCTTGCCCTCAGAGGTGAAGATGGTGATGCTGTCCATAGCGTCAGCCCAGCTGGAAGAGGAGCTACCGCCGTCGGTAACGATACCGTACAGGGTAGTGCCGGTGCTGGTTTCGTCAACCATGATAGCAGCAATGGAGTTATCCTTGTTCTGGATGAACTTCACGGTGTTGCCGTAAACTTCGTCAGCGTCAATGCCGGCATCTTCAAAGGTGTCGTCAATGAAGTTCATAGTGGTGTTAGCAGCGCCGTATACGTAGCTGCTGCCGCCGATGGTGGCCTTACCGGTGCTGGTGGTAACTCTGGTCAGTTCGCCAGTAGCTTCAGCAACCTTAACATACAGGTCGTTCTCAGCGATTTCCATAACAGCGTCGCCGGCCTTCAATTCAGAAGGAGCGATGAAAGCGGTGCCGTCCCAAATCAGGGTGTCATCGTCTTTCATGTTAGCGGTGCTGGCCTTAACGCCGGCAACCAGCTTAACAGAGTTGGAACCAACGGACTTAACATAGTAAGCCTTCTCGGTGAAGTCCTTATCAGACTTGGTCATGTAAACCTGATCGTCATCGTTGAAGTACATAACCCACTTGCTGTTCTTAGAAGTAGTGGAGGTCATGTCAGGAGAGCTAACAGCGTTGTAGCTGGTCTTGCCAACCTTAACCTTGTTGCCGTCCAGAGTGGGTTCATCGGAAACCAGCTTGGTATAAGATTCTACTTCGATGAAGCGAGCATAATACTTGTCGCTTTCCTTAACGTAGTAAACCTTGCCCTGATGGTTCTCCAGATCGAACAGGGTGCCGCCGTTGTAGGAAACCTTGGTGTCCTTGTCGATGATCAGGGTTTTGCTATCAGTGATGTCTACTTCCTTTTCTTCGTCATAACCGGTGACATAGCTAACAGTCCAATTCAGGGTCTCTTTGGCAGCGTCGCGAACCTGCTCAACGCGGTCAAACTTGTCGATTTCCAGATAAGTGCCCTTGAAGGAGTCCTCCAACAGGGTGATGTAGCTGGAACCAGCAATGGTGGTCTGTTTCTTAACGAACTCGTTGGTGTCCTTATCGTAGGTTACGATATCGGTGTCCAGAGTTTCGTCCAACATAACCACAACGTCAGCGCGCTTGGCAGCGGCAGAAGCAACGATGGTCACGTCGTCCAGGATACCGTCCTTGTTGGCCTGGGTAACATAGTTAACGGGCCAGGTGCCGGTCAGGTTGTCGTTGTAACCCAATGAACACATAATATGGCTAAAACGGCTTGATTTCCGGTTTAAAAACGTATTTGCGGCGGGGTGTGATACCTATTTGCTACTTGAAATTTGGCGCGCCAGCGATTATCATAGAAAAAACCTCGAAAAAAGGGAGTGGTATCATGCCGGCCTACAAAGACGGCGCACGGGGCACGTGGTTTGTTTCGTTTTACTATAACGACTGGCGGGGCGAGCATAAGCGCAAGATGAAGCGCGGCTTTGCCAGCAAAAAAGAGGCGCTGGCCTGGGAGCGTGAGTTTCTGCTGCGCCAATCCGCCGACCCGGACATGGAGTTTGACGATTTTGTGCGGCTTTATCTGGCGGATAAGCGAGGGCGGCTCCGGGAGAGCACCTGGGTCAGCAAAATTCAAATCATCGACACCAAGCTGCTGCCGTTCTTCGGGCGGAAGAAGCTCTCGGAGATCGAAACGCATGACGTGATCGCCTGGCAGAACGAGATGATGAGCTATCGCAGCCCGTTGGGCGAGCCGTATGCGCCCACCTATCTGCGTGCCATGCACAACCAGCTTTCCGCCGTCTTCAACCACGCCGTGCGCTATTACGGCCTGAAAGCCAACCCGGCGGCGCTGGCCGGCAGCATGGGCAAGGAGAGCAGCCGCGAAATGCAGTTTTGGACGCAGGAGGAATACCGCCGCTTCATCGCCACCATGCGCGGGCGGGAGCGTTCCTATCTGGCGTTCGAGCTGCTTTATTGGTGCGGCCTGCGCGTGGGCGAGCTGCTGGCGCTGACCCCGGCGGATTTTGACCTTGCGCGCCCCGCCGTTTCCATCAGCAAATCGTATCAACGGCTGAACCGGCGAGATTTCATCACCGAGCCGAAAACGCCCAAGGGAATACGTGTCATTCAGCTGCCGTCCTTTCTGGCCGGGGAGGTGCGGGCGTATCTGGACAAGCATAAAACGCCGCCCGACGCGAGGATATTCCCGTTCACCAAGAAGCGTCTGCATGACGAGATGCGGCGCGGGGCGGCGGAATCCGGCGTGAAGCGGATCCGTATCCACGATCTGCGCCACAGCCACATCAGTCTGCTGATCGATCTGGGCTTTTCCGCCGTGGCGATCGCTGACCGTGTGGGGCACGAGAGCATTGACATCACCTACAAATACGCGCACCTTTTTCCCTCGCGGCAGGAGGAAATGGCGCGCCGGCTGGAGTGTTTGCACGACGAGAGGTGAGGGGATTGCATTTCACCCTTTGCCTGCGGTATACTGATACCAGTTTGATACTAAAAATCGCAAAATGGGTTTATTTGACGAAAATTGAGGAGAAGTAACTTGGCAAAAATTCTGGTGATCGCGGAGAAACCCTCGGTGGGGCGGGATATCGCGCGGGTGCTGGGCTGCGGGCAGCGCGGCGAGGGCTGCCTGATCGGGGAGGAATATATCGTGTCGTGGGCGGTGGGGCATTTGGCGCAGCTGGCCGCCCCGGAGGAATATGACCCGGCGTTGAAAAAATGGGCGTTTGACACCCTCCCCATCATGCCGCAGGAGATGAAGCTGGTGGCCGCGCCCGGCGGGAAAAGCCAGCTGGCGGTGCTGAAAAAACTGATGAACGGCCGCGACGTCTCAAGCCTGATCTGCGCGACCGACTCCGGACGCGAGGGGGAGCTGATCTTCCGCTATATTTATCAGCTTTGCGGCTGCCAAAAGCCGTTTCAGCGGCTGTGGGTCTCCAGCATGACGGACAAGGCGATCAAAGACGGCTTTGCGGCGCTGCGCCCCGGCGCGGATTATGATCTGCTGTATCTTTCGGCGCGCTGCCGCTCGGAGGCGGACTGGCTGGTGGGTATCAACGCCAGCCGCGCCTACACGCTGAAATATGACGCGCTGCTTTCGATCGGGCGGGTGCAGACGCCGACTTTGGCCATCATCGTGCAGCGGGCAGCGGAAATTGCGGCGTTTCAGCCGGAGGAATATTTTGAGGTGCGGGCGGATTTTGCCGGCGCAAACGCCGCATATTGGGGCCTCTGGCAGGACGCGAAAGGCAACAGCCGCTTAGCCAACAAAGAGCAGGCGGACGCATTGCTGGTCAAGCTTAAGGGCGCGGACGGCGCCGTAAAAAGCGTGAAGCGCGAGGAGAAAAGCCAACCGCCGCCGCTGCTCTATGATTTGACGGAATTGCAGCGCGACTGCAACAAGCGCTATGGCTTTTCGGCGCAGAAGACGCTGGATCTGGCGCAGAGCCTTTACGAAACGCGGAAGCTCTTGACCTATCCCCGCACCGACAGCCGTTATCTCTCCGACGATCTGCTGCCGCGGCTGGCCGGCCGGGTGAAAAACCTTGCGGCGCTGCCGCAGTTTGAGCAGGCGGCGGGGGCGCTGGTGGCGCGGGGTGCGCTGCCCCGCCCGGGCAAGCGCGTCATCGACAACAGCAAGGTGACCGACCACCACGCCATTATCCCCACCGAGGGGCGGCTGCGGGTGGACAACCTGACGGCGGACGAATGGCGCGTGTTCCGTCTGGTGGCGCTGCGCTTTTTGGCCGTGTTTTATCCCGCGCACCGTTATGCGGCCACCCGCGTTTTGACCGAGGCGGCGGGGGAGCAGTTTATCTCCAAGGGGCAGGAAGAGCTGGCGCCTGGCTGGACGGCGCTTTATGAAATGCTGCGCCAGCAGGAGCAGCAGGAGGCGGCCAAGCCGCCGAAGAAGCCCAAGACCGACGCGAAAGAGGAACAGGAGCTGCCGAATTTGGCGGAGGGCGAGCCGGTGCGTCTGACCAAGGCCAAGGCGGCGCTGAAAAAGACCCAGCCGCCCAAGCCATACACCGAGGCGGGGCTGCTTTCCGCAATGGAGAACGCGGGGCGTTTTGTGGAGGACGAGGCTCTCAAGGAGCAGCTGAAAGAGAGCGGCCTGGGCACCCCGGCCACGCGCGCGGCCATTATTGAGCGGCTGCTGACGGTGGGGTACATCAAACGGCAGGGCAAGGCGCTGCTGCCCACCGAAAAGGGCGAAAAGCTGGTAGCGGTGGTGCCCGACCCGCTTAAATCGCCCGAGACGACGGGCAAATGGGAGAAAGGGCTCTCCGCCATTGCCGCAGGACGCATGAGCCGCGACGTGTTTATGGCGAGTATCCGCCGCTATGTGAATTTTCTGGTGGGGGATTGCCGCACCTCCACCCGGCGTATGCAGTTCCCGGCGGAGCAGCGGCGCTATCGCCGAAGCCCGGCCAAAAAGCGCGTTGCCAAAAAGCCCACGGCGTGATACAATATGAGGTAGTTTTAATTTAAGGAGTGATTTTTATGACGAAAAGACAGATTGCAACCGATAAAGCACCCGCGGCGCTGGGGCCGTATTCGCAGGCTATTGCGGCGGGGGGTATGCTCTATGCCTCCGGCCAGGTGCCGATCGATCCCGCGACGGGCGAGCTGGCCGGGGCGGATATTGAGACGCAGGCCAAGCAGGTGTTTGAGAACCTGAAGCAGGTTTTGGCGGCGGCAGGCACGGATTTTGGCAGTGTGGTCAAAACCACCGTGTTCTTGACCGATCTGGCTAACTTCGGCGTGGTGAACGACATTTACGCCGGCTATTTTACGGCACCTTACCCGGCGCGGTCTTGCGTGCAGATTGGGGCGCTCCCCAAGGGAGCGCTTATCGAGGTTGAGTTGATTGCGGTTCAGAAGTGACAATAGCACGCCATCTACTTTGTCGTGGTCTTGTTTGGCTCGCGACGCGTATTCCAATACAGCTTGCTCGCCGCGCAAGCCCACTTCGCGTAGCTTGGAGGGCTGTCCAAGAGCGCAAGCTTAAAGCGCCGCGTGATTGGCGAACAGCCCCCATGCGATAGCCGTCCAAGAGGTCAAGTGCAAGGCACGCAGACCGATTGGCTAACGGCGAACCGCTCGCACTCTTGCGCTTCTGAAATTTGTGCGCATTAGGCGGAAAATAATAACACGCCCGTTAGTCTTGACAAACAACCGAAAAAGAGTTAAAGTATATGTATTCAGCCGGGCAAACGGCTGAACCGCAGCATGGTAGGAATGCAAAACCAAATTATTTTTAGCAAAGGAGTATGGTAGGAAATGATCGTTATTTTGAAACCGCAGGCACCGGAACAAAAGGTGCAGCAGCTGATCAAGGAGTTTGAGGCGCAGAACCTGAAAATTCACTTCAGCCAGGGCGAAAGCAGCACGATTTTGGGTTTGGTGGGCGACGTGGCTCACGTGGATATGGAGCAGGTTTTGGCCAACGACGTGGTGGCCGACGTGCGCCGCATATCCGAGCCTTATAAGGCGGCCAACCGCCGCTTTCACCCGCAGGACACCGTGGTGGAGGTTTGCGGCCGCAAGATCGGCGCGGGGTATTTTGCCGTGATCGCCGGGCCCTGCTCGGTGGAAAGCCAGCCGCAGATGGAGACGGTGGCGGCTTCGGTGAAGGCCAGCGGCGCGGCGTTTCTGCGCGGCGGCGCTTTCAAACCGCGCACCTCGCCCTATTCGTTCCAGGGGTTGGAAGTGGAGGGCTTACGCCTGCTTTCCGCCGCCAAAAAGGCGACGGGGCTGCCGATCGTGACGGAAATTATGAGCGAGGATCAGCTGGACGATTTTGCCGACGTGGACATTATCCAAGTGGGGGCGCGGAATATGCAGAACTTCCGCCTGCTGAAAGCGCTGGGGCATTGCGACAAGCCGATTTTGCTGAAGCGCGGCCTTGCCAACACCATTGAGGAGCTTTTGATGAGCGCCGAATACATTTTGGCGGGCGGCAACGAGCGCGTTATCCTCTGCGAGCGCGGTATCCGCACGTTTGAAACTTGTATCCGCAACAATCTGGATATTTCCGCCGTGCCGGTGTTGAAGCGGCAGACGCACCTGCCCGTGATCATCGACCCCAGCCACGCGGCGGGCAACACCTGGATGATCGAACCGCTTTCCCGGGCGGCCATTGCAGCGGGGGCGGACGGCCTGATGATCGAGGTGCATAATAACCCGAAAGAGGCGCTTTGCGACGGCGCGCAGAGCCTGGATATGCCGCAGTTTGCCGCTTTGATGCAGGACTTAAAGCGGCGTGTGGCCTTTGAGGGGCGCGAGCTGCAAGGCTAGATAACTGAATAACGCGGAACGCCTGCCCCCGGTATGGGGCGGGCGTTTTTTTGCGGAAAAATTTGTGGGATTTTGCCAAATTTCAGGTTGATTTTGGTTAGCGTTAACAAAGAGTTTATATTGCCGGGTTAATATATACTCGTAGCTTGTGAGTGTATAGAGCGCGAAAACATGGCGGGAGGTGAGGCCGGGCAAGAGATTTAAGCAGCAAAGCTTTGACTTTTAACGATTGAACCCTTTGATTCTTTTTTGCAAACTTTTCTGAACAAACTTTTATTTGAAACTTTTCATCATTACAACCAAATCCTATACAAATAACCAGCAATGGCCGGGCGTTACGCCCGGCCTTTTGCTTTGCCGGCGCGCTTTTGGCAAAAACTGTTGTAATTCCGCCCGTTTGCGTGTAAAATATAATTGGCTTCGTGTGAAGCTGACCATTTTCTCGGAGGCAATTCGATGTTATTTTCCAGTATCGAATTTTTGTGCGGGTTTTTGCCGCTCGTCTTGCTGCTCTATTATCTGCTGCCGGGGCGCCGGCTGAAAAACCGCTTTTTGCTGCTGGCCAGCCTGGGCTTTTACGCCTGGGGCGAGCCGGTTTACGTGCTGTTAATGCTGTTCTGCATCGCGGGGAATTACACGCTTGGCCTGCTGGCGCAGGGTCGCCGGGGGACAAACCCGGGCCGCGCGGTGATGTGCGCCATGCTGGTGTTCAACCTGGGGCTGCTCGGCGTGTTCAAATACGCGGGCTTTATCGCGGCCAGCCTGAACGGGGCGTTGGGCTTAAGCTTGCCCGTGCCGCAGGTGGTGCTGCCCATTGGCATTTCGTTCTTTACGTTTCAGGGCATGTCTTACGTGATCGACGTTTACCGCGGCGAGGCGCAGGCGCGCCGCAATCTGCTGGACGTGGGGCTTTACGTCTCGTTTTTCCCGCAGCTGATCGCCGGCCCCATCGTGCGCTATAACACCATCGCGGCGGAGATCGACGGCAGACGCGAAAACTGGCGCGATTTCTGCGGCGGCATTGATCTGTTCATTATCGGTATGGGCAAAAAGATACTGCTCGCCAATAATTTTGCCATCGTGGCGGATAAAATTTTTGACGCCGGGGGTTACGCCAACATCTCGGTGGGCGCGGCTTGGATCGGCGCGGTGGCCTATACGCTGCAAATTTATTTCGATTTCGGCGGCTATTCCGACATGGCCATCGGTCTGGGGCGCATGTTCGGCTTTCATTTTCTGCCGAACTTCAACTATCCGTATATTTCCCGCAGCGTGACGGAATTCTGGCGGCGCTGGCATATGTCGCTTTCCAGCTGGTTCCGCGATTACGTGTATATACCTCTCGGCGGCAACCGGCACGGGCGCGGGCGGCAGGTGCTTAACCTGCTGGTCGTCTGGCTGCTGACCGGGCTTTGGCACGGCGCGAACTGGACGTTTGTGGCCTGGGGGTTATATTACTTCTGCTTTTTGGTGATCGAAAAGCTGACGGGGCTTTCAAAAAAGCTGCCGAAAGTGCCGGTTTTAAGCAATCTGCTGGTGCTGCTGATCGTGATCTGCGGCTGGGTGCTGTTCCGCGCGCCGGATATTGCGGCGGCGGGCGAATATCTGGGCGCGATGTTCGGCGTTTTCGGCAACCCGCTGGCTGACGAGACGTTTTGGTATCAATTCGGCGAAAACCGGGTGCAGCTTCTGCTGGCGGCGCTGGCGGCCACGCCGGTTCTGCCGTGGCTGGGGAGCCGTCTGCCGCGTATCAAAACGCTGGGCGGCGGCAGGGTTTTCGGCGTTATGCGCGACGGCTTTTTGCTGCTGATCTTCCTGCTGGCGCTGGCGGCGCTGGCCAAGGGGAGCTATAACCCGTTCATCTATTTTAACTTCTAGGCATTTGCGGCGGAGGGGAGGCGCACCGCATGACGGAGCATATATATAATGAAGAAAAAAACCGGCAGCCGGGCGCCAAGCGGCGGCTGTTTCTGCCGGCAGTTTTTCTGCTGATTTTGTTCGGGCTGGGCGCGGGTACGTTCCTGCTGCACTTCGGCACGTTTTGGGGCGAGATCGCGTGGGTGCAGGCCAACTGCCAGACCCCGGCGGCGGAGAAGCTGGACACGCTGATCGACCGCTGGACGGCGGACGCGGCGAGCGAGCTTGTTTTCCAGGAGCGGCTGGTGGAGCTGGACGGGCTGGCCGCCCGCGTGTACGGCAAGCATTTTGTGCGCGACACCGAATATTCCTACTCCGTGGTGAAGGATAACCACGGCTGGCTGCAATTCATCACGTTCGCGGCGGAGCTTAAGCCCATCGTGCAGGATATCGCGGCGTATCAGGCGCTGGGCGTGCCGATACTCTACGTGCAGCCGCCCACCAAGTATATCGAGGGGTATACGGAGTTTCCGCCCACGCTGCATGACCAGACGGCCAACAACGCGGCGAACACCCGGGAGGCAATTCTGGCGGCGGGCGTGCCGTATCTGGATCTGCGCGAGGCGGCAGCGGCAGACGAGCTTGACCGCGACGCGATGTTCTACCGCACTGACCACCATTGGCGGGTGGAGACGGCCTTTTGGGCGGCGGGGCGCACGGCGGCTGAGCTGAACGCGCTGCTTGATTTGGGTTTGGACGCGGAGGGTTACTATCTGGACGCGGCGAACTGGCAGAAAACGACCTGGGAGCAGAACTTCCTCGGCAGCCAGGGGCGGCGCGTGGGGCGTTTTTACGGCGGGCTGGACGATTTTACGCTGTTTTCCCCCGCGTTTGAGACGAATTTCCATGTGGAACTGAAAGAGCAGGACGGCGAGGTGGTGGCGAAAGACGGCGCTTTCGAGGACGTGCTGCTGGATCAAAGCATGCTCTCTGACCCCGACGTCTACACCAACCGCTACGGCGCGTATTGGGGCGCGGATTACCCGTGGGTGCTGGCGGACAATTTGAACAACGACGACGGGCCGACGCTGCTGATCATCAAGGATTCGTATTCGCTGCCGTTCGGCGCGTTTCTGGCCACGGCGGCGGATAAGCTGTATATGGTGGATCTGCGCTATTTCGATATCGCCGATCTGAGCGGCTATATCACGGAGATTGCGCCCGACGCCATCATCATTATGTATTCTTAAACGAAAGGGGGCGGCGGTTATGGCGGAGCAAAACGATTTCCGCACCGTTTCGCTGGACAAAAGCGGCACCAAGCTGCGTATCATTGACCAGACCAAGCTGCCGAACAGCGTGGTTTGGCTGGAGATGGACGAGATCGAGCAGGTTTGGCAGGCGATCCGGACGCTGGCGGTGCGCGGCGCGCCGGCCATCGGCGTGGCGGCGGCCATTGGGCTGGCGGTGGCGGCGGCCAATATCCGCGCGCGCGATTTTGCCGAGTTTTATCAGCAGTTTTGCCGCATGAAAGCGTATCTGGCGACGGCGCGGCCGACGGCGGTGAATTTAAGCTGGGCGCTGGAGCGCCTGAAGCAGGTGGTTTTGCAGAACAAGCAGTATGACCCGCTGACCATCAAAGGGGCGCTGCTGGTGGAGGCCGAGGCCATTGCGGACGAGGACGTGGCCTGCTGCCGGGCGATCGGCGAGGTGGGGCTGCCGCTGCTGGCCGGCTGCCGCGCCGTGCTGACGCACTGCAACGCGGGGCGGCTGGCGGCGGTGCAGTATGGCACGGCGCTGGCGCCGCTGTATCTGGCGCATGAGCAGGGGCAGAATATCCGCGTTTTTGTGGACGAGACGCGGCCGCTTTTGCAAGGGGCGCGGCTGACGGCCTGGGAGCTTAACCAGGCGGGCATTGATGTGACTCTGCTCTGCGACAACATGGCGGCGGCGGTGATGGCGGAGGGGCTGGTGGACGCGGTCATCGTGGGGGCGGACAGAATTGCTGCCAACGGCGACACCGCGAACAAAATCGGCACCAGCGGGCTGGCCATTTTGGCCGAGAGCTTCGGCCTGCCGCTTTATGTGGCCGCGCCGGCTTCGACCATTGATCTGGCCTGTGCTTCCGGGCGGAACATCGTGGTGGAGAACCGCGACCCCGCCGAGGTGACGGAGCTTTGGTATCAGCAGCCGATGGCGCCCGCCGGTATCGACGTATTCAACCCGGCGTTCGACGTGACGCCTGCCAAGCGTATCAGCGCCATTATCACTGACCGGGGCGTTATTTATCCGCCGTTTGGGGAAAATTTGGCGGAAGTTTTTGCCGGGCATTGATAAAACTTTCCGCTTCATGACCTGTGCAAATTACGCGGAAAGTATTATCAATACCCGCTGGTGTAAGCGTTGGGGCTCCGATAAAACTTTTCCCCTCATGACCTTCGCTAAATCGGTGAAAAGTATTATCCGAGCCCACATTTGTGGGGAGGTGCGGCATGAAACCGATCACATATGAACAGGCGGCGGCGGATATCGTGGCGGCGGGGGCGCGGCTTTATCAGGCGGGCTTGGTGGCCGGGAACGACGGCAATTTAAGCGTGCGCCTGAACGAAAACGAGGTGCTGCTGACGCCGACCGGGGTATCGAAAGGCGCGCTTACGCCTGATATGCCGGTGCTGGTGGATATGCGGGGCGAGGTGCTTGCCGGGCGCCTGAAGCCGACCTCGGAGTGGGCGCTGCATTTGGCGGTGTATCAGAATAACCCGGAGGTTAGGGCGGTGATCCATGCCCACGCGCCGTATGCCGCGGCGTTTGCGCTGGCCGGGCGGACGCTTGCCGGCTGCAAGCTGGCCGAGGTGACGGAATGTTTAGGGGAAATTCCGCTTTTGCCGTATGCGCCGCCGGGAAGTGCCGAGCTGGCCGAACAGGTGGGGCAGGCGGCGGCAGGTTATCGCGGCGCGTTAATGGCGGCGCACGGCCCGGTCTGCTGGGGCGGTGATATGCGGCAGGCGCTGTATCGCCTGGAGGAGCTGGAGCTGGCCTGCAAGATCGTCTGGCTGGCGGAACAGATGAAATAAGTAACGCAGATAATAAGGAAGCGAGGCATGACGCCTCGCTTTTGTTATGATTTGGGCTTGCAGAACAGGGCGGCGATGAACGAGAAGATGATGGCGGAGGAAACGCCCGCGCCCGTCACCTCGAATATGCCGGTCAAAAGCCCGATCCAGCCGTTGGTGGCATATTCCGTCAGCGCGCCCTGCACCAGTGAGCTGCCGAAGTTGGTGATCGGCGTGGTTGCCCCCGCGCCGGCGAAATCGACCAAGGGCTGATACCAGCCGAGCCCGCCGAGCACTGCGCCCAGCACCACGAAGCTTACCATGGTGTGCGCCGGGGTCAACTTGAATTTCTGCATCAATATCTGGCCGACGACGCAGAAGCAGCCGCCGATCAGAAACGCCCAAACAAATTTAAGCAGCATTTAAAACACCTCCCAGCTGATGGCGTGCGCGATACCGGGGATACTTTCTTGCTGCTGGGTGGTGAGCGGCGAGAGCAGCGCGCCCGTGGCCACCAGCAGCACTTTTTGCAGCCTGCCCCGCGCGATCTCCCGACGGATATGGCCGCAGGCAGTGACCGCCATACAGCCGCAGCCGGAGCCGCCCGCCAGGTTTTTCGGTTCGGCGCTGAAAATCATTTTGCCCGCGTCGTTAAGCTGCTTTTCGGGTATGAACACCCCGGCGTTGGTCAAAAGATCCACCAGCAGGTTGCTGCCCACCCGCCCCAGATCGCCGGTCAGTATCAGATCGTAGTAATCGGGGCGGACGCCGCGCTCCTTAAAATGCGTCAGCAGTGTGTCGCAGGCGGCGGGCGCCATGGCCGCCCCCATATTGAACGGGTCGGTGACGTTCAGGTCAACGATACGCCCCACGGTAGCGCTGGTGATACGAATTTGCCCGGCGGGCGGCGCGGGGAGAAAATCCGGTGCGGCGATGACCGCCGCCCCCGCGCCCGTCACCGTTATCTGGGTGGTCTCGTTTTTCTGCGAGCCGTACTCATTGGGGTAGCGGAACTGCTTTTCCACCGCGTTGGTGTGGCTGCCGGAGGAGGCGAGCGCCAGCTTCGCCCCGCCGCCTGCCGCGGCCAGCGCCGCCAGCTGCATACTCTCCACCGACGTGGAGCAGGCGCCGAACAGGCCGAAATACGGGATACTAAGGCTGCGCGCCGTGAAGCTGCTGCTGGTTATCTGATTTTGCAGGTCGCCCGAAAAGTGCAGGTTGATCTCGTCCCGCCCCACGCCTGCCCAGCGCACGGCCAGATTGCAGGCTTCCTCGATAAATTTCTGTTCGGCCATCTCAAAGCTTTTCTGACCGAGGTAAGGGTCTTTATGAATAACGTCGAAATCGGACGCGAGCGGCCCCTCGCCCTCGCGCTTGCCGGCGACGGAGCCGGTGCCCAGCAGCAGCGGCGCCGGGTTAAACAGCCAGGTTTGGCGTCCCGCTAAATTCACGCTCATAGACCGGCACCCCCCAGCTCCAGGATCAGCACTTTGATGATGGCGACGACGAAGCCCGAGACCGCGCCGAACACGATGACCGGCCCCGCCACCTTGAACATGTTGCCGCCCACGCCCAGCACGAAGCCCTCGCTGCGGTATTCCATGGCGGCGGAGGACATGGTGTTGGCGAACCCGGTGATGGGGACGGCGCTGCCGGCGCCGGCAAACTGCGATATGCGGTCATAGACGCCCAAGGCCGTCAAGATGATGGCGAGCACGATCATAATGGCCGAGGTGGGCGCGCCCACCGTTTGTTCATTGAAGCCGGCGTAGCTCAGCAGCAGCTGCTGCACGCCCTGTGCGATCAGGCAGATGAGTCCGCCCGTCCAGAAGGCGTTGATACAGTTGCGCAGCAAATGCTGCGGCGGCTGGTTATTCTGCTGTAATTGTTGGTATTCGCGCTCTCGCGCCTGCATTTGGGCCGCTGCCGAATGAGGGCTTGGGTCGGTTTGTTTTGGCTTGGCTGACATGGCTTTCTCTCCTTTGCGCCTGCGGTTTGGCAGGTTTTTCTGACTGATATTCTGCGAGATTTGGCGGCAATTATACATTGGGCGGCGGCGATAAGCGCATAATCAGCCCCGCCCCGTGGCAGAATAAGCGGGAGCATTGGTAAGAAAAAACCGCCCGGGCGGGCGGTATAGCGGGAGGCAAATATGCTGCTGTTAATTATCCGCACGGCGGTGCTGTATCTGGTGACGATGATCTCCATGCGGGCGATGGGCAAACGCCAGATCGGCCAGCTTCAGCCGTTTGAGCTGGTGGTGATACTGATCATATCGGAAATGGCGACGATCGGCGTGCAGAGCAACGGGCTGCCGCTTTTGACCAGCCTGCTGCCCATTGTGACGATAACCGTTTTGCAGATCAGCATTGCGCTGTTGAATTTGAAGAGCCAGCGTTTCCGCTCCATCGTCTGCGGCAAGCCGAGCTTTGTGATCAGAAACGGTGAAATTCTGGAGGAGGAAATGCGCCGGCTGCGGCTGAACGTGAACGATCTGCTGGAGCAGCTGCGCTACAAGGGGTATTTTGACCCCGCCGAGGTGGAATTTGCGCTGATGGAGACCAACGGCCAGCTGAGCGTGCTGCCGCGGGCGGACAAAAGGCCGGTGCAGCCCGCCGATCTGGAGCTTAATGTGGGGCATGAGATCCCCGCCATCATGCTGATCGTGGACGGCGTGGTGCAGCGGGATCACCTGCAAAACACCGGCTATGACGAGGCGTGGCTGCATAAAAAGCTCGCGGCGTACAGCATTGCCAGCCCCGCGGACGTTTTCTTTATGAGCGTGGACTATCAGGGGCATATCTTCTGCCAGCTGAAGAGCAAGGGCGAGGCGGGCAGCCCACCGCCGGTGCGCGAGGGCGCAGCCAAAACCGCCCCCGCCGCTTCCGGCCAGGGGTTCAGCCTGAAAAGCGAGGGGGCGCGATGATGAAGCTATCCTATAATAAACGGCTGGCGGCGTGCCTGCTGCTGGTGACGGCGCTGGTGCTGGCGCTCTGCCTGTGGACGGGCTGGTATGTGCGCGGCGTTTCGGCGGATTTGCAGCAGGGGCTTGCCGGCATGGACAGGCTGATCACCGAGGCGAAATGGGACGAGGCCGGGCGGCAGTTTACGGCGAATTATGCCGCCTGGCAGCAAAAGCGCGGCGTTTGGCAGGGCTTGATGAACCATCAGGACGTGGTGAATATCGACCTGGCATTCATCAGCCTGGGGGCGTACTTGGAGCAGGAGAAAGCGGAGGATACGTTAAATCAGCTGGCGGTGGTGCGATACTACTTGGATTTGATGTCTGAGAATGAGAGGTTAAACTGGCATAACTTCTTCTGACCAGAAGCGATCATAGCACCCCTCCTTTCGGCTTGTTGCCATTTTGTTTCGCCACGCGCACTATCAGTGCAGCTTGCTCAACAAAATGTCGTACGCACCGAAATTAGGGGCACTCTGACGCTTCTGGGGTTTTGGTCTGCCTTCCGCATATTTGGACTTATGCGGGGTTACCCACTTCGCACTGCCTACGGCGGAGGGCTCCGATAAAACTTTTCCACTTCATGACCTCCGCTTCGCTTCGCTAAATCAGTGGAAAAGTATTATCCGAGCCTGCGTAAGTTTAGGAGGGTATTGATAATACTTTCCGCGTAATTTCATCATGAAGCGGAAAGTTTTATCAATGCCCCGCAAAACCCCAAAATTTATTCTTCTAATAATATAGCGACATCTTCCCATTCCTGCATAGCCGCTTCCAGCGCTGCGCGCTCCGCGTCGGCCTGCCGGCTTAATTCGGCGGCCTGCTGATAGTCGCTGGCGATCTGCGGGTCGGCCAGCTGCTGTTCCAATGCCGCAATGGCCGCTTCATGCGCGGCGATGGCCGCCTCCAGCTTTTGCAGGCGGCTTTGCAGACGGCGCTTTTGGGCGGCTTGCTCTTTCTGCGCCTGATAGGCCAGCTTGTTGTCGCTTGCCGCTTGGGGCGGTGCGGCGGCGGTCTGCGGTGCGGTGGGTTCCGCGCGCTTTTCCAGATAATAGGCGTAGTTGCCGGGGTATTCGGTCAGCTTGCCGTCAGCCAGCACGACGATTTTTTCGGCCAGCGCGTTGATAAAATAGCGGTCATGCGAGATGGCGAGGATCGCCCCGTCGAAGTGGGCGAGGGCGGTTTCCAGCGCTTCACGCCCGGCGATATCCAAATGGTTGGTCGGCTCGTCCAGCAGTAGCAGGTTGGGCTGGGATAACAAAATTTTCAGCAGCCCCAGCCGCGCCTTTTCGCCGCCGGAGAGGACGGAACAGGGCTTCTCGATATCCTCGGCGTAGAACAGAAACGCGGCCAGCGCCGAGCGCAGCGCGGTCTCCGTCATTTTGGGGTAGGTGTTGCGCAGATATTCCAGCAGTGTTTCCGACGTGTCCTCCAGCTTCTGCACCTGGTCGAAATAGCCGATTTTCAGCCCCGCGCCCAGCATGACCGTGCCGGCGGTGGGCGCAAACTGCCGCATGATCAGGCGGAAGATGGTGGTTTTGCCGACGCCGTTGGCTCCCAGCAGGCAGACCTTTTCGCCCTTATACAGGCGGAAGTTCAGCTTTTCAAACAGGGTGTGCCGGCCAAACGTTTGCGTGACGTCGGCCAATTCCAGCAGATCGTTGCCGGAGGCGGGGGCGGCCGCGAAATGGAAATTCAATTCCTGCGGCTGGCGCTCCACGTCGGTCAGCTGCGCTTGCAGGCGCTGCACCTGCTTTTCCTTGCTGTGCGCCGTGACCAGCGTTTTTTCGCGGTTCCACTGCTTCTGCTGCTTGATGATACTTTCCACCCGGCTGATCTCGCGGCTCAGGTTGGCGTTGGCGCGCAGCTGCGCCTCACGTGCCTGGGCATATTGCTGCTTGAACGCGCTGAAATTGCCCTTGTAGAGCTTCAAGTGGTGGTTTTGCAGGTGCAGCGTCTGCTCTGTCACCCGATCCAGGAAAAAGCGGTCATGCGAGATGACGATGAACGCCGTGTTGAGCCCCCGCAGAAAATCCTCCAGCCATTCCAGCGACGCGATATCCAGATGGTTGGTCGGCTCGTCCAGCAGCAGCAGGTCGGCGTCGGACAAGAGCAGTTTCGCCAGCGCCAGTTTACTGCGCTGCCCGCCGGAAAGCTCGGAGAGCGGCCGGTCAAAATCCGCCGCGGCGAAGCCCAGACCCAGCAGCGTGCTTTTCACCCGGCTTTGATACGTGAGCCCGCCGCCGTTGACATATGCCTCGTTCAGACGGAATTGCTCCTCCACCAGCGTTTGTTGTTCCGCCGGGTCGGCGTTTTGCAGCCGCCGGTTGACATATTCCAGCTGCTGTTCCAGCTCGCGCAGGGGTTGGAACAGAGACAAAAGCTCGCCTTGCAGCGTGTGTTGGTGGTTCTTCAGCTCCTGCTCCATAATGCCGATCTTCAGCCCCTTGGGGGTGATGATCTCGCCGGAGGTGGGGGTGATCTCACCCGTCAGCAGGCGGAACAGACTGGTTTTGCCCGCGCCGTTGACGCCGACCAGCCCGCATTTGGCCTTGGCCTCCAGCGAGCAGGTGCAATCGACCAGCACCGGTTTTTCCAGATATGAAAGTGACAGCTTGTTAAGCGCAAGTATGGCCATGACGAAAACCTTTCCATTATATATGCTATGCAATATTCTAACGCAAACGGCGGCAAAATGCAAACCCGGCGGCGTTTCCGCAGGTTTGGCAAATATTTTCAAAAAATATTAAAAAAAGCGTAAAAAAGGTGTTGACAATCCCTGCCGCGAGTGGTATTATATAAAAGCACCTGTTAAACGGGTGTTGGCGCTGTGTGCCGCAAAACCAAGCGTGGCGCGGGCTGCACGGCGTTCAGGATAGGTCTTTGAGAACTAAATAGTGAGCAGCCAAGTTCAAGCAGAAGAAGTAAGGAAGCAAAATGCGA
>CANQPG010000014.1 GCA_947625705.1 uncultured Peptococcaceae bacterium | reverse complement strand
TAGGAAGAAAGCTTGAGGCCTGCCAGGCTGGCCTTTTAGGGGGAAAACATATGGCTTTAATTGTGCAGAAGTTCGGCGGCAGTTCCGTCGCCGATCTGGCGAGGATACGCAACGTGGCGCAGCGGGTGGCGCGCACGGTGGACGCGGGCAATCAGGTGGTGGTGGTGCTTTCGGCGATGGGCGATACCACCGACGATCTGATCGCGATGGCAAAGGCGATAACGCCGCACCCCTCCGAGCGCGAAATGGATATGCTGATGACCACCGGCGAGCAGCAGAGCGTGGCGCTTCTGGCCATCACGCTGCAGGCGATGGGCTATAAGGCCGTGAGCCTGACGGGCGAGCAGGCGGGTATCCGCACCGACCGGGTATACAGCCGGGCGAAGATCATCTCGATCGACTCGGTGCGGCTGGAACGCGAGCTGGCCAGCGGCAAGATCGTCGTCGTCACCGGCTTTCAGGGCATTGACTCGCTGGGCGAGATCCACACGCTGGGGCGCGGCGGGTCTGATACGTCCGGTGTGGCGCTGGCGATCGGCCTGAACGCAGATTTCTGCGAAATTTATACCGACGTGGACGGCGTTTATACCGCCGACCCGCGCATCGTACCGGAAGCGCATAAGCTGCCGGAGATTTCTTTTGACGAAATGCTGGAGATGAGCAGCCTCGGCGCAGGCGTTTTGCAGCCCAGAAGCGTCGAGATGGCCAAAACGTTTAATATGCCGATCTGCGTGCGTTCCAGCTTTAACGATAACGAAGGCACTATGGTTAAGGAGGAAGTTGAGATGAAGCAGTTGGAGCAGGAAGTCCTCGTCAGCGGGGTGGCCTATGACGACGATCTGGTGAAAGTGACGGTTTACGGCGTGCCCGACCGGCCGGGTATCGCGAGCGTTTTGTTCTGTGCGCTGGCCGACGCCAAGGTGAACGTGGATATGATCATTCAGAGCGGCCACAGAAACGGCAAAAACGACATTTCCTTTACCACCAGCAAGGAGGCCGACGGCAAGCTGGAAGAGGTGCTGGAGCCGGTCATTGCCGAGCTGGGCGCGGATAACTTCACGCTGGAGACGGACGTGGCCAAGGTGTCCATCGTCGGCGCGGGCATGATCACCAACCCCGGCGTGGCGGCGCGTATGTTCAAATGCCTGTACGAGAACGGCTTTAACATCGATATGATCTCCACGTCGGAGATCAAAGTCTCGTGTATTCTGAAAAAAGAGGGCGCCAAAGACGCCGTGCGCAAGCTGCATGAATATTTCGGCCTGTAAAAAATCGCAAAACGCTTGACACCGCGCGGCTTTTGTGCTAAAATTTATAAGGTTTTATGCAAATAAGCCGTTTTATGTAGGTAAACCGCACTTGGTTCGGGTCTGATAAGTGCCGCAAGGCCACCCGGCGGGGCGAGTCTTTGGCATAGGAGGTGTAAATACGATGTACGCAATCATTGAGACCGGCGGCAAGCAGTATAAAGTCGCGCAGGGCGACGTGCTGCGCGTGGAGCTGCTGAACGCCGAAGTCGGCGCGGTTGTCACCGACGCGAAAGTGCTGGCCGTGGGCGAGGGCGCAGGCTTGCAGGTGGGCAACCCCACGGTTCCCGGCGCCAGCGTCAGCCTGAAAGTGCTGGAGCATGGCAAGGGCAAAAAAGTCGTGGTTTTCCATTACAAGCCCAAGAAGAACGTTCGCAAGAAGAACGGTCACCGTCAGCCGTACACTAAGGTACAGGTTGAAGCAATCAACGCATAAGATAAGTTTCGATACGATTTTCCACAAACGAGGAGGTGGATTGGCATGGCACACAAAAAAGCAGGCGGCAGTTCCAAAAACGGTCGTGACAGTGAATCCAAACGTTTGGGTCTTAAGCGCCATGACGGCCAGTTCGTGACCGCCGGTTCCATCATTGTGCGTCAGCGCGGTACGCATTTCCATCCCGGCACCAACGTCGGTTTGGGCAAGGACGACACGCTTTACGCTATGGTGAACGGCACCGTCAAGTTCGAGCGCAAGGATAAGACCCGTAAAAAGGTCAGCGTTTACGAGGTGGAAACCGCGTAAGCAGCCAACTGAATGTATGAAAACGGCACGGCTTTTCGGCTGTGCCGTTCTTTTTTCATCAAAACACTTTTCTGGTTTGGTATTTTGTGGTATACTATAAATTGTAGTACTGGGTTTATCCGCAGAAGCGACAATAGCACGCCATCTTCGGGCTTGTTGTCAGATTGACAAAGCTCGCGCACGTTAAGTGCAGCTCCTTTGCCAATCTGCCGTACGCACCCAAATCTGGCGCACTCTTGCGTTTCTGTTGGTTGGGTATAAGGGAGGTAACTTTCCTGCACTGCCCACACCAGCGGGTATTGATAATACTTTTCACCGATTTTAGCGCAGCGAAGCGGAGGTCATGGAGTGGAAAAGTTTTATCAATGGCCGCCAAACTGCACGAATATTTAATGGCAAAAAATGTGCTCTGCAAAAAAATTTTCTAATTTTTAGTTTAATTATTTTTATCTCTTTGATTTATGAGGAATATTTCATGTTCTATGATTATGTCAAAATATATGTGAAAGCCGGCGACGGCGGCAACGGCATTGTCACTTTTCGGCGCGAGAAATACGTGCCGCTGGGCGGCCCCTCCGGCGGCGACGGCGGCGACGGCGCGGACATTGTTTTCGTGGCGGACGAAAGCCTGACCACGCTGGTGGATTTCAAATACCGCCAGCATTATAAGGCGGAACGCGGCGAAAACGGTATGCGCAAAAATATGCACGGCAAAAACGGCGCGGACTTGATCGTGAAAGTTCCGGTCGGCACCATCGTGCGCGACGCCGATACCGGCGAAATGCTGGCCGATATCGTCGAGAAAGACCAGCGGGTGGTGGTGGCCAAAGGCGGCCGCGGCGGCCGCGGCAACGCGCGTTTTATGTCGGCCAAGAACCGCGCGCCGGAAATTGCCGAAAACGGCGAGCCGGGCGAGGAACGCTGGCTGCGGCTGGAGCTGAAGCTGCTGGCGGACGCGGCGCTGGTGGGCTTGCCGAACGCCGGCAAAAGCACGCTGATCTCCCGGGTGACGGCCAGCCGCCCCAAAATTGCCGATTATCCGTTTACCACTCTCGTGCCGAATTTGGGCGTGGTCAATTTGGAGCCGGGCATGAGCTTCGTGCTGGCCGATATCCCGGGGCTGATTGAGGGCGCGGCCGACGGCGTTGGCTTGGGGCACCGCTTTCTGCGGCACGTGGAGCGCTCGCGGCTGCTGCTGCATTTGGTGGATATGAGCGGCCTCTCTGAGCAGGAGCCTTGGGAGGAATTTGCCGTCATCGATAAGGAGCTGGAGCTGTACCGCGCTGATCTGGCGGCGCGTCGGCGCATTATTGTGGCGAATAAAATGGATATGCCGCAGGCGCAGGCGAAACTCGCCGAGTTCAGGCAGCATATCGACAAGGACAGAAACGGCGAGGACTATCAGATATTTGAAATATCGGCGCTGACAGGCGCGGGTCTGCATGAATTGATGTATAAGGTCTATGATATCTTGCAGGATACGCCGCTGCCCGAACCGGCCAAAGCGGACGAGGGCAGGCTGACGGTGGTGACCGCCCAGCCGGAGTTTGAGCTGGCGCGCGACCCGGACGGCGCTTGGCGGGTGACGGGCGAAAAGGTGGAAAAGCTGGTGATCATGACCAACTGGCAGCATGACGATTCGCTGCGCCGCCTGCAGAATATTCTGACCAAGATCGGGCTGGACGCGGCATTGCGCGCGGCGGGGGCGCAGGACGGCGACCTGGTGCGCATCGCCGATAAGGAGTTTGATTATGCCGAATAACGGCGTGCAGTGGATAAGTTGTGAGGCAGGGGAGGTTTGCTTGTGTTTGATTTAGGAGTTTTTGTCGGCCCCGGCATTGTGCTGGCCGCCATGCTGGTCGCGTGGGTGGGCTTCATTGTCTGGGGCGGTCGGGCGATCAGAGAATCGGCGGAGCGGGCAGAGCAGCCGCCGGTGGAAACGCCGCTGGCGCCCACGGTGGACGCGGAGGCGGAACAGGACGACGCGATCACGCTGCTGACGGACACACCGGAGCTGGAGCGCACGGCGGAGTTTGCCCAGCCCTCGTTTGCCCAGAGCTTTTTGGAGGGCGAGGAGCTTGACCCGGCTGACGTCGATTATAACGCGGCGATCGACCGCATTACCGCCGATCTGGACGCGGCGGAGGCTGCGGGTGTGGAACCGGCGGCGGCAGCAGAACCGGTGGCAGATGCTGCTGATGTAAGCGCGGCGCAGGACGATGACATGGAAGCCACGCGCCTGCTCTCGGCGGACGAGCTGCCCAAGGAAGACGGCGATATTGAGGCCACCCGCGTTTTGCAGCCGGCAGAAGCGGCGGCTATCGCGGCGGACGCGGCGGAAGATGCTGCTCTTGGCGCGGCGGCAGTGGGCGCTGTGGCGGCGGGTGCTGCTGTGGTTGGCGCGGCGGCGGCAGGCGAGGCGTTGGATAAGGCGGCGCTGGAAGAGACCCGTCTGATAAATAAGGTAGAAAAAATGCCCCAAGATGAGGACGCACCGCAGCTGCCGGTGTTCGGCGAGGGGGCAGAGAACGAAACCTCCCGGCATGACGCTCTTTTCCCGGAGCAGCCGCTGCCGTTTGGCCCCAAAATGGCCTGGCTGGCGGTGCCGGGTTATCAGCCCTCCGAGGTGATCGCGGCGCTGCGTCTGGGGCAGGTGGAGCCCGCCAACTGGACAAAAGGGCTCACCGAGGCATATGCCGATAATAACCGCGTGTTCGTTTCGCCGACGCTTTCCGGCTGGGTGCTGGTCATCGGCAAAACGCTGTGGCAGAAAGCGGACATGAACCGCTCGGCCGAGAATATCCAATGGCTGAAGGACGTCGGCAGAATGTTCGGCAACGCCTGCTTTTTCTCCACCATGCGGGGGCTGGGCAACCACGGCTGGGTCGGCATACGCGGCGGCTCCATCGCCCGCGCTTACGGTTACAGCGGCGAGCTTCAAGAGCTGATCTGGCTGGTGGGCGAGCCGACCGAGGAGGAGATCGCGGTGAACCCCGCCTTTGCCACCGAAGCTGAGGAGCGGCGGCTTCCCGGCTTCCGCCCGGTGATCCCGGACGAGAAGATGGTGCTGGCGATGGCGGCGGCGTGGTCGGTGGACGTGACGTTTGCCGGGCGCAATTATCCGCCGGATTTCGGTTTCCTCGGCACATTATAAGGAGGGGCGGCTCATGCGGCAAAAGCAGCGCATCGGCATTATGGGCGGCACGTTTGACCCGATACATTTCGGCCACCTGGTGACGGCGGAGGCGGCGCGGCACCGCTTCAAACTGGATAAGGTGATATTTGTGCCCTCCGGCCACCCGCCGCACAAGCAGAACCGCCCGGTGACGCCCGGGGCGGAGCGCCTGATGATGACGCTTCTGGCCACGGTGGCGAACGAGCATTTTATTGTTTCCCCCTGGGAGGTAGACCGCCCGCAGATGTCCTACACCTACGACACCATGCAGGCGTTTCATAAACAGTACGGCGAGCAGGCGGAGCTGTTCTTCATCACCGGTGCGGACGCGGTGCTGGAGATCATGCAGTGGCGCAAGATCGACGAGCTGACCGATTTTTGCAGCTTCATCGCGGCCACCCGCCCCGGCTATCGGCTGGACGGCGCGGCGCTTTCAACCAAGCTGGCCGAAAAGGTGGCGTTCATGGAGGTGCCGGCGCTGGCCATATCCTCCAGCGATATCCGCCGCCGGGTGCGGCAGGGCGAACCGATCAAATATCTGCTGCCGGAGACGGTGGAGATGTACATTTACAAGCATGGATTATACCGGGAAATTGAATAATATGAATGTTTGTGAGGATAAAACTGAACAGGCGGCGCTGCTGGCGCAATTTGAGCAGGCAGACGCGGCCTATCTGAAGCAATTTGCGGCGGCATATGCGCTGGTTAAGGCGCGGCTGCAAACGCCGCGGCTGCTGCATTCGCTGGGCGTGGCGCAGACGGCGGCCAGGCTCGCCGAAGCGTTCGGCGGCGATGTGCCCAAGGCGTATCTGGCGGGGCTTTGCCACGATATCGCCAAAGAACTGCCGCGCGAGGAGCAGCTGGCGCTGGTCATGCGCTCAAAGCTCGCGGCGGACGAGGGCGTGCTGGCGCATAAGGTGCTGTGGCATGCCCCGGCGGGGTCGGTGCTGCTGGCCGATTTGGCGGCGGCGCACCCGGAGCTGGACGAAGCGGTGCAGAGCGCGTGTCTTTGGCATACGCTGGGCAAACCCGCGATGACCCGGCTGGAGGAGATCGTTTTCGTGGCCGATCTGATCGAGCCGGGGCGGGATTTCCCCGATCTGCCGGCTATTCGCCGGGCGGCGGCCCAAAGCCTTGCCGAGGGCGTGGCGGCCTGTATGTACGGCGCGATCCATTTTCTGGAGGTGGGCGGCAAATATATCCACCCGCTGGCGTATGAGGGATATGATTACTATAAAAATAAACTGAGCGAGAGTAAATAGTAAAGGAGTGTTTGATCTTGACTGAGAATTTGAAAGATTTGCTGCATAAAAATTTGACGGAACAGGAATTGACCGGTGCGCCGAGCGACGAGCGCGTGGTGGAGCGGCGCGATTTTGCCGCGGGCGAGGCAGCGGCCGCCCGGCTTAACGTGGACGACCTGGACGCGCTGGTTTCTGCCGCCGCCGCTTACGGCTATGCCAAAAAGGCGCGCGACATCATCGGTATCGACCTGCGCGGCATTTCCCCGGTGGCCGATTATTTCCTGATCATGTCCGGCTCCAACAAGCCGCAGATCAAGGCGATCAGCGACAATATCGAGGAAAAGCTGGCCGAGCAGGGCTTGCGCCCTCTCCGCGTGGAGGGCTATCGCGAGGCGGAGTGGGTGCTGCTGGATTACGGCACGCTGATCGTGCATGTGTTCGGCGACGAGCAGCGCGCGTATTATAATCTGGAACATCTCTGGGGCGACGCGCCGGCGTACCGCTTCACTCCGGTGGAATAATTCTTGGGAGGTCTTGACCATGCGCAAAGCCCCTTTGGTGGCTGCAATCAATGATTTATCCGGCTTCGGTCACTGTTCGCTGACGGTGGCGCTGCCGATACTTTCGGTGATGGGGTTCCAGTGCTGCCCGCTGCCCACCGCCATTTTGTCGAACCACACCGGGTATGACAGCTGTTATTTTGAGGATTTCACCGCCGCCATGCCGCAGTATTTTCAGGAGTGGCAGAAGCTGAAGCTGCAATTTGCCGGGGTATACACCGGCTTTCTCGGCTCGGCGGGGCAGGTGGATATCGTGTGCAAAATCATGCGGGAGATGCAGCAGGCCAACCCGCAGCAGCTGGTCTTTGTCGACCCGGTGCTGGGCGATAACGGCAGGCCATACGCCACCTGCGACTCCGAGCTTTGCGGCGCCATGAAGAAGCTGGCGGCGCAGGCCGACGTGATCACTCCCAATATCACCGAAGCTTCGCTGCTGCTCTCGCGCGATTATCCCGGCGAGCGTATCGACGAGGCCGCCGCGCTGAAAATGGTGAAAGAGCTGGCGCAGCTTGGCTCCCGCCGCGTGGTGCTGACGGGCGTGCGCGTGAAGCCGGATACCGTGGCCAACCTGGGCTTTGACGCGGCGAAAAACCACTTCTACTGGGTGGAGGAGCCGATGGTCGACCCCGGTTTTGCCGGGGCGGGCGACGTGTTCGCGTCGGTGCTGTGCGGCGCGCTGCTGCTGGGGCAGGATATGCAGCAGGCGTTGGAGAAAGCGGCTTTCTTCGTGTATCTGGCGGCCAAAAACACGGCGGCGGCGGGCGGTCTCTCTAAAGACGGCCTGGATTTTGAGCCGTATCTGAAAATGCTTTGATACCGTTTTTTTTCGGCAGAGAAAAAGGGCAGACGTTTAAACGTCTGCCCTTGAAATTTTTCAGGCTGTTTTTAGGTGCCCAGCCATTCCTCAAAGCTCAGATCCAGCTCGGTGCATTTGGCGGTGAAATCCGCCTCGCTGGCGATCGGGCCGTAAATTTTGCCGCCCGCGGTATCGATCAGCCAGTAACTGTAAGTGGTGAAATCGGGCTTGATATCTTCGCTGGCGGGTACTTCCGTCTGCTTGGCGGCAATATAGTCGCCGTCCACCGCATAGGAGATGATAATGCTGGGCACGACCTCGTCCTGCTTGCCGCTCTCCGTCTGCTGCACGATATAAGCGGAGCGGGAGTTTTCCTTCACCAGCGCATAGCCGCCGCGAATGGCGGTGGCGGGCGGCTCCGGCGGAGCCAGCAGGCTGTATACCGTAAGACCGATGGCCAGCAGAATGATAATGACGATTATCCTGCCCAGCCACTTGAAAATACGCTTCATGTGCTTGCGTCAATCCTTTCCTTAAGGGTCAGAGTAAAGGGTCAGCGCCCGGCAGGCATTTCGCCCTGCGTCAGCTGCGTCACATAATCCTTGACCTGCTGCAATTTTTGGCCGTCGCCGCGCTGTGCCAGGCTCTTCAGCAGATCCTCGATGTCCAGATAGAGCAGCATCGGCTCAACGGCGGAGGTATCAGGCAGCTTGGCCTGCAAAACGGGCTTGATGGTGGGCAGCGATAAGTCAAACGTCTGGCCGAGGGTGGGAATTTCCGCCACCAGCCCAAAGTGCGCGCGCACCGTTTCGGCAAAGGCCGCCCGCGCGTCGTCCTCGCCGTGGGTGAGGAATATCTTCTGCGGCAGCTGCCGGAAGCCGGAGAGCCACCGGGTCAGCTCGTTGTAATCGCCGTGGGCGGAATAACCGGAGAGCACCACGATCTTGGCTTTAACGTCGATCTGCTCGCCGTGGATACGTACCAGCTTTTCGCCCTCGATCAGGCGGCGTCCCAACGTGCCCTCGGCCTGATAGCCCGCGAAGATGACGGTGCTTTCCGGCCGCCACAGGTTATGCTTTAAGTGGTGCTTGATACGCCCCGCGTCGGCCATGCCGCTGGCCGAAAGGATAATGGCGCGGCTTTTGATCTGGTTGATGGCCTGCGATTCCGCCACCGTCTGGGAATAAACGATGTTGGCGTTTTTAAAGGGGCTTCTGCCGTATTTCTCGATCATCGCGTGGGTCTCGGCGTCAAAATACTCCGGGTGATTGTCGAAGATCTCGGTGGCTTTCACGGCCAGCGGGCTGTCCACGTAAATTTTGCAGTTGCTGATCAGCCCCTCGTTTTGCAGCTGGGTCAGCTCCAGCAGCAGATCCTGGCAGCGGTCAACGGCAAACGCCGGGATCACCACATTGCCGCCGCGGTTGAACGTGTCGTTGATGGTGGCGGCCAGGAAGCGTTTTTTGGCTTCCCAGTCCATGTTCTCGTCGTGGTGCAGGCGGTTGCCGTAGGTCGTCTCCATCACCACATAGTCGGCGGCCTCGATCGTCGTCGGGTCGTTGACGATGGCCGCGTCATAGCGGCCGATGTCGCCGGAGAAGAGCAGTTTTTTGGCGCGTCCGCCCTCGGTGTATTGCAGCAGGATCATGGCGGAGCCCAGAATATGCCCCGCGTCGAAGAAAGTGGCGCTGATACCGCCGGCGGGCGAAAACGTCTCGCCGTATTCGTGCGCTTCCAGCCGCTGCACGGTGGTGTAGGCGTCCTGCATGTCATAGATCGGCGTCAGCAGCGGCTCGCCGGCGCGGGCGGCCTTGCGGTTTTTGCGCTCCACTTCCGATTCCTGAATGTGGGCGGAATCCGGCAGCATCACCGAAGATAGATCGCAGGTGGCGGCGGTGGTGTAGATCGGCCCCCGGAAGCCGCCTTTTACCAGCTTGGGGAGCAGGCCGCTGTGGTCGATGTGCGCGTGGGTCAGCAGCACGAAGTCGATCTCCGCCGGGTTGAAAGCGAAAGGCACATAGTTGTTCTCTTTCAGCTTTTTGCTGCCCTGAAACATGCCGCAGTCCACCAGAAAGCGGCTGCCCTCATGCTCCAGCAGGTAACACGAGCCGGTCACGGTGCCCGCCGCCCCCAGAAATGTCAGTTTCATGGTATGAAAAACCTCCCATCTCAATATGTATCAATGTTTAATAGTAGAAAATTGCGTAGCTTGTCGAGTTTTACCAATACCATTATAGCATAGTTCGGCAAGTCATACAATGTAAAAAATAGCGAGCCGGGGCGTTTACTTGACATTTTGAGGAATTTGTAGTATATTTGCTTATTGACCAAAAAACAATGGGCGAGGGGAGATCGGTGTATTCTTCCTTGCGGCTTGTGACGAAAGAGTGGTGTAAGGATTGCCGAAAACGGGGATTGTGACGGACAGCAACAGCGGTATTCTGCCGGAATTAGCGGCAGAGATGGGGCTTTTTGTGGTGCCGATGCCGTTTTATATTGACGGCGCTTGTTATCAGGAAAATGTTGACCTCTCGCGGGAGGAGTTTTTCCGCCTGATGGCGGCGGGGGCGGAGATCTCAACCAGCGCGCCGGCGCCGCTGGCGGTGACGGAGGTTTGGGACAAGGCGCTGGCCGAATATGACGAGGTGCTTTATATGCCGATGAGCAGCGGGCTTTCCGGTGCTTATGCGCTGGCGGCGGCGCTGGCCAAGGAGGAGCCGTACGCGGGGCGGGTGTTCGTGGTTGACCACGGGCGGGCGGCCACGCCGCTGCACCGTTCCATTCTGGACGCGCAGGAGCTGCTGGCGCAGGATATTCCCGCCGCCGAGGTCAAACGCCTGCTGGAGGAGCAGCGGGATAACTTCATGATCTATATCGCCGTGGACGAGCTGAAGCATTTGCAGCGGGGCGGGCGTATTTCCGCCACGGCGGCGAAACTTGGCACGATACTTAATATGAAGCCCGTTTTGCAGTTTTCCACCGGCACGCTCGACGTATACGCCAAGGTGCGCGGTAAGAAGCGGGCGCGCCAGGCGATGATCGACGCGGTGAAGAACGAGCTGGCGCATGATTACAAGGCGGCCTATGAAGCGGGCGAGGTGTATATCATGACGGCGGGCAGCGCCGACCCTGATGAGACGGCGGCTTGGGTGGCGCAGGTCAAAGAGGCTTTTGCGCCGCTGGACGTGCTGTATGACGATCTGCCGCTGAGCCTTTCCACGCATATCGGCCACGGCGGCCTGGGCATTGCCTGCTCCAAAAAAATCAAAGTGGACAAATAAAAAGATCCCCACAGTCAAACTGTGGGGATTTTTGGTACGCCTGATAGGGATAAAAAAACCACCCTGCGGGTGGCTTTTTCAATGGTACGCCTGATAGGGATCGAACCTACGCTTTCGGCTCCGGAGGCCGACGCTCTATCCACTGAGCTACAGGCGCTTATGGCGTACAATATATTTTAATGGATTTAGGCCGCGAAGTCAATCATTTTTTTCAGTTTTTGCCGCATTGTCCCGCGCATAAAATAATTTCATTGGGCAGGAAAATTTTTTCACAAATTTGTATTGCTAAAATTTCCGAATAATGTTATTATATAGCTGATGTGGTATACATAATTTAGGATAGCGCTTTTTGCGTTTTCAGGGGGGGGCAGTCCTCCGCACACATCTTATTTTTGATAGGAAAAGGCAGGTTTTCTCCCGCTTTTCTTATAAATCCCAATTCCATTTTATTGCTCGTTCATGGCCGGACTGTCCACTCGGCTGTGCGGCGCAGAAAAATTTTCTGGAGGTGAAACTATGTTCAAGGTAGAAAGAATCGATCATCTGGGTGTTGCAGTAACCAACATCGACGAGGCTATGTCCTTCTGGGGCGACGCTTTGGGGTTGAAACTGGACTTCAAGGAAACTGTTGAAGAACAGAAGACCACCACCGGCTTTATCCCCTGCGAGAACAGCTGGGTCGAATTGCTGGAATCCACCACTCCTGATGGCCCTGTCGGCAAGTACATCGAAAAGAACGGCGAGGGTATTCAGCACGTTGCGTTCAAGGTTGATAACATCGACCAGGCTTTGGCCGATTTGGACGCTGCCGGTGTTCGCCTGATCGATAAGACTGCCCGCAACGGCGCTGGCGGCGCAAGAATCGCTTTCTTGCACCCGAAGGCGACCCGCGGCATCTTGTTGGAACTCTGCGAACACAAATAAGGAACTTTTAGTAGGAGGTAAAAGGATGTCTACAGAAAAGTTGGCTCAGTTGATCAAAAAACGTGAAGAAGTTATTTTGGGCGGCGGCCAGGAAAAGATCGACAAGCATCATTCCAAAGGCAAATATACTGCTCGCGAAAGAATTAACAAACTTCTGGACGAAGGCAGCTTTGTTGAGTTGGACCAGTTTGTGGTTCACCGCGGCACTGCTTTCGGCTTTGACAAGGTTAAGGCTCCGGGCGAAGGCGTTGTAACCGGTTATGGCACCGTAGGCGGCCGTCTGGTTTACGTTTTCTCTCAGGACTTCACCGTGCAGGGCGGCTCTCTGGGCGAGATGCACGCTGCTAAGATCTGCAAGGTAATGGAAATGGCCGTTAAAAACGGCGCTCCCTGCATCGGCATTAACGATTCCGGCGGCGCTCGTATTCAGGAGGGTATCGACGCCCTGAACGGCTATGGCCGTATCTTCAAATTGAACACTTTGGCTTCCGGCGTTGTGCCGCAGCTGTCTGTAATCATGGGGCCCTGCGCGGGCGGCGCCGTATATTCTCCGGCTCTGACCGACTTCATCTTCATGGTTGATAAGTGCCAGATGTTCATCACCGGCCCGGCTGTAATCCAGTCCGTAACCGGCGAGGTTGTGACTGCTGAAGCCCTGGGCGGCGCTCGCACCCACAACACTCAGAGTGGTAACGCTCACTTCTATGCCGCTACCGAGGACGAATGCATTGAACAGGTTAAGACCCTGCTGAGCTTCCTGCCCAGCAACAACCTGGAAACCGCGCCCGTTTTCGCCTGCGACGATCCGGTAGAGCGCTGCGACGAAGCTCTGGACAGCATTATTCCTGATAACCCGAACAAGCCGTATAACATGAAGGACGTAATCACCTCCATCGCTGATAACGGCTATGTGTTCGAAGTACAGGAAATGTACGCCAAGAACATTATCACCGCATTCATTCGTTTGAACGGCCGCTCGGTAGGCGTTATTGCCAACCAGCCCAGCGTTGGCGCCGGCTGCTTGGATATTAACTGCTCCGATAAGGCTTCCCGTTTCATTCGTCTGTGCGACGCATTCAATATCCCGATTTTGACCTGTGTTGACACCCCCGGCTACCTGCCCGGTGTTGCTCAGGAGCATGGCGGCATTATCCGTCATGGCGCGAAGCTGCTTTACGCATATTCCGAAGCTAGCGTTCCGCTGCTTGTTCTGATCACCAGAAAAGCTTACGGCGGTGCGTATCTGGCAATGTGCGGCAAGTCCCTCGGCGCTGACACGGCCATCGCTTGGCCCACTGCTCAGATTGCCGTTATGGGTGCTTCCGGCGCTGCGAACATCGTATTCGCTAAGGAGATCAAGAACTCTTCCAATCCCGACAAGACCCGTGCCGAGAAGATCGCCGAGTACGAGGAAGAATTCGCCAATCCTTACAAGGCTGCTGCTCGCGGCTTCGTAGATTTGGTAATCGAGCCGAGCAAGACTCGTTATTACCTCTGCAAGTCGCTGGATAGCTTGCTTGGCAAGCGGGAATCCCGTCCTGCCAAGAAGCACGGCAACATTCCGCTGTAAGGGAGGGATTACCTGTTATGGAAGCTGTATACGCATACGGTAATTTTGAAATGGGTTGTTTGGCAACCGTTATTGGTATGGGCGGCGTTTTCGCCATTCTGGCGATCCTGACCTTTACCACCTGGCTGCTGAACCGGGTTGTTGACAGTATCGTCAAGGACCCTACTCCGCCGGCAGCCGCTAAAGCCGCTGCCCCGGCCGCTGCTCCGGCAACTGCAGCTGCACCGAAGGCAAATAATAATGCCAAAATTGCTGCTATCATGGCTGCTGTAAGCATGGCTATGGGCTCCGAGCAACTGAAGTTCACCGCTATTCAGAGAAACGGCGGTTCTGTTTTGCCCTGGGCTGCTTCCGGCAATGCCGACATAATGGCTGACCGTGCCAGTTATACTAAAGGAGGACAAAGATAATGCGTAAGTTTAATGTTACTGTTAATGGCGAAACTTTTGCTGTTGAAGTTGAAGAAGCAGGTGCTGTTGCTTCTGCTCCGAAGGCTGCTCCGGCTCCGGCCGCTGCTCCTGCTCCCGCTCCGGCTGCTGCTCCTGCTCCGGCCGCTGCTCCTGCTCCGGCTCCGAAGGCCGCTGCTGCCGCTGGCGATATCACCAGCCCCCTGCCGGGCACCATTCTGAAGGTAAACGTTTCTGCTGGTCAGGCTGTTAAGGCCGGCGACGTTTTGATGATCCTGGAAGCCATGAAGATGGAGAACGAAATTCTGGCTCCCTCCGACGGCACCGTTACCGCCGTTCATGTTGCTCAGGGCGCCACTGTTCAGGCAGGCGATCCCCTTCTGTCCATGTAATTGCTTAACGCAATTAGCATTTACGCGAAAATTTGGATATAGGAGGGAAAGCTTGTGGAATTAATTGGTGCTGCACTTAGCGACTTTTATAAAAGCACATCGTTCTACATCATGGACTGGCGCTCGCTGGTTATGATTTGTGTAGCGTTAGTGTTTATGTATCTGGCGATTAAGAAGGGTTTTGAGCCGCTGCTTTTGGTTCCCATTTCCTTCGGTATGTTGCTGGTTAACATTCCCGGCTCCGGTGTTATGCTTGACCCCACGTTGGGCTTTGACGCCGACGGCCACACCGTCGTAACTGAGATCGGCGGTATGTTGTATTACCTGTATCAGGGCGACCATCTGGGCGTTTTCCCGCCGCTGATGTTCCTTGGTATCGGCGCCATGACCGACTTCGGTCCGGTTCTGGCCAACCCCAAGAGCCTTATCTTGGGCGGCGCTGCTCAGTTCGGTGTTTTCATCGCGCTGTGGGGCGCTCTGATGCTCGACGAATATGTACCCGGCGTACATTTCAACTTTGCTGAAGCTGCTTCCATCGGTATCATCGGCGGCGCCGACGGCCCGACTTGTATTTACCTGTCCGGCAAACTGGCTCCCCACTTGATGGGCCCGATCGCAGTTGCTGCATACTCTTACATGGCTATGGTGCCGATTATCCTGCCGCCTGTTATGAAGGCTTTGACCTCCAAGCATGAGCGTCAGATCGTTATGAAGCAGCAGCGCCCTGTAAAGAAGCTGACCAAGATCTTGTTCCCGATCGTTAACACCATCGTCGTTTCGATGATCGTTCCGTCCGCTTCTTCTCTGATTGGTATGTTGATGCTTGGTAACCTGTTCCGTGAATCCGGCTGTGTTGACAGACTTTCCGATACTGCTCAGAATGCTCTGTGTAACATCGTTACCATCTTCCTCGGCACCTCCGTTGGCGCCACCACTCAGGGCACTACCTTCTTGACCACTCAGACCATCTCCATCTTCATTCTGGGCGTATTCGCTTTCGCTTGCGCCTGCGCCGGTGGTGTTCTGGTAGCCAAGTTGATGAACCTGTTCCTGAAGGAAAAGCTGAACCCGCTGATCGGCGCTGCCGGCGTATCCGCAGTTCCGATGGCTGCCCGTGTTGCTCAGAAGGTTGGTCAGAAGGATAATCCTGCTAACTTCCTGCTGATGCACGCCATGGGCCCCAACGTTGCCGGTTGTATCGGTACCGCTGTGGCGGCTGGTATTCTGTTGACCCTGAACGGCGTATTCCTCGCCTAGTCAACGCTTCAGGCTGCAAGGCTTATGCAGAGAGTCACTCTTCGGAGTGGCTCTCTTTTTTATGCCCATTTCTTGCACGTTTGGCCAAATTGTTGTATAATATAAGCCATTGGGGGAGTGAGCATGACAAACTTTTGGCTGGCGTTTGGGGCGGTGTTCCCCATGTTTTGCTATATGGCGCTGGGGAAGCTGATCAGCTGGCTGAAATTCATGAAATATGAGGATTTTCGGCAGCTGAATCAGGTGATTTTCGAGTTCTTTATACCGTGTATGCTGTTCTCCAGCATCTACAATTCTGATTTCCGAAGCGCCGCCAACCCACGGCTGATTGCCGAGGTGGTGGCCGTGGTGCTGATAGTATATGTGACGCTGTGGCTGGTGGTGCCGCATTTCATCAAGGAGAAGCGCAACGCTTCGGTGGTCATTCAGGCGTGGTACCGCAGCAATTTTGTCCTGTTCGGTATGCTGCTGGGCGGCAACATTTATCCCGACCGCGATTTGGGTATTGTCGCTTCGATGGCGGCGTTCGTGGTGCCGCTGTTCAATATTCTGGCCGTCATTCTGTTTGAGGCGTTCCGCGGCGGCAAGGTGTCGCCGGGTACTATCATCAAAAAGATCTGCCAGAATAAGCTGGTCATTGCCGGTATGCTGGGCGTGTTCTTCGCGGCCACGGGTATCCGCCTGCCGGAGCTTTTATCCGACGTGATTGCTGATATCGGCAATGTCTCGCTGCTGATGGCGCTGGTTTGTATCGGCGGTATGCTTTCTTTCGGCAGCGTGATGCACGATTGGCCGCTGCTGGCCTGGGCACTTTCCGGGCGTCTGCTGGTGGTGCCGCTGATCGCCGTGCCGCTGTTTGTGGCGCTGGGCTGCCGTGATGTTGAGCTGGTGGCAATTCTGGCGGCGTTTGCCTCGCCCTGCGCGGTGGCCGGCGTACCAATGGCCTACGCGATGGGCGCCAACGGCGATTTGGCCGGCGAGGTGCAGGCCGTCAGTTCGGTGGCCTGCCTGTTCACCATGCTGATCTTTATCTGGGTGCTGCGCAGTTTTGGCTTTATTGCGTAAATAAAATTGCTTGACTATGCCGCCGCGATAGTGTATAATATATAAAGTCGCAAAGGGGTATAGCTCAATTGGTAGAGTAGTGGTCTCCAAAACCATTGGTTCTGGGTTCGAGTCCTAGTGCCCCTGCCATAAACGAAAAGGCCGGCCTTTAGGTCGGTCTTTTCGTTTATTTTTTTTACCGCGGGCGGCTTGTCAAAATGTTGTTTTTGTTGTACAATATTTATGCATTGTATTTTGTGTTTCGTTTGATTTGGGGGCATGGTTTATGGCCTATCAGGGGATCGCGGCGGCCAAGCTGAATTTGTCGCTGGACGTGCTGGGTAAGCGCGCCGACGGCTACCATGAGCTGCAAAGCGTTATGCAGACGTTGTCTATTGGCGATGTGGTGGAGGCAGAGCTCTCGCGTGAAACGAAAGTTACTGCCACCGATCCGGCGCTGGCTTGTGACGCGAGCAATCTGGCGTATCGTGCATATCAGCTGATGCGGGACGAGTTTGGGCTGGACGCCGGGCTTAATATTCGGCTGGAGAAGCAAATACCTTTGGGCGGCGGCCTGGCCGGGGGCAGCACGGACGCGGCGCAGGTGCTGCTGGCCGTAAACGAGCTGTTTCAGCTTGCTTTGCCGCAGGAACGCCTGCTGGCGCTGGCGTTGAAATTGGGGGCGGACGTGCCTTTCTGCCTGCTGGGCGGAACGGCTCTGGCCACTGGTGTAGGTGAGAAGCTGCAGCCGCTTGACCCCTGCCCGGAGCTGCGGCTGGTGCTGGTGAACCCCGGCTTTGCCGTGCCGACGGCGGACGTTTACCGCCGCTTTGATGAATTGCCGCCCACACCCACCAATTATACCGACGGCGTTTTGCAGGCGCTGGCGGCGGGCAGCCCGATGTTGCTGCGCGGCGCGGTGGGAAATGGCCTGGAACCTGCGGCGTTTCAGCTGTACCCGGCGCTCTCGCGGCTGGCGGCGGAGCTGGCGGAGCTGGGCTTGACGCCGCTGCTCTGCGGCAGCGGGGCGACGCTGGCCGCCCTCGCGCGGGACAAAAAGCAGGCGGCGGTCGCGGCGGACGCTTTGGCCGGGAAGTATCCTTTCGTCCGCGCGGTGACGACGCACTAAAATTTGGGAAGATTGTAGGGGATTTTTATGACAAGAGAAAAATTATCGCCGATCCGTCTGGAGGGCTATCAGCCTCTGCGGGATATGGTTTTTGACGTGCTGATGAACGCGATCATGCAGGGGCAGCTTTCACCGGGAGAGCGCCTGCTGGAAGTGCAGCTGGCCGACGAGATGGGGGTCAGCCGCACGCCCGTGCGCGAGGCCATTCGGCGGCTGGAGCTGGAGGGCTTCGTGGTGATGGTGCCCCGAAAGGGCGCGTATGTGGCCGGGCTTTCGGTGGACGACGTGGAAAGCGTGTATGAGATCCGCACGGCACTGGAAACGCTGGCCGTGCGGCTGGCGGCGCAGCGTATGGAGGCGGACGATTACCGCCAGCTGGACGAATTGGCGCTGAAAATGCAGGCCACCTGGCAGGAACGCAACGTCGACCAGTGGGTGGCGCTGGACGCGCATTTCCACGAGCTGCTGTATAAATTCAGCCGCAACGAGCGGCTGGTGCAGATGATGAGCAACATCATGGAGCAGCTTTCACGCTACCGTATCATATCGCTGGCCAATGTGGAGGTGCGCCAGAACTCGCTGGCCGAGCACCAGAATCTCATTGAGGCGCTGAAGCGGCGCGACAGCGAAATGGCGGCGGCCGCGGCGGCGCTGCATATTGAAAATACCAAGCATAGTCTGCTGAAAATGCTGCAAACTAAATTTGCCGCGGCGGATAAAGCGTAATTGCGGCAGAAAGGCGGCTGAACTATGGCTGATACCGAAAGTTTGGGCGCGGCGGCGCGCCTTGCCTCTTTATACGCGGAAATTGAGCGGCTGAACCGAGCGATTTGGACGCGCCGCTGGTGACCGACGCGGAATATGACGCGAAAATGCGCGAGTTGCAGCAGTTGGAGCAGGATTTTCCTGATTTGGCGCGGGCAGACAGCCCCACCAGGCACGTCGGCGGCAGCCGGGACGAGAAGTTTGCCCCGGTGACGCACGAGGTGCCGCTGCTCTCGCTGGCCAATACGTTTTCCGGCGATGAGCTGCGGGATTTTGCCGCGCGCTGTGAGAAGCTGGCCGAAAAGCCGCTGACTTACGTGCTGGAGCCGAAAATCGACGGTCTGACCATCGCGCTTACCTATGAGGGCGGCAGACTGGTGCAGGCGGCCACCCGCGGCAACGGCGTGGTGGGTGAAAACGTGCTGGAAAATGTGCTGACGATCGCGGGTCTGCCGCACCGGCTGAAAGATTTTGCCGGGCGGCTGCTGGTGCGGGGCGAGGTGTATATGCCGAAAGCGGCCTTTGCCGAACTGAACGAGCAGCGCGAGGAGCAGGGCGAGACGACATTCGCCAACCCGCGTAACGCGGCGGCGGGATCGCTTCGCCAGCTGGACGCGCAGGTGACGGCGGGGCGGCGGCTGGCCGTCTGGCTGTACGATATCTTGCTGCTGGCGGGCGCGCCGCAGCCCAAAACGCACCAGGACGCGCTGAATTTTCTGCGGGAGCAGGGCTTGCCGGTGATCGAGGAAACGGTTTGCGGCGATATTGATACTATCGTGGCGGCGCTGGAACCCTGGCAGCAGAAGCGCCACACCCTGGCTTATGATATTGATGGGCTGGTGCTGAAAGTGGACGACGAGCAGGTGCGGCAGGAGCTGGGCAGCACAGCCAAAGCCCCCCGCGCTTCGATCGCGTATAAATTCCCGGCCGAGGCTGTTGAGACCACCGTGCTGGACATTCAGGTGGGCGTGGGGCGCACCGGCGTTTTGACGCCGCTGGCTGTGCTGGAGCCGGTGTGGGTGGCGGGCAGCGTCATCAGCAAGGCCACCCTGCACAACGAGGACAACGTGGCGGAAAAGGATATCCGCGTCGGCGATAAGGTGCTGCTGCACAAGGCGGGCGATGTGATACCCGAGGTCATCAAAGCCCTGCCGGAAAAGCGCACGGGGGCTGAACAGCCGTTTGTCATGCCGCACACCTGCCCGGAATGTGGCAGCCCCGCCCGGCGCGAGGAGGGGCAGGCGGCCTGGCGCTGCCTGAACGCGCACTGCCCGGCGCGTCTGCGCGAGGGTATCTATCATTTCGTCTCCCGCCCGGCGATGAATATCGAGGGGCTGGGGCCGCAGCTGATCAACCAACTGCTGGCCGCCGGGAAGATCACCGACGCGGCGGATATTTTTACCCTTACCATGGAAGATCTGCTGCCGCTGCCGCGTATGGGTCAAAAATCGGCGGAAAACGTGCTGAACGCCATTGACGCGGCGCGCACCCGTCCGCTCTCATCTCTGCTGGCGGCGCTGGGCATACCGTATGTGGGGGGCAAGGCGGGGCAGCTGCTGGCCGAAAATTTCCCGGATCTGGCGGCGATAAGCCATGCCACGCGGGAAGATTTACTGGCAGTGGACGCTATCGGCGAAATTATTGCGGACAGCGTGGTGCAGTGGTTTGCCCAGCCGAAAAACCGCGCGTTTCTGGATAAGCTGGCAGCGGGCGGCGTCAAACCGCAGCCGGTGCAGAAGCAGGCAGGCGAGCAGCCGCTTGCCGGGCAGACGTTTGTTTTGACCGGGACGCTGCCGAACCTGACACGGGCGGAAGCCAAGGCGCGCTTGGAGGCGGCGGGCGCCAAGGTGACGGACTCCGTAAGCAAAAAGACGAGCTATGTCGTCGCCGGCGAGGCAGCGGGCAGCAAACTGGCCAAGGCGGCAAAACTGGGTATCCCGGTTTTGGACGAGGCGGCCATGCTGGCATTGCTTTCTTGAAACTTTTGTGCTATATTATAAGTTAAGATATAATTGTTAGGGGATTGAGGAAGTTGGCAAAAAAATTTAAGGTTGATTTGAACCAAAAGACCTGCAAGGCCTGCGGTATCTGTATGGCGCTCTGCCCTAAAGGGGTGTTGGGCAAGCGCCACGACGGCAAGGCCGAGGTCGTGGACGAGGCGGCCTGTATCGGCTGCCAGAACTGCTCGGTGCATTGCCCCGACTTTTGTTTCGTGGTAAAGGAGGCGGCGGCAGATGACAAGTAATGTTAGGCTTATGCAGGGCAACGAGGCCTGCGCGCTCGGTGCGATCAAGGCGGGCGCGTCGTTCTTCGGCGGCTATCCCATCACGCCCAGCACGGAGATCGCCGAATACATAGCGCGGGAATTTCCCCGCCTTGGGCGGTATTTTATGCAGATGGAAGACGAGATCGCCTCGATCGGCGCGATGATCGGCGCTTCCATGGTGGGGCACAAGGCGTTCACCGCCACATCCGGCCCCGGCTTTTCGCTGATGCAGGAGCTGATCGGCTATGCCGCGGTGGCAGAAGTGCCGCTGGTCATCATCAACGTTATGCGGTTCGGCCCCAGCACGGGGCTGCCCACCATGCCGCAGTCCGGTGATATCATGCAGGCGCGTTGGGGCACGCACGGCGACCATTCGATCATCGCGCTTTCGCCCTCCTCGGTGACGGAGGCGTATTACGCGACCATTCGTGCCTTTAATCTGGCGGAGCAGTACCGTACCCCGGTAATTCTGCTGATGGACGAGAAGATCGGCCACCTGCGCGAGGGCTTTGACATCTCAAACGACCCTGAACCGGAAATTATCGACCGCAATCGCGAACATCAGGGGGCATATGTGCCTTTTGCCGCCGGCGAGAGCGGCGTGCCGCCCTTTATTCCGCTGGGGCAGGGCGAGCGTTACCACTTCACCGGGCTGACGCACGGCGAAAACGGCTTCTATACCGCCGACCCCGATAAGGTGACGGCGGTCATGCAGCGGCTTTGTGGCAAAATTGAAGACCATGTGGACGAGATCGCCGAGATCGAACTGGTTGACTTCGACGACGCGGACGTGACCATCATCGCCTACGGCGCGGTGGCACGTTCGGCGCATGACGCATTGCTGGCTCTGCGTAAAAAAGGCGTCAAGGCGGGCATGCTGCGGCTGAAGACCATTTGGCCGTTCCATACCGCCAAGGTGCGCGAGCTTTGCGCCGGCAAACGTCTGGTGGCGATGCCCGAAATGAACATGGGTCAGCTTTCGATGATCGTGCGCGGCGCGTTGGGCAACACGCCGTTTCTGCCGATCAATCAGGCCAACGGCCAGCTGATCAAGCCGCACACGATTGAAGACGCAATTTTGGCCGAGCTGGCCGCGATGGGGGGTGCGCGCTGATGGAAGCGGTTTATGAGAAATATTTTCGCGGCAATCTGCCGCATATTTGGTGCCCCGGCTGCGGCAACGGCATTGTGATGTCGGCCATTGCGCGGGCGCTGGATAAGCTCAATTACCCGCAGGACGACGTGCTGTTTATCTCCGGTATCGGCTGTTCCTCGCGTATGTCGGGCTATATGGATCTGAACACGGTGCACACGGCGCACGGCCGCGCGCTGGCATTTGCCACCGGCGCCAAGGTGTGCGAGCCGCGCCTGCACGTTTTTGTGCTGATGGGCGACGGCGACGCGGCGGCCATCGGCGGCAACCATTTCATTCATGCCTGCCGCCGCAACATCGACATGACGGCCATTGTCATCAACAACAGCATTTACGGCATGACGGGCGGCCAGTTTTCGCCGCTGACGCCGACCGGCAAACGGGCGACCACCGCGCCTTACGGCAGCATTGACCGCGCGTTTAATCTGGTGGCGCTGGCCGAGGGCGCGGGCGCAACGTATGTGGCGCGGGGCGACGTGTTCCATGCTGTGCAGCTGACCAACCTTATCGTGGAAGCCGCCGAGCATAAGGGCTTTTCGGTGGTGGAGGCGGTATCCACCTGCCCGGTCTCGTTCGGGCGTTATAACGATATGCCGGAACCGGCGGATATGATGCTGTGGCTGCGTGACAACACGGTGACTGTGCAGCAGGCCGCCAAAATGAGCGAAGAGGAGCTTGCCGATAAGATCATCATCGGCAAGCATTATGAGACCGAGGCCGTGGAATACGGCGACGAGATGGCGCGTTTGCTGGCGCGTGCAAAGGAGGCGGAGTGATATGAAATTTGAAGCTCGCTTTTCCGGTACCGGCGGCCAGGGCATTATCCGCTGCGCGGTGTTGCTGGCCGAGGCCGCGCTTTACGACGGCTATCAGGCGGCGCAGAGCCAGGTGTATGGCCCCGAATCCCGCGGCGGCAGCAGCCAGGGCGAGGTGGTCATCAAAGACGAGGCCATTTATTATCCCAAGGTGACCTGCCCGGACGTGCTGCTGTGCCTTTCGCAGGAGGCCTATAACAAATACGCCGCCGATATCGTGCCGAACGGTATTCTGATCATTGACAGCGATTTTGTTCAACCCACCGGTCTGGAGGGGGCAAGCGTCAATGTGCATGCCCTGCCCATTCTGGAGACGGCGAAAACCAGGCTGAACAACGAACTGAGCGCCAACGTGGTGGCGCTGGGCGCGATCGTTGGCCTGACCCACATCGTCAGCGACGCGGCGGTGGAGCGGGCGCTGGCCAACAATTTCAAGGCCAAGGCGCTCCCCGGCAATATCACCGCTTATCACGCGGGTTATGAATTGGCTTCTAAGTGAGCCGCCAAAACTGCATAGCAAAAGCCCCCGGCGATACCGGGGGCTTCGCTTTTATTTACTTGGGGTCGCTTATTTCGTCGGTTGTTTGAAGATGTCACAGCCGGAGCAGCCCTCGCAGCCGCAGCCGCAGCCGACCGAACCGGTGGCCTTGGCCAGCTTGTGCTTGCGATACATACTGCGGCAGATCAGGCCGGCCAGGCCGAACACAACTAACGCCGTGATGAAAGTTCCCATAACAGCATGCTCCTTTCCGTTAACAGTTGGCGATATTTACACTTGCTGCCCGCTGCTTACCGCCCGGCCCTGCCCCTTGATGACGCCGTTTTTATATGGGTTGGGGCGGAAGACCAGGAAGACCAGCCCGGCCAGCAGGATCAGCGCCGCCGCCGTGCCCGCGCCGAAGCCGCCGCCGGTGATATATGTGCCCAGCTGATAGACGATCAGCGACACCACATAGGCCAGGCTGCATTGATAAGCCACGGCGAACAGCGTCCACTTGCGGTTGGGCATTTCGCGGTTGATCGCGCCGATTGCCGCGAAGCAGGGGGCGCAGAGCAGATTGAACAGCATGAACGAGAACGCAGCCAGCGGCGTAAATTTGGCCGCCACGATTTCCCACAGCTCGTGGCCGTCCTCGGAGGTTTCGTCCAGACCGGCGTAGAGCGAGCCGAAAGTGGCGACGACGTTCTCCTTGGCGATCAGACCGGTCACCGTGCCGACGGCGGCCTCCCATTGGTCGCCCCAGCCCAGCGGCGTGAACACGGGCGCCACCGTCTGCCCAACGTCGGCCAGAATGGAATCGGCGGTGTCCACCGGCTGCAAAGCGGTGTTATAGCTGCCGAGGAACCACAGCACGATGGTGGAAAGCATGATGATGGTGCAGGCCTTTTTGATGAACGCCTTGGAACGCTCCCACATATGCAGCAGAATGTTCTTCGGCCGCGGCATATGATAGGAGGGCAGCTCCAGCACGAAAGGCGAGGGGTCGCCCGCAAATGCTTTGGTCTTTTTGAAGATCACGCCGGTAAGCGCGATGGCCGCGATACCGATAAAATACGTGGCCGGCGCCACCCAGGCGGAGTTGGCGAACAACGCACCGGAGATCAGCGCGATGATCGGAAGCTTCGCGCCGCAGGGCATAAACGTCGTGGTCAGCACGGCCATTTTGCGGTCGGACTCGTTCTCGATGGTACGCGTGGCCATCACGCCGGGCACGCCGCAGCCGGTGGCCACCAGCATCGGAATGAAATTCTTACCGGAAAGCCCGAAGCGGCGGAACAGCCGATCCATGATGAACGCCACGCGCGACATATAGCCGCAGTCCTCCAGAATACCCAGCAGAATGAACAGCACCATCATCTGCGGGATAAAGCCCAGCACCGCGCCGACGCCGGCGACAATGCCGTCCAGCACCAGTGATTGCAGCCATGCCGCACAGTTGATCGCCGCCAGCAGATCGCCCAGCAGCACCGGGATACCGGGAACCCAGACGCCGAACAGCTCCCAGCCCTCGCCGAAGACGCCGTCATTCACCCAATCGGTCAAAATTGAGCCGACGGTGGAGATCGAAATGTAATAGATCAAAAACATCACCACGGCGAAGATGGGCAGCGCCAAAAAGCGGTTGGTGACGATGTTATCGATCTTTTCGGTTAGCTGATCGCCGACGCTGTTCTTGTGCAGCACCTCGTCCATCAGGCTGTCTATGTAAGCGTAACGCTCGTTGGTGATGATACTTTCGCTGTCCTCACCGGCGGCTTCCTCGCGCCCGGCGATGATCTTGTCGATCAGCTGCTTCTTTTCCAGCGAGAGGGTCAAATGCTCCGCCGTTTTCTGGTCGCGCTCAAAGGTTTTTATGCTGTACCACATCAGGTTGGCCGCCGGAACATTCTCCTGCAAACGGCTGCTGATCTGGTGGATTGCCGCGTTGGTCGGCTCGCTGAAGATCAGCGTATGGTCGGGCGTGATCTTGGCGCTGGCCAGCTCAATGGCCTTATCGACAGCATTTTTCAGGCCATCGTCGTTGATGGCCGCCGTTTCCACCACCGGGCAGCCCAGCTTCTCGGAGAGCTTTTTCACGTTGATGCGGTCACCGCGCTTCTGCACCACGTCCATCATGTTCAGCGCCACCAGCACGGGGATACCGATCTCCAACAGCTGTGTGGTCAGATACAGGTTGCGGTCAAGGTTAGAGGCGTCCACGATGTTGATGATAGCGTCCGGGCGGTTCTGCACCAGATAATTCCGTGTTACCACTTCCTCCAGTGTGTAGGGGGAGAGGGAATAGATACCGGGCAGATCCTGAATTATCACGTCGGGGCGGCCTTTCAGCTTGCCGTCCTTTTTCTCCACGGTCACGCCCGGCCAGTTGCCCACGTGTTGCGAGCTGCCCGTCAGCGCGTTGAACATCGTCGTCTTACCGCAGTTGGGGTTGCCCGCCAACGCGATTTTAATTGTTGCTGCCATTTTATACCTCCCAATGCGGTTAGTTGTCGCTAACCCAAATTCTGAAATAAAAGCAGGGCGGTGCCGCTGCTTGGCCAATACATATTTATGCCGTGCCTGTCCGGTTTATTCAACCTCGATCATATCGGCGTCGTCCTTGCGGATAGACATGGCAAAGCTGCGCAGGTTGATCTCCAGCGGGTCGCCCAGGGGGGCGGTGCGCAGGACTTGTATCTCGGTGCCGCGGGTTATGCCCATATCCATGATGTGGCGTTTAACGGCCTTAATGCCGTTCACCCGCACCACGCGTACGGTTTCCCCCGGCTTGGCGTGCTTCAGCGTCTTCATTTTATGCCTCCGTTTCTGCAATATTTTCGGTAAGTTAGCGTTAACTAACAAAAATACTTAAGTCAAGGGGTTAGTGGAAACTAACCCCCTTAACAAAGTATATGATAGCACCGCCTAATTGGTTTGTCAATAGCCTTCGCAAAATTTGTTTGTTATGACAAACATTTTTTTGGCAAGAAAAAAGCACCCCTAACGGGTGCTTTTTATGGCGGAGTGGGCGGGATTAATAAAAGAAAGGCACTTCCTTGCGGAAGTACCTTTCCTTTATGGCGGAGTGGGCGGGATTACCCTCCGGGTATCGCTCGCGTTGCCAATCGCGCGGCGCTTACAGCTTGCGCTCTTGGGCGCTCGCCTATCGAACCGGTTCTCGTCCCGCCCTGATATAAAAGAAAGGCACTTCCTTGCGGAAGTACCTTTCCTTTATGGCGGAGTGGGCGGGATTCGAACCCGCGTGCCGCTCATCACGGCAACACGATTTCCAGTCGTGCTCGTTATGACCACTTCGATACCACTCCATACGGCTGATACAGGTCACGAAATATCAGCTTTATTATTATAGTATAAATTAAGCGGTTTGACAAGCGTTTTTTAGATATTTTAGGAAAAATTTTTACCAAAAAGGCACGCCCCCAAGTCAAGGCGTGCCTTTTATATGTAACTATTCTTTGCCGGCCAGCCTTTTCAGCAGCAGCGGCCGGCAGTATTCGATCAGATCTTTGCGGCGCACCAGGCCGATATAAACGCCGAGATCGTCGACCACCGGAATAAAATTCTGCTCCACGGATTTGCGCAGCAGCTCGCCCAACTGGGCAGAGATGTTCACCGGCTGCACCTCGCGCGTCGTCTTAATGCTGCTGACGGGTATCTTTTCCGCGTCGATAAAACGCAGGTTCGGCGAGTTCTTGAACACCCACAGGCAGTCGTCGACAAACAGGGTATAGAGGTAATAGCCGTCGTTGTTCAGCACGGGCATGGCGGTGTAGCGGTGATATTCCATCTTCTCCAGCGCCTGCCGCAGCGTATAGCTCTCCAGAAGATAAGAGCTTTCGGCCTTGGTTATCAGAAAATCGGTAACCTGCATAGCGTTCGTCCTTTCTCGTTATTCAAATATACACTTATCAATCAATATGATTCACACAACATTATTATACATGGTTTTGCGGCGGTTGACAAGCCGTTAGGCGCAGAATTGCCCGCGCGTAAATTTCCAACAAAAAGCGGAGATCTGCCTCGGTGATATACTCGTCCGCCTGGTGCATCAGATCCGCCGTCGTTTTCCGGAGGGGGCCGAACGCGACGAAATTCTCAAACGCCCGGCAATAGGTGCCGCCGCCCACCGCCAGCGCCTCGGCGTCCGGCTCATATTCCCGATACAGCGCGAGCAGCGCGGCCGCCGGGTTCTGCTCCTTGGGGACGTACAGCGGCGCTTTATGCTCGTCCACCGTAAGTGTGATACCGTTTTCCCGGCAGCGCGCGTCCAGCTTGTTGTATATAGCCGCCCAATCGGCGGTGACGGGATAGCGCAGATCCAGCCCCAACGTGAAAACGCCGTCCGTCATATGCAGCGTTCCCAGGTTCAGCGTCAGCGCCCCGGAGACGTCGTCCCGGCAGGGGATACCAGCCCCGGCGCCGTCATGATCCTCACCGAACAGCGAGAGTATGCCGCGGCAGACGCCGGCTTCAGCTTCGCATAACGGCAGCGCCGAGAGAGCCCGCAGCAGCAGGGCGGCGGCGTTTACGCCTTTTTCCGGCTGCGACCCGTGCGCCGCTTTGCCAATGGCCGTCAGTTGCAGCGTGCTATTCGGCAGCTCGTCTAAGATGAGTTGCGCTTCCGCCAATTCCGATGCAAAGCTGGCCTGCAAAGCCGCGCGGGCAGTATCGGCGGGCATATCCTGCAAAACGGCGCGCGCCTTGCCGGGGACGGCGTTCACCACCGTGCCGGCCGTAATTTCATGCAGCTTGCCGGGGGCGGCGGACATTTGGGCGGAGAGCAGCGCAATGCCTTTTTCCGCAAAAATCACCGGGAAGTTGGCGTCGGGCGAAAAGCCGAAAGCGGGGGCGGGCTGCTCCTCCAGATAGCGCAGTATGCAGCGGCTGCCGCTTTCCTCATTGCCGCCGATGATCAGCCGCACCGGGCGGGCGAGGGGGAGACCGCATTGCTTGATAGCCGCCAGCGCAAACAGCGCCGCCACCGTCGGCCCTTTATCGTCCAGCGAGCCGCGCCCGTAAATTTTATCCTCCACCACCTCGCCGGTCGGTGAGAAATGCCAGCCCTCGCCAAACGGCACCACGTCCAGGTGGCTCAGCACGCCGATGGCGTCTTCCGTTTTGCCCTCGCCGCAGTCCACCGTCAGGTAATACGGCGTCAAATTGGTCTGCAACCCCAATCCTGCCGCGATTTCCGCCGCTTTTTGCAGTGCATTTGCCACTTCGCGCCCAAAAGGGGCGTCATTTTCGGGTTTTCCCTCCACCGAGGGTATCGCCAGCAGCTCCAATAATGCCGCCTTGGCGTCGGGATATAATGCCGCCGTCTGCGCCAGCAGGCGCTGCTCGTCGGCGCTCAAATTCTTCTGCATACCGCACCTCCAAAATCTGCCTTAGCCTTATTGTACCACTTTAGCAGAGAAATGTTAAGCGGGCATAAATTCCGCTTACCATCTTTATTATGCGCCGAAAATATGATACAATAGCAACATAAAATCAGCTTGAAAGCAAACGGGGTGGATCATGAAACTGATTTCGTGGAACGTGAACGGCCTGCGTGCCTGCATAAATAAGGGTTTTTATGACTTTGCCGCGGCAAGCGGGGCGGATATTATCGCCGTGCAGGAGACGAAAATGCAGCCCGGCCAGGCCGAGGTGGAGCTGGCGGGATACCGCCAATTCTGGAACAGCGCCGAGAAAAAGGGTTACAGCGGGACGCTTGTGCTCAGCCAGGCGGAGCCGCAGAGTGCCGCCTATAATCTGGGGCTTGCCGAGCATAACGACGAGGGGCGCGCCATTACCTTGGAATATGAGCGGTTTTATCTGGTGAACATCTATGTGCCGAACGCGCAGGACGGCTTGGCGCGCATTGACTACCGGCTGCGCTGGGAGGACGATTTCCGCGCCTATGTGCAGGGGCTGGACAAGCAAAAGCCCGTGATCATCTGCGGCGATATGAATGTGGCGCATGAAGAAATTGATTTGAAGAATCCCAAAACCAACCGCGGCAACGCCGGCTTTTCCGACGAGGAGCGGGGCAAATTCTCCGAGCTTTTGGCGGCGGGCTTTGTGGACAGCTTCCGCTATCTGCACCCGGAGGAGACTGGGGCGTATTCCTGGTGGTCATACCGCTTCAACGCCCGCAAGAACAACGCGGGGTGGCGTATCGACTATTTTCTGGTGTCGGAGCGGCTGAAAGACGAAATTAAGGCGGCGTATATCCTGCCCGATGTTATGGGCAGCGACCATTGCCCGGTGGCGCTGGAAATATTTTAGGCATAAAAAAACCGGCGGGGTCAAAAAACCTCGCCGGTCACGGTGTGGAGCCACAGAGCAGAGTCGAACTGCTGACCTCATCCTTACCAAGGATGCGCTCTACCTACTGAGCTACTGCGGCACAACCGCCGAGTTATATTATATATCGCTGGGGGCTATCTTGTCAAGCGGTTTTTTGCAAAAAAACCACAAAATTAATCATTTAAGAGGTGTGATAAAATGGATAAAATTGCCAGCTTTCAGGTCAACCACGACCTGTTGGAAAAGGGTATGTACGTCTCGCGTATCGACGGCGACGCGGTGACCTACGATATCCGCATGAAGAAGCCCAACGCGGGCGATTACCTGCCGTGCGCGGCGGCGCACACGTTTGAACATCTTTTTGCCACTTACGCCAGAAATTCGGCCTGGGCAGGAAGCGTCCTCTACGTCGGGCCGATGGGCTGCCGCACCGGGTTTTATCTGATACTTAGGGATAACGTGAGCCGCGCTGACGCCATCAAGCTGGTGCAGGAGGCATTCGCATATGTCACCGCATTTACCGGCGAAATTCCCGGGGCAACGCGGCAGGAGTGCGGCAATTACCGCGAGCATGACCTGGCGGGCGCCCAGGCTGTGGCGGCGGATATGC
>CANQPG010000013.1 GCA_947625705.1 uncultured Peptococcaceae bacterium | reverse complement strand
GTTCCCGCCTTATCCACCACCTGGCCGTTCACGCTCACCCGCCGCGACATGATGGCCGTCCGCGCCTGCTCGCGGCTGGGAAACAGCCCGCGCTCCAAAAGCGCCATATCCAAACGCATTTTCGCCATAAATTACTCCTTGAACCAGCGCCGCAGCACCCTTGGCAGCAGCGTCTCCGCCGTCATTTGGTATTTATTGAAAATCTGCGCGGGCTTGCCCTGCGCCACAAACTCGTCCGGGAAAGCCGCCGCCAGCAAATCGGCCTTAACGCCCCGCGCCTGCAAAAGCTCTGCCGCGCCCTCGCCGACGCCGCCCGCTTTCACGCCGTCCTCCAGCGTCAATATGCGGCCGTATTTTTGGGCAAAGTCCACTATTAAATCCTCGTCCAGCGGCTTGGCAAAACGCAAGTCCGCTACGGCGGCAGGTATGCCGCGTTCCGCCAGCAGCTCCGCCAATTCCAGCGCGGGCTTGACCATATCGCCCAACGCCAGCAGGCCAACCTGCGCCCCGTCCGGCTCGCCTAAAACCTCTCCCTTGCCCTGCACCAGCGGCTTGGGCGGATAATCCGCCAGCGTTACCGCCTCGCCGCGCGGATAACGCAGCGCCACCGGGCGGCCAAGCGAGAGCGCATATTCCAGCATGGGCGCAAGCGAAAGCGCGTCGCGCGGCGCCAGCAGCGTCATATTCGGCATGGCGCGCAGCATGGCGATATCGAACAAGCCCTGGTGGGTCTCGCCGTCCTCGCCGACCACGCCCGCCCGGTCAACCGCCAGCACCAGCGGCGCTTCGGCCAGGCAGACGTCCTGCATCAGCTGGTCATACGCCCGCTGCAAAAACGTGGAATACACCGCCGCCACCGGCCGCATGCCCCTAAGCGCCAGCGCGGCGGAAAACGTCACCATGTGCTGCTCGGCAATGCCCACGTCATAGAAACGCTCCGGATACTCCGCCGAGAATTTTTCCAACCCGGTGCCATGGGGCATGGCCGCCGTCACCGCGACGATCTTATCGTCCGCCGCGGCCAGCTCGCAAAGCTTGTCCGCAAAGCAGTCGGTATACGTGCGCCCCTTGGGCTTGGTCTCGCCGGTGGCCAGATCAAAACTGCCCACGCCGTGGAAAGCGGTGGGGTTCTGCTCCGCCGGGGCATAGCCGCGCCCTTTCTGCGTTATCACGTGGATCAGCACGGGTTTTTCAATGCGCGCCGCCATTTTCAGCGTTTGCAGCAGCTCCGCGATATTGTGCCCGTCCACCGGCCCCAGATAGACGAAACCCATTTCCTCAAACAGCACGCCGCGCACCAGAAAATACTTCACCGCGTCGCGCAAATGCTCCAAACCATGATAAAACGTGCGGCCCCACTTCTTCTTGCCCAGCAGAAACTGCGTCACCCGGTCTTTCAGGCGGCGATAACGCTTATCCGTCCGAAGACGCGTCAGATAGCGGCTCATTGCGCCGACGTTTTCGGCAATCGACATCTCGTTGTCGTTCAGGATCACGGTGAACGGCGTTTTCAAATCGCCGCCGTGGTTCATCGCCTCCCACACCATGCCGCCGGAAAGCGCGCCGTCGCCGATCACGGCGTAGACCCTTTTCTCGATATGCTGCAATTTGGCCGCCTGAGCGATCCCCACCGCCACCGATATCGATGTGCTGCTGTGCCCGGCCACATAAGCGTCCGCCGGGCTTTCGTGCGGCTTCGGAAAGCCGCTCAACCCCTGATAAGTGCGCAGGGTGGCAAACTCTGCCTGCCGCCCGGTAAGCAGCTTGTGGGCATAGCATTGATGCCCCACGTCCCAGACGATCTCGTCCTGCGGCAGGTTCAAAAAGGCGTGCAGCGCCACCGTCAGCTCCACAATGCCGAGGTTTGAGGCCAAATGCCCGCCGTTGGCGCTGACAACGTTAAGTATCTCCTGCCGAATTTCCCTTGCCAGCAGGTTCAGCTGTTCTATGTTCAGTTTTTTCACGTCCGCCGATTCGCGGATATTCTCCAGCACAACCATGCTCAATCACCAGCTTTGTTCTGTTTGGCGGCTTTTTTTTCGGCCAGCTCGCGGTTCTTGAGTTCAAACCGGATCACCTCCGGCAAGTCCAGCAAGCGCCCCACGTTGAAGATGATATCGTCCGCGCGGTCGATGGCGAAATTTTTGCCGAGGGCTTTCCCCGCCACCGTAGCCGCCGCAATGCAGCCCGATATGCCAACGGAGACCACCAACCCCTTAACGCCGCCGGAGGATACCAGCACCGCCGCCAGCGCCGTGCCGATACCGCCCGAGACCGTGCCGCAGATATCGCCCACCACGTCGTTGCAGATGTTGGCGACGCGGCTGGCGTTTTTGGCCAGGGCGAGAGCTTTTTTGGCGCCGGGTATGCGCCGCGACGCCTTGGAGTTCAAATGCTGCTGGCCGCAGGCGGAAACCGCCGTGCCGACGATATCAAACACCACGCCCACCAATATCACCAGCAGCAAAATGACAAAGCCGACCAGAAACGTCTCCATCTCCTCCAGCACCAGCGTGGAGACCAGCGTCATCAGGCAGGCTGTAAAAAAAGTGCCGATAAAAACCACAAGGGTGTAGAGTGCGGCACTGTTCTGCTTATTATCGGAATTTTTGCTTTTACTTCGCGCTTTGTCCAATGTGTTTCTCCTATAAAATATCACAATAATAAAAATATGTGAACAGCCGGCAGGTAAACTTTATGGCTTAGGTCTGGCAGAGTTTCTCGTTGACCGCACCACAGCGTCGCCGCCGTGGTGGTTCCCGCTTACGGGTCAACCCGGAGCGTTGCCGCGTCCGGAGCCAAATCACCACTTAGTCCATACTTTAATCCCTGACGGCATAACAGTCTAGGAGCTTTCCTCAACGGCAGTACCACATTTTTAGCCTCTTTTGCACCAGTGGTTTCATCAGGAGGGCTGCCGGTCTGGTCAAACCGAACAGCCTCTGTTTTGGCCAAAACAGCCAATCCACCACTCGCACTCAAGGCAGGCTACGCTGCACCCAGCATTTAACCGAATGCAGGTTTAATCCCAAGCCATAGTTATCATGCCCGACCAAAGGCATCTCCCCACGCACTTGGGTCTCCACGGAAATTGGGTCGGCTTCCGTATGCCATTACAGAGCGCCCAAAAACCTTAACTCCCAGCACCAGCCCCCGACTGGGCGTCAGAAGCCAGCACCAGAAACTTCATCGATGTGCCCTTAACGGATTTTTAGCCCCGCCTTCAAAACATGGCCTGTCGACTAGAATACTGCGTCACATATCATTTATATTATAGCATATTCTCGCAAAATATCAACTGCCCGCCGCCTCACCAGATGAGAAAATCCTCAATGAGTTCGATTTTCGGCGGCGCGTCGGGCGATATTTCCAGCGTCAGCAGCAGAAAACTGCACGCGGCGTCGCTTTTACCGTGGCGATACAGCCAGTATGCGGCGCAGGACGCCAGCCGCCTTTTTTTATCAGGGGTGACGGCCTCCGCCGGGCTGACCATCGCGCCCCGCCGCCGGGCTTTTACCTCAACAAAATAGATAACGCCGCCCTTTTGGCAGACGATATCCAGCTCGCCGCCCGCGCCGCGGAAGTTCCGCGCCAGTATCGCATACCCCCGCCCGGCCAGATACGCGGCAGCCAAATCCTCGCTTTCCCGCCCGGTTTGGGCGCTTTGCTTACCCATTATCGTTTTTGCCCCCAAATGCGCTTAAAAAGCGTTATTTCGCCTGCTTCGGCGGCTTCAAAACGAAGCTCCTGCGGTGTATCGGCGAATATCCCAACTGCCACACCGCCCGTTTATGCTCCGGCGTCGGATAGCCCGCGTGTTTGGCGAGACCGTAGCCGGGGTACATTTCGTCATAAACCGTCATCAGACGGTCGCGGTGACACTTCGCCAAAATGCTGGCCGCCCCAATGCTGATACTCTGCGCGTCCCCCTTGATGATGGCCGTCTGCGGCAGGCGCAGCGGCAGCTCCAGCGCGTCCAGCAGCAAATGCTGCGGGTGAACGGGCAGCATTTTGATGGCGCGGCACATCGCGAGCTTCGTCGCCTCCAGAATGTTGATTTGGTCAATTTCGTGCGGCCCCACCGCGCCCAGCGCCCAGGCAACGCTGGCACGGCGGATAACCGGCTCCAGCTGATAGCGCTTTTTGGCCGAGAGCTTTTTGGAATCGTTGATACCCGGCAGCAGCAGGTGCGGCGGCAGAATCACCGCGGCGGCCACCACCGGCCCGGCGATCGGCCCGCGACCCACCTCGTCCAGCCCGGCCACGTATTCGATACCGTCCGCCCACAGTTCTTCTTCATAGCGTGACAAGCCGCGCAGGCGTTCCGCCTCCGCCGCGTCGGGCAATATGTCGCATATGCCCTCGCCTGTTCCCGCCATTTTCAGCTGCCACGGCGCTAATTCCGATACTTTCATTATCTCGCCCCCGGTACGTCGTCCAGCGTGAAGCGGCCGATCTTGCCGTTCCGGAATTCCGCCAGCAGCAGGCGGGCGGTCTCCTCCTCGCGCACCACGCCGCCGGCGGCCAACAAGCCCCGGCTGCGCCCAATCGCCGCCAGCACTTCCTCCACATAGCAGGCCGCCATCTCGGCTTCGTCCAGCTTATAGCGGGCGCAAAGCGCGGCGAGGCCGTGGCTTCTAAGCCAGTCCAGCAGTTCCAGCGCCACCTGATAATAGTCGTAGACCGTCTCGCTGATCGCCCCGGTGGCTGCCAGACGAAACGCCACGCTGTGTGTTTCAAACTTCGGCCAGAGCACGCCGGGGGTGTCCAGCAGCTCAATTTTATCGCCCAACCGCACCCACTGCTTGCCCCGCGTCACGCCGGGCTTGTTGCCGGTTTTGCTGGCCGCTTTCGGCAGCAGCGAATTGATCAGCGTGCTTTTGCCCGTGTTGGGCGATCCTGCCACCATTGCCCGCACGGGGCGGCGGCGGCGGCCTTTGGCCTCAAGCTCGGCAAACAGCGGCTCAGCCGTCTGCATGATGACCTTTTCCAGCTCTTTCATGCCCTGGCCTGCCTGCGCGTTGATAGCCACCGCGCCCAGGCCACGGCGGCGGAAGTAAGCCAGCCAGCGTTTGGTCGCCGCCGCGTCCGCCAAGTCCTGCTTGTTCAGCACCATGATCTGCGGCTTTTTGGCCAGAATACGGTCAAAATCCGGGTTATAGCTGGAAAGCGGTATCCGCGCGTCCAGCACCACCAGCGACATATCCACCACCCGCATATCCTCTTCCATCAAACGGCGGGCTTTGGCCATATGGCCGGGGTACCATTGAATTACTGTCATAAAAAACTCCTTATCTGAAACTGCGGGCTTGCAGGTAACTTACCTGCACCGCACCACCCCGCATCGGCGGGTATTTTTAGTATAACATGAATAAAAACGCCCTGGCAAGAGCGTTTTTATCCGTAAAACATCAAATTATTTGGTAAGATCAAGCACCTGCCATTCCGGCCAGGTTCCGTCATACCACCGTGCTTCTTTATACACCACCTGCTCGCCGAAAACATAGAAATCGCTCACCTTACAGTCGGTCAGCCGGCGCGGCAGGCCGTCCGCTTCAATATCATAAGCGTAAAGCGGGCTGGTTGCAGTTCCAAAGCGCCCCGGCGTGTATTCGGAATAAGTCTGCATGGTGTAATAAACCGTGCCGTCCACCACCTGCACGATATCCAGACGGCTCATATCCTGCAAAAGCAGGATTTTCTCAAACTCTCGCTGGCCGTTCTGCCACCGCCAGCGATACAGCTTGCCCCGGCCATAATAATCGCCCGTGCTGACCACATCTTTGCAGTAATACCAGCCGTCCGCCCAATCGCTGGCATATGTGTAATATCCCGCGGCGGCAGCACCGCCTGCCAACGGCAGGCTGTAAGCTGCGTTGCCATACAGATACTCACCGGCTAAATCAAAACTCGACCCCTCCGTATAACACACGCGCCCCTCGCTGAACCAATAGCAGCTGACGTGATCGGCCAGCATTTCTTCCGTGCCGCCCTGCATGGGCTGGCGGCAAAGCTGCGTATGCCATTCGCTGATACACTTTAGATAATAGACGCTTCCCTGATACACCGCCGGTTTGGTGACCCATTCGCTCAGCTTTTTGCTCTCGCCCGTGGCAAGGTCATATTTGATCAGGCTGCCCTCCGCGATAAAATACAGGCTGCCATTCGCACAGCTCAGATACTTTATCCCTTTCGCCGCGTAAAGCCGCGTCTTATCGCCGCCCTGCCGCGGCGCCTGCCAGACATTCTCACTGTCTGTCCAATAGAAATTTGTTTCGTCCGCCGCGCACATCACCGTGTTCCGCCCATAGCAAAGCGGCAGATACGTTTCGCCCGGCTCCGCCGCCAAAGCGGGCGCCGCCCACATCGTCACACCGATGACCAGCGCCAAAAGCAGCCAAAGTTGCTTTTTCATCACCATATACCCCCTTTGGGTAAAATTTGTCCATCTATAAGTAAATACCTGCCAAAAGCCCATTTTGCCACAACGATTTAATGTTTTTATATAAATACATTTTTCGGCACGCGCCCGCATAGGTTAAGGCAGAAAAACGCCGGGGGAGGTGCGCCATGCCGAAGCTGAAATTCGGCTGCAAGGTGCTGCTGCTGTTTTTGCTGGGCGGCGCGGCCTATTATGGTGTGGAAACGCTGTGGCGCGGCGGAAGCCACCCATCGATGTTTGTGCTGGGCGGCGTGTGCTTTGTGCTGGTGGGGTTCATCAACGAGCTGCTGCCGTGGTATATGGATCTGGGATTGCAGGCGCTGCTGGGAGCAACTATCATCACGGCGGCGGAATTTGTAACGGGGCTGATCGTGAACCGCTGGCTGGGGCTGAACGTCTGGGATTACAGCGCGCTGCCGTTCAACTTCATGGGGCAGATATCGCTGCAATACTTTCTGCTGTGGATACCGCTGGCCGCCCTGGCCATCATGCTGGACGACCATATCCGCTATCGTCTGTTCGGCGAGGAACGCCCCCGCTATTGCCTGCTGCGGCACAAAATCAGTTAAATTATCACAAAAACCTTGACAAAAAGCGCCATTCTTAATATAATAATATGGTGTCACGGGGCGTAGCTCAGTTTGGCTAGAGCGCTACCTTGGGGTGGTAGAGGCCGCACGTTCAAGTCGTGTCGCTCCGACCATAAAAATATCGGTAATTCCTTGCGAGTTACCGATATTTTTTTACAAAAATATTAAACAAAAATTTGAAAAATTTTTTTTCGCTGACGCCCCGTGCAAAAAGCCTGTTAAACGCATTAAGTAAGCGCTTAACAGGCTTTTTTTTTGCAAGAATTTGCCCGATTTTGCCTGCCGTCAATCCGCCAGCTCGGCGCAGGCAAACGTCTGATGTACCTCGGTGATCCTAAGCAGCCGCTTTTCGCCCACGTAATCCGCGCCGTCGCGCACCAGGATAACGTAACCGTTCACACGGCAGATAGCGTCGGCTTTGTTGGCGTTGTGCCGCTCGCAGAGGAAGCAGTCGCAAAGCTGCCCCACCTGAAACGGCGCCGCGTCCAGCTCGGCCGGATCGCCGGAAAAAACGCGCACCACGTAATCGGTCATCTTCAGCTCGGCATTGCCGCGGATACACAGCTTTTTGCCGAAGCGCCGCTCCAGCGCGCTTTTCGTCTCACCCGCCGGCCCGATGATATACGAAGAAATGATCGGGTTCGTCTCGATGAACAGCGCGGGCTCCGCCGCCCGCCCGGCCAGCTCTGCCAAATCGGCCAGAATATCGACAAAAACGCTCTCCTCCGAAGCCACGCTGCCCTTGCCGCCGCAGAACGGGCAGGGACGCTCAAACAGCTCCTGAAGCGTGTGGCCGTTCTTCTTGCGCGTCATCTCCACCAGCCCCAGCTGCGTGAAGCCCAGCACGTTGGTCTTAACGCGGTGAGTGGAAAGCGCCTGCCGCAGTGCTTCCAGCACCCGCTCGCGGTCGGCCTCCTCGCGCATATCAATGAAATCCACGATGATAATGCCGCCGATGTTGCGTAATTGCAGCTGGCGCGCCACCTCCTGCGCCGCCTCGATATTCGTCCGCAGCACCACGTCAGCAAAGCCGTGCGCCGAATCGCCCACGTATTTGCCGGTGTTCACGTCGATGATGGTGAACGCCTCCATGTGCTGAATGATCAGGTAGCCGCCGCATTTCAGCCAGACCTTGTCGGAAAGCGCCTGCTTCAGCTGGGCGGAGACGTTATACACCGCCATCACGTCGTTAGGCGAAACGGTGATCTTATCCAAATATTCCGGGGCAATGGCGGCCACCACGCCCGCAAGGTTGGCCGCCGTCTGCGGGTTGTTCACATAGATATGCTCGATATCGCTGTAAAACGTATCGCGCACCACCCGCCGCAGCAGCCCCAAGTCCTGATACAGCAATGTCACGGCCTTGGCCTGGGCGCTTTTGCCGAGCAGCCATTTCCACAGCTTCAGCAGCGTCTTTAAATCGCGCGCCAGCTCCTCCTCCGAAGCCTCCGCCGCGGCGGTGCGGATTATTGCGCCCATGCCCTCGGGCAAAAGGCTGCGCGTAAAGCTCAGCAGCCGCTCGCGTGCCGCTTCGTCCTCAATGCGGCGGGAAAGCGTCAAACTCGGCGTGGTGGGCAGCAGCACCAGCAGCCGCCCCGGCAGCGTCGGGTTCATGGTGAGCCTGGCGCCCTTGCTGCCCGTCGGCTCTTTCACCACCTGCACCATGACCTCCTGCCCCGGACGCAGCACCTGATTGATCTCCACGCCCGGCTCCATCAGCTTGCCGTCGGCGTCCAGCTTATGCGCCACCACGTCGCGCAGGTGCAGAAAGCCGTTTTTGGCCGCGCCGAAATTGACGAAAGCCGCCTGCATACCGGGCAGCACGTTTTCCACTTTCGCCTTATACACGTTGCCGACAATGCTCTGCTGATACTCGCGCTCCACGTATATTTCCGCCAGCCGTTCGTCCTCCAGCAGCGCCACCAGCGTTTCAAATTCGTCCTGTTTGACGATAATATTTCTTTTCATGCTGTTACCTCACCATTTTTTACGGCAGAACCGGCTCGCCCGCTGCGTTTACGGCATAAAGCCCCACGCGGCGCAGACGATATATCGCGTTAGCCGGCGCAATGGCCTGCATGACCTCCAACGGCTTCACCGCGCCGCTCTCCGCAAACGGAATTTCCAGCGAGAGCTTGTTATTCGCCAATTCCAGCTTCGATACGCCGCGCCGCACATCAATAGTTTTAACGCCCTTTTTGGGGTGGCGGCGCTCAATTTCCCAGCTTTCCGCCTGCCAAAATGCCTGCACGCGCTCCGCGAGCGCCGCCCAATCCGTATCGGGCGCAAACTCGGCCTCATACACCGCAAGGCGGATCACCGCCATCAGCGCCGGGTGCGGTTCGGGCGGCAGCAAACGGGCGGATAGCACCCGAACCCCCTGCGGCAGGGCGTCGTTCAGGCGCGCCACAACCTCGTCCGGTGCAAGTTCCTCTTTCAGCTGCAGATCGCCCCACTCTGATAGCCCCTCGATACCCACGCCGCGCGGCGGCCCGAAGCTGATCTTCGGGTGGGGGTTGAAGCCCTCGGAATAGGCGGCGGGAAGGTTTGCCCGCAGCAGCGCCCGGTTAAACAGCTTCAGCAGATCAAGGTGCGAGAGGAATTTCAGCACCCCCGTCACCCGGAAGCAAAAGCGACAGGTCGTCATATTTCTTCCCCCTTTGCCGCGTAATGGTTATCGCAGCCGAGGCTTGGGCAGATACCGCAGCCGCTGCACGGCCCCCGGCGGCAGTCCGGGGTTTTCTCCGCCGCAGCCGCTTTCTGCCATTCCCGCCACAGCCAGCGCTTGTCCACGCCGCAGTCGATATGATCCCACGGCAGCACGTCCTCCTGCGCAAAGTCATGCCCGGCATAGTCTGCCGGGTCGATACCCGAGCGGCGGAACGCCTCCAGCCACGCCTCATAATTGAAATGCTCATGCCAAGAATCGAATTTGCAGCCCAGCTTGTGCGCCTCCAGCAGCGCCCTGCCCAAACGGCGGTCGCCCCGGCTGAACACGCCCTCCAAAAAGCTCAGTTCAATATCGTGGCAGGAAAGTCTAGCCCCGCGGATCGGCTTAAACGCGGCGTAAAGCAGCTCACGCTTTCGGGTCAGCTCCTCGCGGCTGTTCTGGCCAAACCACTGAAACGGCGTGTCACACTTCGGCACAAAGAACGAAACGCTGACGTTGATAGTAAGCTTCCGCCGTCTGCCGGGGGCTGCACCCAGCGCCAATATCTGCCGCGCCAGCGCGGCGATACCCAGCAGATCCTCGTCCGTCTCATACGGCAGACCCGCCATAAAATAAAGCTTAAACGAGTTCCAGCCCGCCGCCAGCGCCGCCTGCACCGCCGCGAATATGTCCGCCTCGTTCACGCCCTTGTTGATGATATCGCGCAGGCGCTGCGTCCCCGCCTCGGGCGCCAGCGTCATGCCCGATTTGCGCACCGTCTGTATGCGCTCGGCCAGGCCGACCGACATCGCGTCCACCCTAAGGCTCGGGAGCGATACCGAAACCCCGTCCGCCGCGTGCTCCGCCAGCAGACGGTCGATCAGCGGCGCGACACAGGAATAATCGGCGGTGGAAAGGCTGACCATGCCCAGCTCATCATAGCCGGTGGCGGATAAAGCCGCCGCCGCCTGCTCCGCCAGCACCTCGGGCGATTTTTCCCGCACCGGGCGGTAGATTATCCCCGCCTGGCAGAAGCGGCAGCCGCGGTTGCAGCCACGCATGACCTCGATCACCGCGCGGTCATGCACGATTTCGGCAAACGGCACGATCTGATCGGTGGGGAAAGGCACGGCGTCCATATCCTTGATAATGCGCTTCTTCACCCGGCGGGGCGCAAAATCCGCCGCCGCAACCTCCACCAGCTTGCCCGCCACGTCATACTGCGGCTGATAAAAGGCGGGCACGTAAATGCCGGGGATTTGGCAGGCGCGGCGCAGAAATTCCGCCTTGCTTGTGCCCTGCGCACGGCACTCGGTATAGAGGTCGAGCAGTTCCAGCTCCACCTCCTCGCCCTCGCCGATCACGAACAGGTCAAAAAAATCGCAGAGCGGCTCCGGATTATAGGCGCAGGGGCCGCCCGCCAGCACCAGCGGATATGCCCAATCGGGGCGCTCCGCCGCCAAAAGGGGTATCCCCGCCAGCTCCAGCATATTCAGAATGTTGGTGAAGCTCATCTCGTATTGCAGCGTTACGCCCACCACGTCAAAATCACGCACGGCGTGGTAATTCTCCCAGCTAAAGAGGGGTATCTGCCGCTCGCGCATTAGTTTTTCCATATCGGCGGCGGGGGCAAAGCTGCGCTCAAAAGCATACTCCGGGCGGCGGTTCACCGCCTCATACAGCACCCGCATACCCAGATGAGACATGCCGATCTCGTAAAGGTCGGGGAACAGCAGCACCATGGTGGCGGATAGCTCCTGCCAGTCCTTTACCGTGCTGTTATACTCGCCGCCCAGATACTGCGCCGGTTTATCCACCAGCGGCAGAATTTGCTCCACCTCGGCCTCCCAGCTTTTAACCTGCTTCTGCAAAATTATCGACTCCTTGCCGCAAATTCTAAACCTTATTTAATTCGGCAAGGCGGCGCGCTTTTCCTTTACGCCGCGCCTAATTTATCGGCAAATTTCGCCCATAAAGCGCGGAGACACATTCCGCGCCCCCGCCCGCTGCCATATGCCCGACCAGGATATCGCCGTCCAACAGCCGCCCTTGAAACAGCAGCCAGTTGCGCCAGCCCGGCGAGAAGCGCCGCACCGCGCGGTATACCGGCATATCCCGGCTGATCCGCACCACCCGGTGCGGGCGGAACCGCTGCCCCGCCGTTTGGGTAAGCGCCGACATTAGCTGAAACGAGAGGTGCCGCTCTTCCTGCCAGGCCAAAAGATACAGCCAGAGAGCAAGCAGCAGCAGCAGTTTTTTAAGCCCGAAGTAATAAATGCAGATGGCAAAGCAGAGCGCCGCCGCCCGCGCCCAGAACAACAGCAGCTTTGACACCGCCCGCCAGCCAAATAACCCGGCGAGCAGCCCGCGCAGTATTTTGCCGCCGTCCAACGGCAAAAAAGGCAGCAGATTGCCCGCCGCCAGACAAAAATTCACCTGCGCCCCCGCCTGCCAGCCAAACTTCAGGCAGAGCCACAGCAAAAGCAGGTTGGCAGCCGGCCCCGCCGCCGCAACAAAAGCCTCACGCCAGCCCTGGCAGGCCGGCGCCGCCCGCATGGCAACGCCGAGGCAGCCCCGTATTTGCAGCCCCGCGCCAAAGCCCAAAAGGCGCAGCGCCAGATAATGCGCCGCCTCATGCAAAGCCAAAAACAGCAGCAGCGCCGCCAAAAGCTCCGGCCAAGCCGCGCGGATAAAAGGAGAAAGCTCCGCCATCATTCCGGTCCTTTCACGAACAGGAACGGATCCTGCGGCTGGCCGTCCACCAGCACCTGAAAGAACAGCGTCCCGTCGGTGATACGCCCGATGGCCTCGCCCTGCCGCAGCACGTCGCCCACCTTGACCTCCGCCGTAAGCGCCCCGGTATAACACGTCTCCACCCCGCCGGTATGCGAGAGCGTCACCCGCTCGCCGGGGGTGACCTCCGTCACCTCACCGATAGCGGCGGCTTTCACCTCCTGCTCGCCCTGGCAGAAAATTTGCAGCCCCAAAAGCGGCAGCCCGTCCTCCGTCACCTCGCCGAACGCCCCCTGCATCAAGCCGCTCGCGGGGAGTATCAGCACCGGCACGCCCTCGTCATTCAGCGTCGCCGCGGCCAGATAATCCTCGCCCGGCTGATAATTGCCGTCCAAGGCGGGGGTGGTATCTTCCACTTCGCCCCCGGCTTGTGACGAGTTTGGCTCAGCCTGCTGCGGCAGCTTGGCCGCGTTTACCGTTTCGCGCCAGAGATCGGCCAGCCCGTTCACCGCCATACTTTCCTGCTCATCGGCCTGCGCCAGCGCCACCACATAGCGCACGCCCTCGCCCAGCTGGCTTTCCTGCTCATACAGGCAGACTACGCCCGCAAACAGCAGCAGCGCCGCCAGCCCCTGCCAGAACAGCCGCCGCGTCAGCCAGCCATTACCGCGCGCGTCCTCCGCCCGGCGGCGGTTGGCGTCCGCCCCGTTGAATAAGTCCCGATTTGCCATATTGCCCTCCCGATCACGCCCAATTTGCTTCAATATATGTGACAAGCCGGGATTTTATGCGCAAAAAAGCCGCCCCGAACAGGGCGGTTTCAGTAATTAAAAACGGTTGTGCGGCACGCCGCGCATGACGGGGCGCCAAACCAGCTTTTCAATACGGCGGTTAACGTAAGTCCACCGGAACTCGCGCGCCAGCGATATCGGCTTCAGCAAAACGGCGTCAATGCCCGCCAGATTTGCACCCAAAATATCCGTCAGCAGCTGGTCGCCGAGCATCAGCGTCTCGCTTTTGGCCGCGCCGAGCATGGCCGCCGCCCGCGTATAACCAAACGGCAGGGGCTTGCGCGCTTTCGGCAGAAATTCGATCCCCAGCCGCGCCGCCAGCGGCTGCAAACGCTCCGCCGAGTTGTTGGATATGATACACCCGGCCAGACCATGCTGCGGCAGCTCGCCAAACCACGCCAGCACGTCTGCCGCAATATCCGGTGAATTCCACGTGGTGATGGTGTTATCCACGTCGAACAGCAGAGCGCGATAACCCCGCCGCGCCAATTCCGCCGGGGCAATCAGCGGCAGGGCGTCAAAATATGCCCGCGGACGCAACAAACCGAACATCAGCCGCCTCCCTCCGCCTAATCCATTATCGGATCCCAAAGCAGCATATCAACGCTGCCCTGCATATATTCCACCATGCCGTCCGGCTGTAAGCCGAAATACAGCGCCAGCACCAGCAGCACCACCATCGGCACCAGCTCAAACCAATGGATATCGCGCACGTTCTGCATATCCTTGGGAAGCGCGCCGAACGCCACCCGCTGAAACGCCCAGAGATAATAGCCCACGGCCAGCACCGCGCCCAGCGCCACCAGCAGCACCAACAGGCCAAACCGCTGATACACGCCCAGCATGACGCTGAACTCCGCCATAAAGCCCATGAAGCCGGGGATACCCATCGACGCAAAGAACGCCAGCACCAGCAGCGTCATCGCGGCAGGCATACGACTGTACAGCCCGCCCAGGCGGCTGATTTGGCGCGTGCCGCAGTTATGCTGGATCACGCCGCAGCCCATAAACAGCGCCGCCGAGATAATGCCGTGCGCCACCATCTGATACACCGCGCCCAAAACGCCCGCCTCCGTCTGCGAGGCCAGACCCAGCAGCACGAAACCCATGTGGCTGATCGAGGAATAAGCGATCAGCTTCTTCAAATCGTCCTGCGTAAAAGCAGCATAAGAGCCGTAAACAATGCTGACAAGCGCCAGCACCACGATCAGCGGCATATATATCCCCGCCGCAACAGGGTGTATCATATAGCCCACGCGGATCAGGCCATAGCCGCCCATTTTCAGCAGCACGCCCGCCAGCAGCACGCTGGCCGCTGTCGGCGCTTCCACGTGCGCGTCCGGCAGCCAGGTATGCAGCGGCACCACCGGGAGCTTCACGCAGAACGCGAACAGCAGCGCCCCGAACACCAATACCTGAAAGCCGGGTTCAAAGAATACCCCGGTTATCTCCGGGATCAGGAACGTGTAATGCCCCAGAATGTCGCCCGCCTTAAAGAACATCGCGCCGATCGCCAGCACCATCACCAGCGACGCCACGTGGGTGTAGATGAGGAACTTCATCGAGGCATAGCTGCGGCGGCCGCCGCCCCAAATGCCGATCAGGAAGAACATCGGTATCAGCACAACTTCCCAGAATATGTAGAAAAGGAAGAAATCCAGCGCCGAGAAAACGCCCAGAACGCCCGTCTCCAACAGCAGCAGCAGGCCGAAATAAAACGGCGCGCGCTCAGTGACGTTCCACGAATAGACCACCACCAAAAAGCCCAAAAGAGCCGTCAGCATAAAGAGCGGCAGCGATAAGCTGTCCAGCCCCACGGCAAAGCTGACGCAGAACGCCGGGAACCACGGCGTTATCTGCTCAAACTGATAGCCGGAAGCCGCCGGGTCAAACTGCCCGAGCAGATACACCGACCCCGCCAGCACCAGCCCGGAGGCCACAAGCGCGATAAATTTCGCGGCGCCCGGCCGCCTGGCCGAAATTCCGATCAGCAGCACGCCCAGCAGCGGCAAGGCAAGCAAAATCGTAATAATACTCATTTTTATTCCTCCCCTGCCCCCTTAAGATAGCGCGTCCACTGCCATCGCAGCAAAATCCGTCAGCTGGCCGGGGAACAAGCCCAGCACCAGCAGCAAACCTACCGCCAGCCACACCGCCAGCCCCTGCCAGGAGAAGCCGCGCGGCATATCCGCCACCGGCGCGACCTCCGAGGGCTTGGCGTACATCTCGCGAATGACCCGCGCGTAATAGACCAGCGAGAGCGCACTGTTCAGCACCAGCAGCAGCGCCAGCGCCGTATACCAGCCGCCGCGCCCCACCGCCGCGACCGTCATCAGCATTTTGCCCCAAAAGCCCAGAAGCGGCGGCACCCCGCCATATGAGAACAATATCAGCATAAAGGCTGCCGCCGTGTAAGGCATTTCCTTAGCCAGCCCGCGGAAGTGCTTAATTTCCGTGCCGCCTTTCGCCTGCGCCACCATGCGCAGCACAAAGAAGCCGCCGATCGTCATCAGCGCGTGCGCCCAGATATGCAGGAACGAACCGGCCACCGCCAGCCCCGTCGCCACCGTGATACCGACGAGGATATTGCCGGCGTGCGCCACGCTGGAATACGCGAGCATGCGCTTCACGTCGCTCTGCTGCAGCGCAAGGACGTTCCCCACCGTCATGGTGATAACGCAGAGCAGACCCAATATCGCACTGGCTACCGAAAGACCCAGGCCAAACGTCACCAGAACGATTTTCATGGCGACGATGAACGCGCCTTTCTGCGTGACGCCGGAAATAAAGCCCGTCGTCGGAGCCGAAGCGCCGGTGTAGGTATCCGCCGCCCACATGTGCAGCGGCACCAGCGCCATTTTATAGCCATAGCCCGCCAGCATCAGCACGAAAGCCGCCGCCAGCGCCGGGTGTATGCCCACCAGCGCGATGACCTCCGCCGCGCCGCGAATGGAAAGCGTCCCGGTGAATCCATAAAGCAGCGATAAACCATAGAAGATCAGCGCGGAGGAAAACGCCCCCATCAGATAATATTTCAGCGAAGCCTCGCGCCCTTTGGGGTTAGAGGGATCGACCATCGGCAGGGTATATGTCGCGATACTGGCCAGCTCAAAGCCGATGGTCAGCGTGATGTAATCCGTCGCACCCGGTATCAGCACCAGCCCCAGCATGGCCGCCAGCAGCAGCGCGTAATACTCCTTGGCGCGGGTGATTGTGCCCGTAAAATCCACCGAGCCGATAATATTGATAAAGCCGAGGCTCAGCAGCATGACCTGCGCAAACACGCAGAAGCCGTCCACCCGGTAAGCGCCGCCCAAAAGCTCGGCGTCCACGCCCCAAAGCACGGCGCACATCACCGCCGCCGCAGCCAAAGTCGCCGCCGCTATGCCCCAGGCCGCCTTGCCCGCCCGTCTGGGCAGCAGCATGACGATCATCGCCGCCAGCGCCAGCAAAAGCTCCGGCAGCAGGGGGATCAACTGGTCGAGAGTTATCGTATTCATCAGATCGCACCTCCCAACGCGTTGATTATGTAGGCCGTGCCCTGGCTCACGATATCAGTCAGCGGCGCGGGATAAACGCCGAGGATCAGCACCAGCACGCCCAGCACCAACAGCGGCACCGCCTGGAACCAGCGGATATCGTGCGGCTGCTTTTCGATCAGATCGCGGCTCGCTTGGCCGAAATACGCCCGCTCCAGCGCCCAAAGGTAATATGCCGCCGTCAGTATCATCGAAAGCATGGCGACGACCGTGAGCAGCTTATGCACCGAAAACGCCCCCAGGAACACCATCATCTCGGGGATAAAGCCCAAGAGGCCGGGGAGGCCGATCGACGCGAAGAACGTGAACACCGTCAGCGCCGAAAGCCGCGGCAGCACGTTCGCCACACCGCCCAGATCGCCGATACGGCGCGTTCCCACGCTGTGCTGCAAAATGCCGCAGCACATAAACAGCATGGCGGAGATCAGCCCGTGGGCAAACATCTGCACCACCGCGCCGTTGAACGCGCGCTCCTGCAACATCGCGAGGCCGAACAGCACCAGCCCCATATGGCTGACGGAGGAATAAGCGATCATCTTCTTCAAATCGTCCTGCGCCAGCGCCAAAAGCGCCGCCCAGAGCATGCTGATAATGCCCAGCACTGCCATCGGTATGGCATAATGCACCGCCGCTTCCGGGAACATGCCGAACGCGATACGCACCAGCCCATAGCCGCCCATCTTCAGCATGACCGCCGCCAGGAAGACGGAACCGCCGGTGGGCGCTTCCACGTGGGCGTCCGGCAGCCAGGTATGGAACGGCACTGTGGGCATCTTCACCGCAAACCCGAAGAACAGCGCCGGGAAGATCAGATATTGCAGCCCCGGTGCAAAATGCACCGCCGACATGATCTCATACATATTAAAGGTATAATGCCCAAGCTCTGCCGCCGCCGTAAAGAAGATGGCAAAGAAGCCCACCAGCATGACCAGCGACGCCACATGCGTGTAGACGAAGAACTTGATGGCCGCATAACGCCGCCTTGGCCCGCCCCAGCCCAAAATCAGGAAGTACATCGGTATCAGCACCACTTCCCAGAACAGGTAGAACAGGAAGAGATCCAGCGCCGCAAACACGCCGAACAGGCCGCACTCCAGCAGAAACAGCAGGCCGAAATACGCACCCAGCTTCTTATGCTCGTCAAACGAGAGCAGCACCACCAACGGCGTAAGCAAACTCGTCAAAAAGACCAGCGGCAGACTCAGACCGTCCAGCCCCACGGCATATGAGATACCGAACGCGGCTATCCAATCCAGCGTGGTGTAGTATTGGAAGTCGCCGCTCGCCAAGCCGTAATTATAGCCCGCCATGATGACGAGGTTCACCGCCAGCGGCAGCAGGGATAACACCAGCGCCAGCCCGCGCAAAGCGTTGTCATTTTTAACCAGCCGCCCGCCAATGAACATCACAACGGCAGCCAGGAGAGGCAGAAAAATCAGTATGTTTAACCAGTTCACAGGAACATCACCCCTCCCATCGCCGCCAGCAGCAGCACAAACACGCCCGCCAGCGCCCAGCCGAGATAGCTTTGCAGGCCGCCCGCCGCGTAACGGCGCAGATACACGCCGCAGCCGGAGACCACGAAGCAGAAGCCCCGCACCGCCCCATCGATCACGTTATAATCAAACCAGCGGCAGAAATCGGCCAGCTTGACCGAAGCCCAGCCTACCAGATTGACCACGCCGTCGATAACGTAACGGTCACAGCAATCGCCCAGCCGCGCCAGGTTCACCGCTACCAGCGCGGATAATTTTTCATACAGGCGGTCGATATAATAGCGGTTCAAAAGCAGCGTGTGCAGCGGCTTTAAGGCACTTGCCGCCTTGGCCGGGTCGAACACGCGGAAGTAATAGACCGCCGCCGAAGCCGCCACGCCCAGCGCCACCGCACAGACGGAAATTATCATCGGCAGGTGCGTCTCCGGCATATGCACCTCGCCCAAAAGATGCGTCACGGGTTCGGTAAGGATACCGCTGCCCAATGCGAACACCGCCAGCACCGCCAGCGGGAATATCATCGGGAAAGGGCTTTCATGCCCCTCGTAATCGCCCCGCTTCTCGCCGCAGAACGCCACGAAGAACAGGCGGAACATATAAAACGCCGTCAGCATACTCGTAAACGCCAGCAGCCAGAACGCCACCGGCGACGCGCCATACGCGGCCAGCAGTATCTCGTCCTTGCTCCAGAAGCCGGAAAACGGCGGAATACCCGCGATGGAAACCGTGGCCGCCAAAATCGTCAGCCCCGTCACTTTCTGGTATTTCAGCAGGCCGCCCATTTGGCGGATATCGTTGGTGCCCGCGCAATGAATGGCCGAGCCCGCGCCCATGAACAGCAGCGCCTTGAAGAACGCGTGGTTGATCAAATGCAGCACCGCCGCCACATAGTTAAGGCTGCCCAGCGCCACCACCATAAAGCCCAGCTGGCTCAGCGTGGAAAACGCCAGAATACGCTTGAAGTCGCAGTTTACCACGGCCATCAGCGCCGTGCCCAGCGCGGTGATGGTGCCGATAACGATCATAAAATTGGTGACGGCGGGAACGAGCGCGAACAGCGGGAACAGCCGCGCGCAGAGGTAAATACCCGCTTTCACCATCGTCGCCGCGTGGATCAGCGCGGAGACCGGCGTGGGGCCCTCCATCGCGTCCGGCAGCCAGACATGCAGCGGGAACTGCGCCGATTTGCCGATAACGCCGCCGAAAATACAGAACATGGCAATGGTCAGCTGCCCCGGGTCATATGCGCCCGCCGCCGCGGCAGAAAGCATGACGTGGTAATTGACACTGCCGAAAATATCAAACAGCATGATAATGCCGATAAGCATGATAACGTCGCCAACGCGGGTGACGAGGAACGCCTTTTTGGCCGCCGCCGCGGCGCTGGGCTTCATAAACCAGAAACCGATCAAAAGATAGGAGCAAAGCCCCATAATTTCCCAGAAGACGAACACCTGCAACAGATTTTCCGCCAGCACCATCGAGAGCATGGCAAACACAAACAGCTGCACCTCCGCGAAGAAGCGCGTAAGCCCCTCCTCGTGTTCCATGTAGCCGTAGGCATAGATCAGGATCAGCGTCGCCAGGAACGACACCAGCAGCAGCAATATCAGCGAGAGGTTATCCACCTGAAAGCTGATCTGCAGATCGTCAAACCAGGCAAAGCTAAAAGCAAAGCTTTCGCCCGCGCCGAACACCGCCGGGGCGCAGGCCGCCGCCATCAGAAACGAGCAGACCGTGCCCGCCATGCCGATAAAGGCGCATTTCAATTTCAGCTTATGCCCCAGCGCCAGCGTCAGCAGCAGCCCCACCAGCACCGGCATTGGTATCAAATATGAATATGGCAGCATATCTTATCTTCCTCTTCCGTATCTGTCGTTTATTCAGCGTCCGCCGCGTCACCCGGCAGGTATTCACCGGATTTATCCTCCACGACCTGCCACTTTTTATCCTTGTTCATCGCCTCATACATCGTGGCGTAGGTTTTATCCTCCCAAGGCTCGATGTTGACGTAATAGCTGACCTCGTCGCCGTCCAGCAGCACCTGCCCGGCCTCGCCCAGCTCGCTCACCCGCCCCTGATAGGCCAAAGAAGCCTGCTCCGGCGTGTTGAAGCGCTGCGTAAAACGCATGGTTTGCAGCTTTCCCTCCTGCCAGTGCATGGTGCAGGTGGAATAGATCATGCCCGTCATATCGTTATTTTCCGTTATGTACTGCTCCACCACCAGATCGGCGTCCATCGGCTGGCTGTCTTCTTCCTCACAGCCGGCCAACACCAGCAGCAGCGGCAGCAAGAGCAGCAAAACCGCCGCTTTTCTTCCCAAATCCCTCATCATATATGCTCCTTTAGGCGGCCTGGTCAGCCGCGCAGTTTTTGGAACTGTTCCATATCGATCGTGCCGTGCGCCCGGTACAAAGCCAGGCCGATCGCCAGACCGACGGCCACCTCCGAGGCGGCCAGCGCCAGCACGAATATCACCATGACACTGCCCGCGGCGTCGCCAAAATACTGGGCAAACGCCAGAAAATTGATGTTGGCCGCGTTCAGCATAAGCTCTATGGAAATGATCGCCGCGATCAGGTTGCGCCGCGTCAAAACGCCCAAAAGGCCGATGGTGAACAGCGCCGCGCCCAGCAGCAGGTAATGCGTCAGGCTCAGGTGGAAAGCAAAATCCCCACACCAGCGCAGAAACGCCAGCAGATCAAAGGAGCAGACCGCGTCCCAGCACCGCCCCACGAGGGGGAACAGCAGCTCGCTGAAAATTCTTTCTATATTATTAAACACTTCCTGCATTGCCCCACCCCCTTATTTATCGTCCGGTTTGCTGGTGACGACCGCCGCCACCAGCGCCGCCAGCAGCAGCACAGCCATCGCCTCAAACGCCACCGGATAATGGTTCAGCAGGCCGTCGGCAATTTCCGTATACGGCAGCGGCGTGATACCCGCCGTCTCGCCGGGCAAAGGCCAGCCCGTCACGTGCGTGTACATGATAACGCCAAAGAGCGCCGCGCCAACTGCGAGGGCTGCCAAAACGCTCCCCAGCCACTTGTGCCGCCAGAGGTTGGTGCGGCTCAAATCGCCGCTTTGGTGGTTGATCAGCAAAAGAGCCAGCACAATGAGAACCGCCACCGACCCGGCGTAGACGATGACCTGCACCGCGCCGAGGTAATCGGCCTGCAGGCTGAAGAACACCCCGGCAATGCTCAAAAGCGCCCCCAGAAAAGCCAGAAACGTGTGGAACATATTGCGGAGGAAAAGCGTCGCCAGCGCAAACAGCACGCAAAGCCCGGCGAGAGCAAAAAACGTTAAGGTTTGCAGCATTACGCCTCGCCCCCTTTCGCGTCCTCCGCCGCCGGCTTGGCCGCCGCAGGGGCGGCAGCGGCAGGCTTCGGCGGGATAACCGGCTTCACGAGCGGCGGTTTCTCGCCGTATTTGGAGATAGCCGCGTCCAAATGGTTATCGGCCAAAAGATCCTGCGGCACGTCGGCGGCGCTGTACACCGCCGTTTCAAAATCATGCGTCAGGTGCAGGCAGCCCTTGGGGCAGGCCTCCACGCACAGCCCGCAGAACAGGCAGTACTGCCGCTCCATCACGAACTCGGTGCAGATCTTCTTGCCGTCCTCGTCCTTATCGAACTTCTGGCGGATCACCTTGTTCGGGCAGGACATCGCGCACAGCCCGCAGCTGATGCACTTATCTTTTTCCAGCGCAAACGTATTGCCGCGCCAGCGCTCCGGCAAATGCGGCTTTTCCTCCGGGTATTTCTCCGTCAGCCGTTTGGATACGACCTGTTTGCCCGTCTGCGCCAAGCCTTTAAGTATACCTTTACCAAACATTCGGCCACTTCCTTTTATGTTCAAACGCAAGTTACACGAGGATATACACGATAACGCCCGTCACCAGCAGATTAACCAGCATCAGCGGCACCAGCACCTTCCAGCAGAAGCGCAGCACGTAATCCGCCCGGATACGCGGCAGCGTCCAGCGCACCCAGATGAACAGGCTCATAATGACAAAGGTTTTCAGCAGGAACCAGACCCAGCCCGGCAAAAACGGCCCCGTGAAGCCGCCCAAAAACAGCGTCGTGGCCAAGCCCGCCGCCACAAACATGTTGCAGTATTCCGCCAGATAAAACAGCGCGTAGCGCATACCGGAATATTCGGTGAACACGCCGGCGGTGAGCTCGCTTTCGCCCTCCGGCAGGTCAAACGGCGCGCGGTTACATTCCGCCAGCGCCGAGATCAGATACACCACAAACGCCACCGGCTGCAGCAATATCAGCCAGACATGCCCGGTCTGAAAATCAATAATACCGTTCAGATTGAACGTCCCCGCCACCAGCACCACGCTCAATATCGCCAGCGCCTGCGGCACCTCGTAGCTGATGGCCTGATTGACCACGCGGAGCGCGCCCATCATCGCATATTTATTGTTGGAGGCATAGCCCGCGCAGAGCACGGGGAGAGAGGCCAGCGTCGTCACGGCCATTATGTAGACCACGCCCAGGTCAAGATCGAGCGCCGTCATGCCCTCGCCAAACGGCATGGCCGCCAGCGCCAGCATGGGCGGCACAAACGCCAGCAGAGCCGCCAGCAGGTGGATCGGCTTATCGGCGCCGTCGGGCACGATATCCTCTTTCATCACCAGCTTGATGGCGTCGCCGATGGTTTGCAGCCAGCCGTTCGGCCCCAGGCGGTTCGGCCCCGGCCGCCGCTGGATATAGCCCGCGAGCTTGCGCTCCCACACCACATAAAACAGGGCGCACAGCACGCAGACCACCACGATGGCCAGCCAATACACCGCCACCATCGCGATATCCACCAGCACGTCCGGCAGGTGCAGCAGCCCCACCAGCCAGGCGAAAACTGCCCGGCACAGCCCCGCGATATTAACAAATATATTGTTAATAAATTCCATATCAGTTTCCTCTTATAATAGTAGTTTAGCCGTCAATTTCTCCCAAAACAATATCAAAACTGGCGATTATTGCGATAAGGTCGGCCACCTTATGCCCCGGCATTAATTCGCTGAAAATGGCAATATTGTCAAACGAGGGGCGGCGGAAGTGTACCCGCAGCGGGTTTACCCCCTTGCCGTCCGACGCCACCAGGCAGCCCATGATACCCTTGGGGTTCTCCGTCTGGGCATAAGCCTCGCCCGCCGGGGGGCGCAGCATTTTCGGCACCGCACCCATGATTTTGCCGGGCTCGGTCTCCTTAAGCGCCGCATGTATCGCCTTGATCAGCTTGAGTATCTCCTCAACCTCCAGCATACGCTGGGCGTAACGGGCATGGCAGTCGCCCGCCTGCTGCACCGGAACCTTGATGGTGAAGCGGTCATACAGGCAATAGGGCGCGTCCCGCCGCAGGTCATAATCGACGCCGGAAGCGCGCAGATTTGGCCCGGTCAAAGCATAGCTTTTGGCACGCTCCGCCGTTATCACGCCGACGCCCTTGGTGCGGCGCAGGAAGATCTCATTCTCGTCGATCAGCTTGTGATACATCTCAATGAACGGCGGCAGCTCCTTATACAAAACGTCCAGCGCCGCCTCGGCCTCGTCGTTCCAGTCGGCCTGCACGCCGCCGAAGCGGATATAGCCCTGCGTCATGCGCGCCCCGCACAGGGCAGACATCACCTCCAGCGCGTATTCCCGCTGCTGAAACGGATAAAACACACCGGAAACCGCGCCCAAGTCCATGATGTAAATACCAATACCTACCATGTACGACGCCAGCCGCATAATTTCACAGGTCAGCATACGCAGCAGGCTCGCCCGCTCGGGAATTTCCACGCCCAGCAGCTTCTCCACCGCCAGCGCCAGCGGCAGGTTGTTGTTGACCCCGGCCAGATAGTCCAGCCGGTCGGTGTACGGCAGCCCCTGCGGATAGGTGCGGCTTTCCAGCAGCTTTTCCATGCCGCGGTGCAGATACCCGATGACCGGGTCGGCGCTGATACAGGTCTCGCCGTCAAAATCCGCCACAATGCGCAGAACGCCGTGGGTGCTGGGGTGCTGCGGCCCCAGGTTCAGCGTGTAACGCTCGCTGTAAGCGTTGCCGTTTTCACTCAATCCAGCCGCCTCCTGCCCTGATATTTGTTCGGCTGCTGCACAAAATCCTTGCGCAGCGGCCAGCCCTCGTAACCGTCCCACATCAAAATTCTGCGTAAATCCGGATGCCCGGCAAACTTAATACCGAACATATCGTAAACCTCGCGTTCCAGCCAGTTGGCCGCCGCGTACACGCCGCAAAGGCTATCGGCCTCGGCCGCCTCGCGCGGGATATCCAGCTTCAGCGTGATGATATCGCCGTTATGATAGTTGGCGATTTGATACAGCAGACGGAAATGCCCCGCCGCCAAATAATCGACCGCCGTGATATCGGCCAGAAACTCATAGCCCGCGCCCAACAGATATTCCGCCGCCTGTATCAGCGCGGACGCCTCCACCGTGTATTCGCAGTCCGTTCCCTCGATGGCGGCCACACCGGCGATTTTGGTCATCGCCGCCGCCACCTGGGCTTTCGTTTTAACCTCGTTATTTGTCATCGCGCACCACCTGTTTTCTTTCCGGATGACTTAACTTCGCCTTTAATTGCAGCATGCCGTCAATAATCGCCTCCGGCCGCGGCGGGCAGCCCGGCACATAAACGTCCACCGGGACGACCTTATCCGCCCCCGCCACCACGGAATAAGAGTCAACAAACGGCCCCCCGCTGATGGCGCAGCTGCCGATGGCGATGACCCACTTCGGCTCCGGCATCTGGTGATACAAAAGCTCCACCGCCGGGCGCATTTTTTCGGTGATCGTGCCGGCCACGATCATCACGTCGGCCTGCCGGGGCGAGTTGCGGAACACCTCATAACCGAAGCGCGACATATCGAAGCGGCTCTGCGTCGTGCAGATCATCTCAATGGCGCAGCAGGCCAGGCCGAATTGCAGCGGCCACAGCGACCAGCCCGCGCCCCAGCGGAACAGCTTATCCAGACTGGTGAACAAAATGCCGCGGCTTTCCAGCTCCTCCTGCGTCAAAAGATCGTGCGTGTTGGCCGGGTCGCCCTCCGGCATACCGCCCCGCTGCGGGAAGCGGATATTCGTTTTTAATGCCATTCCAGCACCCTCTCTTTCCAAGCGTAGATCAGCCCCACGGTCAATATCGTGATAAACGCGAACATTTCCAGCAGCGCCGCCAGACCCATGCCGCGGAACGCCGCCGCCCACGGCAGCAGAAACATCATTTCCACGTCGAACAGCAGGAAAATCAGCCCCGTCTGAAAATAAGACGGCTTGAAGCGCACCCAGGCGCCGCCGATCGGCGGCATACCACATTCATACGTCTGGCATTTCTCCTTATAGGGGTGGTGCGTTTGCAGCAGGCGCGAAACGATCAGCGCCGCGCAGGCAAAGAAAATCGCGCCGACAAATAAAATACCGACTGCCGCATATTGTATCAGCATGGTTATCTCCTCACTCTCTGCCCGCGCGCAAGGCTGGCGGGCGCACACAAGAACTCAATTTTATTATAATTCATTTTAGCCAAATAGTAAATAGCAAAAACGCCCGCCCGGCATAAAATAAAACAAAAATCCCAGGCATTAAAAGGAGCAATTACCATGGCAATCAAAATTTTCATCGACCAGGGGCATAACCCGCAGAACCCCAACGCCGGCGCCGAGGCAGGCGGCGTGCGCGAGCAGGATATCACATACGAGGTGGGCATACGTCTGGCCGCCCTTTTAAACGCCGACCCGAACTTTGAGGCGATGACCTCCCGCACTTATCCCGAGGAGCAGCTGGGCGAAAGCACCACCACCAGCCTGGCCGCGCGGGTGAACGCGGCGAACAGCTGGGGCGCGGACTACTTTATCAGTATTCACTGCAACGCCAGCGATATTCTCTCGGCCAGCGGCAGCGAGGCATACGTCTACCGGCTGGAGAGCGTTGCCGCCGTTCTCGGCGAATATCTGCTGGAGGGGTTGGCGAACGCCACAGGGCTTTTAAACCGCGGCGTAATGCAAAACAGCGGGCTTTACGTGCTGCGCCGCACTTATATGCCCGCTGTTTTAATGGAAATCGGTTTTATCACCAACGAATATGACCGCTATCTGATGACCACTGACCCGCAAAGCTTTGCCCGGGGATTATATAACGGCCTGTTAAGCTATTTCGGCCTGGCTTAATGCCAGGTGACGTAATCCCGCGTCAGCAGCTGATGCAGACTGCTTGAGAATTTGGGCAGACACACCACCCGCGCGTAATTGATGAACAGCACCTCTTTGATGTCGTTCTCCTCGATGATCTGCAGTGCGTTGAAGCTGCTGTTCCGGGGGTCGATAATATGTATTTCATCGAAATGCAGCGCCAAAAACGGTATGATGGTGTTGGCGTAGGAGTCCTTGATGACGGCCAGCTTGCGGCCGCTGTGCGCGTCCGTTTTCAGGCGGATATACGGCAGGTCGCCGCCCAGGAAGAACGCATATTTGTTCGGCTGGCTTAAATACCACCATTTATACAGCCCCTGCGAATAGGTGCGCGGCGTGGCGGTGTTGTCCCAATAGACGTAATTCACCTTGGCCGGTATCTGGTAATAGGCCAGCCTGTCCAGCTTGCCGCCCAGCTGCCGGCTGCCCGTCTCCGCCGCCACCGAGCCCAAAAAGCCGATCCCCGCGTCGCCCTGCTTCAGCTGCTTATCCGAATAGGCGGAAAGCTCCAGCGGCTCCGCCAGCTGCGTATAGGCCAGATAGCCCGCGCGCTGCGTCCAGTGATGGTCGCTGCGGAAGTATAAATACTCGTTTTTGTGCGCTTCCAGCGTGGGGTAAATATCGATACTGGTAAAGCGTTCGTCCAGCATATCGGCCACATCGGCGATGATCTGGTGCTGATCCGGGAAAAGCCCGGCATACTGCGCGGGCAGCGTGAACGCCGCCGAGGTGGGCGCCAGCATGGCATACAGCTTCACGTCCTCCGGAAGCTTGTCGGCAAAAGCGTTCAACGCCCCGGCATAAGCGGCCTCGCCGAGCTTCGAGAAGCCATCAAATTTAGCATAGCCGCTGCCGCCCGCCACATAGAAATGCGCGTGTTCCTCCAACGCCCCGGTCTGCGCGGCCTCGGCGGCATAAGTCTGGCGCTCTGCCGCGGTGGGCAGAAGCCCCGCCCCCGGCTGCACGGCAGGGTCAGTCCCGCTCGTCCCCAAGACGATAGACATAGCCAAAAGCCCCGAAACGCTGTAAAACTTGATTGATTTTTTACGCCCGGCGTCAGTTTGCCGCCCGCGTTTGAACCACAACATGCCCAAAAGCCCCCTTACACTATTTGTATATTTTAGCACAAAAGAGGGCGGCAGACAAGCAATTAACGGCGTTTCCAAAATTTTTCTGAAATTTATGGCGAAACGGCTTGACAAGCGGGCGTTTTTTTTGTAATATATTGTTTGCACGATTTCGTTTTGTGCGCGTGGCGGTGTAGCTCAGTTGGTCAGAGCACACGGTTCATACCCGTGGTGTCACTGGTTCAAATCCAGTCACCGCTACCATATGGCACGTTGGAGAAGCGGCTTAACTCACCAGCCTCTCACGCTGGCATTCATGGGTTCGAATCCCATACGTGTCACCATAAAAAAGAACCTCATCGCCAAGATGGGGTTCTTTTTTATGCTGATAAGACGTATGGGGTGAGAACCCGGGTTCGACAGCCGAGCGCCCAAGAGGCCAAGCCACCGGCGCAGGCCGATTGGTATCGCGAGGGGTACCCGCAGGGTATAGGCGAGCGTCCAAGAGCGCAAGGCTTGCCGTCGCGCGATTGGCTCCGCGAGCGATACCCGGAGGGTGCAGCCGAGCGTCCAAGAGGCCAAGCCACCGGCGCAGGCCGATTGGTATCGCGAGCCGTCATATTTCACCGAAATATGACGCCCGCAGGGTAATCCCATACGTGTCACCATAAAAAAACCCCGGTTTTCGCCGGGGTTTTATTTTATCTGCTTATAAACTGCTTACTCTGGCTGTAACAAGCCGTAATCCTCGTCTTTCCGCTTGTAGACGATATTGATCTCGTTGGTCTCCGCATTGACGAACGCAAAGAACGCGTGCCCCAAAAGCTCCATCTGCATGATGGCCTCGTCCACGGTGAGCGGCTTTTTGTCGAAGTGTTTGGTCTTCACCAGCTTCTGCTCGTTGGGCAGAGCCTCCAGCGCCTGCATCGAGGTGCGCTGCGCCTCCTTACGGAAGCGTTTTTCCAGCTTGGTTTTGTGCTTGCGAACCTGGCGCTCCAGCTTATCCACCGCGCCGTCCACGCAGGCGTACATATCCGCCCCGGAGACCTCGCTGCGCAGTATCACGCCGTCCACGAAAATGGTGACTTCCACGCTGTGGGTGTCTTTCACCGCGTCGTGCAGCACGGTCACCTCGTCCACGCCGCCCATCATTTTATCAAACTTCTTCAGCCGCTTTTCCGCATACTCGCGCATGGCGGGCGTTACGGCGTTTTTTCTCGATCTCACGTTAATATCCATACAATCACCTTCCAGTTTATCAATTAGCGGCCAAACCTGCCGCCATTGGTATATTTTTACGCTGGGGCGGCAAAATCCTGCCCCCAACCTAAATTTAATTCAGCGGAATATAGCCCGCGTCCTTAATGGCCTGCGTACCCGCGTCAGAGAGTATCCAGTCGTGCAGCTTCATCGTCGGGCTGCCCGCCTCCGCGTCGGCGCGCACGGCCAGATAATACTCGTTTAAGAGCGGATAACTGCCGTCGGCGATCGTCTCGTCGCTGGGCATAACGCCGTCCACCGCGATGAACCGCAGCCCCGGCTTCTGGTACATATACGAAGCGTAATAGAACACGGAATAGCCAAGCGCGTCGGCGCTGTTGTTATATTCCGCCAGCACCTCGATCAGGTCGCCCATTTCACTGGGGCGATATTCTTTCGGCGCGTCCATCGGCTCCTCGTCCGTCATCAAAAGCTTCATGAACAGGCTCTGGCTGCCGCTGGCTTCCGGCCGCTGAAACGCCTGGATCGGCTGATCATTGCCGCCGACCTCGCTCCAGTTGGTGATCTTGCCGGTGTAAATATCGACCAGCTGCTGCCGGGTCAGGCTCTGCACCGGGTTATCCTCGTTGACGATAAACACCAGCGCGTCGCGGCCGATCGGCGTGACGTTAAGCTCGGTGCCGATTTGCTCCAGCTGCGCTTTCGTCCCCTCGGAAGCTTCATATACCAGCAGCAGATCGGAACGCCCCTCGGCCAAGGCGATCCATGCTTCGGAAGTTTTGTTGCAGGTGGTGTTGCGCTCGGCTTCCTCCGCCGTAATGCCGGTCGTGCGCTCCATGATCTTCGCCATCATCGGCAGGTTGGCGGTGGAACCGTCCACCACCGGGTATTCGTCCAGCGTTAAGAGCGGCGGCTCGGTATTCGCCTGCTCGCCGCAGCCGCAAAGAGACAATATGGCCAGCAGCAGCGCCGCCGCCAGCGTTAAAATTCGGTAATTTTTCATGTCAAGCCTCCTTAATCAATCGTCCAGCTCGGTGAAAACGGACTCCTGATAGATCCAGTTACCGTGGAAATCCATCAGGCCGCGTTCAAAGCCGCGCTGGCAGTAGATAAGCCCATCGGTGATAGCGTGATTCTGGCTGATACCGTCCACCAGCACGCTGCCGTCCGCCGCCAACAGATCAGTCAGGCGGGAGCCGCTGGCGCCGCCATATTCGGTCCAAAGATACGGCATCGTTTTGCCGGTCACCCCGTCCGAAGCCAGCCAAATGCTGGCATAATCCTGCGCCAGCGTCACCGGCGTGCCGTCGAGCTTATAGACGTCAGCATGGCTCGACCATTTGCTCCAATCTGCATTGTGCGCGTCATAGTTCACCCAAAGCAGCTGGCCGTTCTGCATCATGTTGGCATAGCCCGCCACATAATCGGGCGAATAGCCGTCCGGCGCGGTGCGCATTTGCCTCTCCACCAGCAGCGTGCCGTCGAAACCGAAAATTTTATAGCCCGCCTCGCCGTCCGCATGAACCAAGAAGCGCCCGGTGGAAATATCTCCATCATAATAAGTGAACTCCGCGTCGCCCGGCACATCAAGGTTAACGCTGGAAATTTCATTGCCCCAGGCGTCGAAGAACGTGAACCGCGTGCTTTCCGCCTGTGGATTGCCCCACTGATCGGTCTCCGTTTCGGACATCTTGGGCTCGCGCTGCATAACCGCCACCTGCTCGCCCGCCGCGTTGCTCCAGATCTGCGCGCTGTCATAATCATAGCCGCGCACGATCACTTTACCCTCGGTGTTGATAACGCCGTAGCCCTCGCCGTCCCAGAATTGCAGCAGCTTCGGCGCGTCCTGCTGCACGTCTGTGCCGCCCTGCCCGCCGTTCACCTGTGGCTTGTCACAAGCCGAAAGTGACAAAAGCAGCACCAACAACAGTGCCAATAATGCTTTGTAATTCGCTTTCATATTATATCCCCCTTTCACATCACAAACCCTATTAGTAGAATATTCGGCAAATAATACTTAAACCCTGCCGCGGCGGCATTTTTCCGCCGTGGCAAAAGTCAAGAGTAAAAGCAGAAAAAATAAAAAAATTTTTGTGAAAGATCCGTGGCGGCATTTTGAAGCCCTAT
>CANQPG010000012.1 GCA_947625705.1 uncultured Peptococcaceae bacterium | reverse complement strand
GTGACGGTTTGCGTGTCGCCGGTGACCTTGACGCCGTCCCGGTAATACTCGACGGTGTAGGAAATAGCTTTCGTCTGTCCGTCGTCTTTGACGTAATACACGTTGATAACGCCGCCGTCGGCGATCATGTCCGGGATATCCGCCGCGAGAGTGGTGCATTTATAGCCGGTGTACTTGTCGGTGATGTTGATCTTGGTTTTATCAACTTCCGCTGTGTTTTGCAGCACCTGAACCGAAACGGTTTCGGTCTGCGTGTCGGCCGCCGCCAATTCGCCGTCCTTGTAATAGTTGACGGTATAGGAAATGTCTTTCCGGTTATCCTCGTCTATTATATAGTAGATTTTGATAACAGCTCCGGTTGCAACTTCTGCCGGTATTGCCGTTAAAGCTTCGTCATTTAATGTATAGCTGCTGCATGTATAACCGTAGTACATATCAGTGATGTTGATATGTGCCGGCTCTACGGTCAAAGTGTCGGGCTGCAGCACCTGCACCGATATTGTTTTTGTCCTGGTATCGGCGTCTATCCTGGCGCCGTCTTTGTAATACTCGACGGTATAGGTAAGGTTTTTCGTCTGCCCATCGTCTGTGACGTAGTAAATGCTGATAACAGCGCCGTCTTCAACCGTATTGGGAACCTCCCCTGTTGTTTCAGGGTCGAAACGATAACCGGCGTATTTGTCGGTGGTGTTGATCTTGGTTTTATCAACCGGCACTGTGTTTTGCAGCACCTGCACCTCCACGGTTTCGGTCTGCGTATCGTCCTCAACCTTTACGCCGTCCTTGTAATACTCCACGGTGTAGGAAAGTTCATGGGTCTGAGCTTCGTCCACCTCATAATACAGGTTCAGCACGTTGTTGGCCGCGTCAGCGGTAATGCGCAGGGTGTCCTTATCGGCGCCGTGATATTTATAGCCGGTGATCGTGACGCCTTCTGTTTCAGCTTCGGCGGTAATTTCCGTGCCGTAAGCCTGCGCGTCTCCCGTCTTGGGGTCACGCAGCGGCGTGTCTGTTGCAGCGCCGTCTTTCCACTCCAGGTAGTTCACGGTGTACGGATACTCGCCGCTGTCGCCGCGGTTGGTGTAGGCCAGAGTATCGGTCTGCCCCGGCACGGCGATGGTGTTCCTCACGCTCAGACCGGCTGCAGCAGGCTGTTCGACGCTATAAAGAACGTCGTTGATGTCTCGCACGTCGGTCATCGCGGCGGCGTTAACTGCCTGCTGATACCCGGCGACATTCTCCTCCGTGACGGTATAGGCAGTGCCGCGCGGCAGGCCGCTGATGGTGATCGTTTCGCCATGTGCCAGCTTCAGGCTGTGGGCAGCGGCGTCAAAATGCGTCGTGCCGCCGTCAGCCGTCATGGCGGCGATATGGTATACCGTGTCATCGGTCACCGCCGGCGTCGTTTCCTCGGGCGCAATGGTGACGGTGCCGGTTTCGGTCTCCGTGCCGTCCTGGGTGATGGCGTAGGCATAATCGCCCGTAAGCTGCGCCGTCAGGTCAATGTCGCCGATCATGTTGACGGGGCGCCCTTCCTCGTTGTCCGCGATCTCCGGCCGGTCATATGTGAAGCTGACGGCAAAAGCAAACTGTCTGGTCATGTCCGTGCTGCTGTCTGCGGCGGGAATGACTGTTTTGCTGATGACCAGATCGCCCACGGCAGTGGCCGCCACACGAACAGCAGTGCTGCCGCTGAACAGGCCGTTCAGTATCTTGTTGCCGAAGCTGGTGTAGCCGTTACTGATATCAAGCCTTTCCGGATCATTTTCACCCTTATAGTCGGTGGTGGGAAGCGCCGTTTTGGTGCTGATTTCTGCCTGGATCTCAGCAATATGATTATTATAATCCGCAGTGTTCACAAGCTCGGAATAATGCATGCCGGGGTCATAAATGCCGTAATAGTTCTGGGCGATCAGATCCCAGTTCCAGCCGCTGGCGGACACATAACCAAAGGGATTTTCCAAGTCGCTCAGCGGGTTGGTGTGGCAAGGATATCTGTCGCCGGATTGGCCGTTGCATACTGTATGGCCGCGTCGGCGTCATAAACGCACCACTTGCGCTGCAATTCTATATTGCCGGTAGAATCAATCTGCGTCCAGCTGAGCCTGGTTTGGCCGTCAACAACAGCTGCCTCGCCCTTGGCGCGCAGTGCGTAAATATCCGTCAGTGTGGTATCGATATGGCCGTTAGAGCCGAAGTTGGCCATCGTGCTGACCAAATTGCCTACGCCCAGCAGCACGGAAATACCGTCGCCGTCGCCATAGGCAATGCCTTTGGTGAGGTCAATGACCGCCGCCCCGTCTGCCATTTTGGCTTCGCCCGCGTAGGCGTGTACGCCGACATCGTCCACCACCACGTGTACCGGCTTGTTGTTCGGCGCGTAGCCTTGGGGAGCCTGGGTCTCGATAACATAATATTCGCCCGCCGCCAGCCCATGGAAAGCGGCCACGCCGTTGGCGGTTATATGCGCATTGGTTTCGACGGGCCAAACTTCATTTTTGTCTTTGATCAGATTTTCGGTGATGGCAGTCGCGATAGGATCGCCGGTCACCGTAAACGTGCCCTCGTCCGCAATGGTCACCTGATTTTTGTTATACAGCGAATACTGCGCGCCGACCACGGTATTGCCCTGCGCGTCCAGCCGCTGCACCAGCAGGCGGTTCTGGATATTCGGCACGCCGATGGTGGAGCCGAAATCCCGCTGGAAATTGCTGTTGCGGTGGTTAACGCGGTGCGTATGCAAGACGTCCATGGCCGTGTAGGTTGGCGCTTCGGAATAATAGAAACTGGTGGTGTATTTGATCTTGGCAAAATCCGCATCATTGATGATATTGCCGTTGTTGTCCGACACCATGAAATAATACTGGGAGATTTCGCCGGGCAGGTTGTCGATCGTGGTGTTATAGCTGCCGGAAGCCGCCAGCGAGAACGGATAGACAAACCCCGCCACACTGCCGTCGTGCTCTGCGGCATAATCGCCGATGGCCATGCCCAGTGCTTTGGCATAATCAGTATCCCGGCTGAGATCCAGCGTTTGGATCGTCCAGCCGTCTGCCGGGCTGCCGTAGACGGGCGCCCAGTTGCTCTCGATCGTAATGGTGTCTCGGGTTGGCGTTTCCGCGCCGATCCAGGCCAGCACCACGCCGAACAAGCCGACTTTGCCGTCCTGATTTTGGCTCAAATCAATTCCTGTCTCAGAAGTTGTGCCGTCCGGATTACGCAAATAAATTATTTTGGGCGCGGAAACGATCACGTTGGGGGAGGCATAAACGCCGTTGTTCCAGCGGTCGTTAGAGAGCAGGATATAGGTACCGTTGATGTTTTCCAAACGCAGCGAGGCTGAGCCGATTTGGCGATAACCAGCCAGCTCCGAAACCTCCTCCAGCTCCAGCAGCAGGCAGTTTTCGTATTTCAGCCCGCTGGAAGGTATAACCTGCGGCACCAGATTGCCGTCCTGATATGTGTTGAAAATATCCGCCAGGCTGGCCAATTTGCCCTGCTTGGAACCCATCTCCGCGCTGTAACGCAGCGTCAGGTTGCCATTGGCGTCCGTAACCCCCGTGGCAACGATTCTGCCGCCGTCCAGGCGCTCGGTGCTTTCACCGACCGTCCAGGATTGCTTGCCGGTCTCCTCGTCCATGGTCAATGTGCCATCTGCCGGCCTCACTGCGTAAAGATTAAACTCCACGCCGCCGATACCCTCGCCGTTCTGGTCAACTTTCTGAATGTAAGTGGGCGGAATTTCCTCCAGATTGAACTTCAGCTGCATATTAGAGCCGCCCGCGCCGCGCTCCAGATAGAAGAAGTCCAGCGTATGGTATGTACCGTCGGCAAAGATCCAGTTGCCGTCCGTTTCCTGAAAGTCATATGTATTGCTGCCGATTGTCACTTCGGCATAGTTGGCGCCGGCCGCACCGGGAAGCGGCGTTTTGCTGACTGTGACGCTGCCGTCGTCATTCACGGTTACGGTACGGTCAAAGTATGCAGTTGTATCACCGTCAGCCTGAGCGGCTTGATATTGCCGCCAAATCGTGGAATTACTTATACCGGTGTTAGACACACCATTCTTGTCATACGAAACAGCGCCGGTGGCAAAGTTGATGTTCACATAGGCCGGGTCATGGATACCGCCCACATCGCCCACCAGCACACCGTCAATGAAGATCCACACATCGTCGTCGCCGGTAAAATCATATATGACGTCAAGGTTCTGGTCAGTCCTGCCGCTTCTGGACTGAATGAACTGCGTGGTCATATGCGAACCGAAGAAGTGATTGTAATTATTATTCTGAGAATTGTCGTAGGCATAGCCTTTCTCGTTCCCGGAAAGCTCATTAAAAGGGAAAAAACCGACACACTGCGAGGCGCTGTACAGCTCCATCGTCTTGCCGTCGTCACGCAGGTGCGCGGCAGTATTGGAACTGTCAAAGAAATAATACCCGTTGGCGTCAACCTGAAGCAGACCCTGAATGTCAGGGTAGCTTATTTTGCCCGCCACACGGTTGGCGTCTGCCGTGTTTGAGTCATAGTAATTAAAAAGATAACCCAAACCGGCGCTTCGGCTGATCGACGGATCGTAAAACCCCGTGGGCAGCCCGCGCTCAAAACAGGATAACCGTCGCCGCCCAGCCGGCTCTGCACGATATTGGGGAAAACTCTGCCGGGGGTGCTTGAGCCTGTCCAACGGTTAAGGTAATCAGCTGCCGTACCAGTCTGGCAGAATTTCAAATCACTGTGTCGGTTAATTCCGGTAGTCAGCATGGCCGTATTGGTATCGTTGTTATGGTTATTCTCATCAACCCAATAATCGAACAGGTCGATGGTGGTGCCCACCGGTGTTACGCCGGTGATCGCCTCTGCCGCGTAAACCGGGCGGGCGCCCAGCAGGATCTGCCCCAATATCAGCGCCAGCATCAGGCAGAAGCTTAAAGCCCTTTTTAGTTTTTTCATATCCAAAACCCTTTCTTATGCTATTTTGAAGCAACTTTGGGCAACGGTATCTGCGGTTCGATAACCGTCAGACGGTATCGCGCCGGTCGGCGCCGCGCTTTGAACCTGCCGGCGCAGACCGGGCAGCCGCTGCGGCGGGAACCCCTGCCCGCCCGTGAATAAACCACCGTCTGCCAGACGTGGCCGTTGGAACATTGCCACCAAACTTTCTTGTGACTGCCGACCGTCACCTGATCCGGCGTCAGGTCTCCGTTCAGCGTGGGGTGCCATTCCGCCGCGATCTTCGGCTCCAGCGTAGCCAAATCGTTGAAGCCGGGCAGCACTTTCTTGTTGGCGCAGTAAGGGCAGCCGCTGCCGTTAACGCGGGATTTCACCATCGCCCGCCACTCATGCCCCTTGTCGCAGATCCACCAGGCCATGTAATGGCTGCCCTCCAATACGTCTTTGGGGGCAATACTGCCATTTTTGGTGAAATGCCATTCTGCCGCCAAATCGGGGCGGCGCGACGCCAGATCGCTTTCACCCGGCCAGGCCTTTCTGCCGGTGCAATAGGGGCAGCCGCTGTCGGCGCCGGTGCGGTTGAACACCACCGCGTTCCAGACGTGACCGTGCCGGCAGCGCCACCAGACCTTTTTCTTGCTGCCGTAAGATATCTGCCGGGGCGTCAAGCCGCCGTTCAGCGCCGGGTGCCACTCTTTAAGCAGGTTTTTCTGACCATGCTCCAGGCAGTAGTCATATAAGCTCTTGTTCATCATTCATCACCACTTCCAGTCCTTGCCACACCGGAGCAGGCAGCCGCGTGAGCGCCCCAATATAGACAAAATCAACATTTTGTGACTATTCGGGTATAGGGAGTGAGCAAAAACCGGTATAATGGCACAAAAAAAAGGCCTTAATGCTCAGCTGATGAGCAAAAAGACCAAATCGAACCAAGCCGCAAAAGTACTTTTTGGACGGCATGGTTTTTTGCGTCCTAAAAGCAATCAGCGCCTTGCGTTGAAGGCAAAAACATGTTATACTTGTAACAGGTTATGTAGCCATGCAGAACTTATCTATGCGCGGCTGACATGACAAAATGTTGATTTTGTCCTATGATACAAAACCCAGCCGATCAAGCTGCTTTTGGTGCTCGGCACCGGAAGTCAGCAGATAGATACGGGTGGTTTCAATACTGGAATGTCCCAGCACGTCGGCCAGCCTGGCAATATCCTTGCAGGCACGGTAAAACGCCGTGGCGAAAAGATGCCGCAGATTGTGCGGAAACACCTTGCCCGGTTCGACGCCCGCGTGTTTGCACAGCGCTTTCATCTCCGCCCAGATCTGGCGGCGGGAAAGCGGGTTGCCGTTTCTGGTGAGAAATATCTCGCCGGAGACGGTTTTTTGTTTCCTGGCGTATTTCAGCAGCTTGCGGCAAAGCTTGGCGGGCAGCATTATCGTGCGTATCTTCCCCTTAAGGGAGACTTCCGCCCGCCCCCGCTGCGCCGCGGCCACCGTGATATACTGTACCTCGGACACGCGGATCCCTGTGGCACATATCGTCTCCATCAGCAGCGCCAAGCGATCCTGCCCGCGCACTTGGGCATTGGCGATCAGCGCGTCATAATCGTCTCTGGTCAGCTCGCGGTCGGCGTCCCGGAACAAGCGCCGCTGCACTTTTAAAAATTTGGCGCGCAAGTCTTCCCGCCCAAGAAAGCGAAACAAGCCGTTCAGCGCGGCCAGCATACTGTTTATGGTGCTGGGCGCATAGTCTTTCGCCTGTAGGCTTTCTTTCCATTCGTTGACGGCATCTTGGGTAATATCCCTGTTGGCCAGCCATTCGGCAAAGGCACGGATATCCCGCAGATATTTTTCAATAGTACCGCGCGCTCGCTCATCGGCTTGCAGCTCTCTGGCATAAGCGGCGATTGCCGTTTCGGTCAATTTACATTTGTTCATGCCCAATCCTCCTTACGAAAGTATAATGGGCTTATTGTACCACAAACGTCAACCTATTATGCGGTATTTAATACTATGTTTTGAAATTTTTTTTCGATTTATTTAAAATTGAATACTATCACAACACCCTTTTCGGGCGTCCATTTTTGTGATAGAATAGGCATATACTATAACAAAAACGGAAAGGAGCAATTCATTTGCCCAAAAATCTCGCCGTATTCAAACAGTTTCTGCAAACCCTGAGCCCGAAAAATCTGCTGTTTCTGACGCTGGCCGGCGCCATCAACGCGTTCGGCGTCACGGTATTCATCGCGCCGGTGCAGCTTTATGACAGCGGCATTTCCGGCACGTCAATTTTGCTCTCGCAGCTGACGCCGCCGCAGTTTTCCCTCTCGTTCTTCCTGATCCTGCTGAATATTCCGCTGTTCATCTTCGGCCTTAAGCGTCAGGGGCCGCAGTTCACCGTTTACGCCATTTACGCCGTGGCCTGCTATGCCATCGGCGCCTGGCTGATAACCGACGTGCTGCCGCTGGACGTCAGCATTGCCTCGCCGTTAGCCGGGACGGACTTACTGCTCTGCTCGCTGTTCGGCGGCATGATATCCGGCGTGGGCAGCGGTCTGGCGATCAAGTTCGGCGGCGTAATGGACGGCATTGAGGTGATGGCCGTCATCTTCGCCAAACGGCTGGGGTTATCCGTCGGCAGCTTTGTCATGCTGTATAACGTGGCGCTTTATGTGATCTGCGGTATTGCGATCGGCAGCTGGATACTGCCGCTTTACTCCATCGTCACCTATTTTGCCGCGCTGAAAACGCTGGATTTCATCGTGGAGGGCATTGAGCGCTCTAAGGCGGCCATGATCATCACCACCCGCCCGGACGACATCTGCGCCGCCCTCACCGCCGCCTTTGCCACCGGCGCCACGCAGCTGGCCGCCAAGGGCGGTTTCTCCAACACCGACCGCGCGCTGATCTATTTTGTCGTCAACCGCTTTCAGGTGGGGCGCATGCAGTCGATCGTGCATGAGATCGACCCGATGGCCTACATCACCATCAGCGAGGTGGCGGACGTTTTCAGCGCCAACGCGGATAATTGAACCAACCTGAAACCGACCTGAAAAATTCTTACCTATATAGAGTAAATTTTAGAGGATTTACCCGGCAAATGCCGAATATTATCGAAGAATGTCCGTTTTGGAAAAGAGGTGAAAAAATGAACGCAAAAGACGACATTATCATCGACGTGAAAAACCTGCGCAAGGTATACACCATCGGCACCGAACGCGTGATCGCGCTGGCCGGGATCGATATGAAGATACGCCGCGGCGAGATATGCTGCCTGTTCGGCCCCTCCGGCAGCGGCAAATCCACCCTGCTGAACATGCTGGCCGGGCTGGAGAAGCCCACCACCGGCGAAATTGCCATCGGCGGGGCGCGCATTGACAAAATGAACGAAACGCAGCTGGCCGACTTCCGCCGCAACCATTTCGGCTTCGTGTTCCAGTCGTATAACCTGCTGCCCGCGCTGACGGCGCTGGAGAACGTGGAAATGCCGATGATCTTCCGCGGAGTGGATAAGAATATCCGCAAAAAGCAGGCCGTTAAAATGCTGCAATACGTGGGGCTGAAAGACCGCATTAAGCACAAGCCGACCCAGATGAGCGGCGGCCAGCAGCAGCGCGTCGGTATCGCCCGCGCCTTTGTGGCTCACCCGCCGGTGATATTCGCCGACGAGCCGACCGGCAACCTCGACACCCACACCACCTATGAGGTGATGGATATGATGTCGGCAATGGTGAAAAAGCGCGGCTCCACCATGATCATCGTCACGCATGATAACGAAATTGCCGCCTACGGTGACCATATTATCAAAATACGCGACGGCAAAATTCTGGAGGAAAGCTGGCCGAAGCAGCAGATAGCTGCCGCGGAATAACACAAAAAACGGTGATAGCCGCATAGTTGTGCGCCTGAGAATTGTAATAGTTTATAGTTATGTCTTTTTAGGCGCGAAAAATTTGTATAGTTTGGCATAAATGGATAAGGAGAACTGCAATGAAAACGAGTAAAATTACCAGATTTTGGGCAACGCTGGCAGTGCTGATGCTGGCGGTTTTGCTGCTGCTGCCGGGCATGGCCATGGCCGACGATTACTACGGCGAGGACAACCCGCAGTTTACGATGTATAAGGCAAGCTCGGTGATCACGCCGGGCAAAGAGTCTACCGTGACCGTGAGCTTCAACAACATTACCAATTACAGCGCGTTTTACGCCTACGCAATCCTGACCGCCAGCGACGATAATTCCAAGCTGTTCGGCGATAACGGCGGCAATTACCTCTCCCGCGATATCGGGACGCTGGGCAAAAACGCGGTGACCGACCTGGACTTCACATTCACCCCCTCGGCCGATCTTAAATCCGGCAGCTATGACATGACCGTGACGCTGATCTACAAAAACCGCCAGGGCTCCTCTTTCACCAAGGATTACAGCCTGAAGCTGACGGTGGATTCCGGCACGCCGGTGGATCTGCAAATTCCCGAAAGCTCGGTGCCGGGCGGCAAGGCCGTCTATGGCCAAGATTTCGATCTGAACTTCACGCTGGCCAACAACGGCGATACCACGGCCAGAGACGTGCGCATCTCGCTGAACAACCTGAGCAAGGATACCATCTTCCAGAGCGGCTCCTATGACTCGCCCACTTTCACCGAGATCAAATCGCATGAGGCGCAGCAGCTGACCTTTAAGCTGAAATCCAACGAGAACATCGCCGGCGGCTATTACCCCGTGGAGCTTAAGGTTACATATGACGAAAACGGCGAGGCCAAGGAAAAGATCTTGACGCTGTATGTTAACGTGGAGGGGTCGCCCGACGCCGACGAGGACGAGGACGGCAACAAGCTCTCCGTACCGCGCGTGATCCTCTCCGGCTTTGATATGCCCGCCACCGTGAATATGGGCGAGCCGTTCACATTCAGCTTCACCTTAAAGAACACCAGCACCGACAGAACGGTGAAAAATTTGCAGGCGTCGCTTTCCTCCTCGGAGGGCACGGTGCTGCCCGCCAGCGGCTCCAACAGCTTCTATGTGGCGGAGATCAAGCCCGGCCAGACGACTACTTTGAGCTTGCAGCTGACCACCAAATACGACACCGAAAAAACGGCCTATCCGCTGGCGATCCAGATGGATTATGAGGACGCCAAGGCCAACGCCTATACCAGCACCGAGAACCTGACGATCCCCGTCTTTTTGCCCACCAAGCTGGACTTCCAGAACGAAAGCTATCCGGAATACGGCGTGGTCGGCGAAAGCCAGTACCTGAGCCTGGAATACATCAACAAGGGCAAAGGCACCATTTACAATCTGAACATCGCCGTGGAGGGCAATATGCAGACCGATATCGGCAGCAGCTATATCGGCAACATCAACAGCGGCAGCACCGACAGCTTCGAGGTGATGATCACCCCGCTTGAGGCCGGCGTGACCAACGGCAGGCTCGTCTTCACCTATGAGGACGCGGCGGGCAATCCGCTGCGCACCGAAAAGACGTTCACCATGACCGTTGAAGAAGCGCCGCAGATGGATCCCGGCATGGAAGATCCCGGTATGATGGAAGACCCCGGCATGATGGAGGGCGAGGGCGGCTTCCCCACTTGGGGCAAGATTTTGCTGGGCGTCGTCGCGGTGATCGCTGCTGCCACAGCCATTGTCATTATCCGCAAGAAGCGCAAGGCCAAGAAGCTGGCCGAGGAAGAAGCGCTTTTTGCTGAAAGCAATGATTTGGATTAAAGCAGCATGAGCTTTTTAGACATCTTAAAAATGGCCGGCGGCAACTTCCTGCGCCGCAAGGCCAGAACCCTTTTGACCGTTGCCGGTGTGGTTATCGGCACTATGGCAGTAGTGATCATGCTATCCATCGGCCAGGGCATGGAAAAGGGTTATATCGAGCAGCTGCAATCGTGGGGCAGCCTGACGCAGATCGAGGTATACCCCAATTACAGCGGCAATGAGGACGAGCAAACCTATCTGAACGAGGAAACCGTCACCACGCTGGAGGCGCTGGATCACGTGGAGGTGGCGCTGCCCACCACGCGCCAATACGGCGGCCTGATCATGGGGCGCAAGATCAACGACCTCGGCATTAACGGTATCGACATCACCAAGCTGGATTATTACGACTTGGAGCTGGAAAACGGCGAGCCGGTGACGGCGGAGATGTTTGCCGAAAACGGCTATCTGATCCCCTACACCAGCGTGTTCCAGTTCTATAACCCCAAACAGGGCTGGTCGGACGAAAACGATCCCTACATCTATGACGAGGAAACGGGCGAACGCACACTGAAAGAGCTGCCTTTCGACATCACCAACCCCGATGAAGCGCGGGTCAAAATGGCCTTTGATATGAGCTATTACTGGGGCGGCGAGGGCAACAAGCCCAAGGGCTATGACGTGCGCTGCGCCGGCGTTATGTCCAGCAAGGCTCAAGGCAATTTCAGCTACAGCCTGGTCATGGATATGAAAACGCTGGACGAAATGTATAAGAAGTATCAGAAAGACAACAAGATCGACACCAAAGAGTCCGACAAGAACAAAAACAAGTATGACAGCCTGTATGTTGTGGTGGACGACATGAACAACGTCACCGATGTGCAGGCGGAGATCAACAGCCTGGGCTATCAGACCTGGGCCAGCGCCGAGCTGCTGGAGGACGTGCAGGAACAGATGGGCATGATCCAGGCGGTGCTGGGCGGTATCGGCGCGGTGGCGTTCCTGGTCGCCGCCATCGGTATCAGCAACACCATGGTGATGTCCACCTACGAGCGCACGCGCGAGATCGGCATTATGAAAGTGCTGGGCTGCAAGCTCTCCAACATCATGACGCTGTTTTTGACGGAGGCGGCGATCATCGGCTTTGCCGGCGGTGTGTTCGGCATTGCCCTAAGCCTCGGCCTATCAAAGATAATGAATATGCTCTCCGACAGCGGCGCGCTCGCCATGTTCAGCATGGGCGAGGGCATACCGATCTCGATCATTCCCATTTGGCTGATCGTCGGCGGTATCGTGTTTTCTACGCTGGTCGGCGTGATATCCGGTTTCTATCCGGCACTCCGCGCCACCAAGCTTTCCGCGCTGGACGCGATCAAGAACGAATAACGCAAAAAAAAGGTGAGACCGTACAGAAACGGCCTCACCTTTTTTGTTATGTTTTGACGGGCAGCATTTTGGACGGTAAAATATCAGTACGGTTTGGCGGCCATTGATAATACTTTTCGCTTCATGACCGCCGCTTCGCTTCGCTAAAATCGGTGAAAAGTATTATCAACACCCGCCGCCACCACCAGAAGCGCAAGAGCGCTATTCTCCAACCTTAGCAGAAGCGCCATAGTGCCCCTAATTTCGGTGCGTACGGCTGCGCGGCGCGGGAAACGTACTAATGGTACGTTGACCAAGCCAAGCAGACAACAAGCCGAAAGGAGGGGTGCTATGGTCGCTTCTGCCATTTCTAAACCCAATCCTCCGGTTTAATCGTTTCACAGTTGCGCCACCAGCAGTATAAAGCCTGCCACACAGTGCGTATCGCCGCCGCCAGCGGCACGGCCAGTATCATGCCGAACACGCCCCACCAGAAGCCGCCGATCAGCACCGCCAGTATCACATAAAACGGGTGCAGCCGCACGGCGCCGGACATAATGTACGGCGAGATGACCAGACTTTCCAGCTGCTGCACCGCCGCCCAGATGATCAGCAGCTTGAACGCCGCCAGCCGCCCCTGCAATAATCCCAGCGCCAGACACGGGAAGAACGCCAGAAACGGCCCCAGATACGGTATCAGCTCCGCCACCAGCATTAAAAGCCCCAGCGTAAAGCTGTAATCCAGCCCGAACAGCCACAGCAGCAGCCCAAACAGCAGCCCCACCGCCACCGCCACGTAAAAATAGCCGCGCACAAACGATTGCAGCAGACGGTTTAAATCCTTAAGCAGCGGCAGAGACCCGTCAGGCAGCGCGTCGGTCAGGCTTTCGGCAAACTGCGCCCTATCCCGCAGCAGGTAAAACGCAAACACCGGCGTGAACACCAAGAGCGAGAGGCTCCCCAAAAGACGCGGCAGCATTTGCAGATTGTTTTCCAGCCAAAGCGCCGCCGCCTCGCCCAGCCAGGCCGCAAGGCGCCGGAAGCAGCCGGAAAACATCATGCCCAGGCTGCCCTCGCTGAACGCCGGGGCAACATGCTGCTGCCAGCCGTCGCTGACGGTGGAAAGCAGCAGCGTCGCCTGCGGTGCCAGCGCACCGATAGCCGAAAGATCACGCCAAAGCCGGGGCAGACCCCAAAAGCCAAGCAGCGTGAGCCCACCGAAAAATATGAAAATTGCCGCCGACGCGGCAAGGCTTTTCGGCAGCCGCCAGCTTTCCAGCCGCCGCACCAACGGCAGCAGGATATAGCAAAGCACGGCGGCCAGCGCCAGCGGCAGCAGCACCACCCGCCCAAAATAAAGCAGCGCCAGCGCCAAGGCGGTAAACGCCGCCCCGGCCGCCAGCTTCTTCCAGCGCAAGGCGCGCATACCGCTCCCTCCTTCGCGTCAAAAATAAGTAGCGGCTCCAGAGCGGAGCCGCCCGGCCGTTACGGCACCATTTTATTGATAAAACGGCCGCAGCGAATCATCGCATTGCCGGTTTTGTGCGCCATCATGCAAAACTCGTCGGCCATTTCCTCGCCCATGCAGCCCATGCCATGCATCATGCCGCGCATCATACCGCTTTTGCGCATACCGACAACCTGCCGGTGCGAGCTGCGGTTAGCTTTCTGCATACTCATCACGCCGGCCATACCGGCCACCGAAGCGGCGCTAAGCGCCCCCGCGCCGACCACCAAAGCCGTCGTCAGCCAAGTTCTGCTGCTGTTATTCGACATCATTTTCCCACCTCCATTCCGCTTTTATTATGCCTTGGGGATCGCGGAATTTATGCCGCGCCGGGGCATAAAAAAAGTGCTTTTGCCGCCGGATTTTGCCAGCGCAAAAGCACTTTTGTATATATGTTATCCTCACATCGCCTCAGTCAGCGGGCTCCGATAATACTTTTCCACTGATTTAGCGAAGGTCATGAAGTGGAAAAGTTTTATCGGAGCCCCGCCCAAAAAAAACCGCATTAAAATATCTCGATCAACCGTTCCGCCACAAACACCACCGCACTGGCCGCCACTGCCACAAAAAGCAAACTCTTTTCCTTATATGCGAAGAACACGGCGGCGATCAGACCCGCCACGGCGGAAATCGTGTAGCTGGTGGAATAAAAGATCGCCGGCACCGTCATCGCGCCCAAAACAGCATACGGCACATAGTATAAAAACGACTGCACGAAAACATTGGTAATTTTTTTACGAAAGCAAACCAGCGGCAGCAGGCGGATCAGATATGTAACCACCGCCATCACCGCGATATACGCCAATAAATGCGCGTTAGTCAGCATCAGCCGCCGCCTCCTTTACCGGGAAGATAACAGCCGCAGCCGCCGCGGCCACCAGCGTGCAGATAATGATGACAAAACCGCTGCCCACGCCGGAGAGAAGCGGCAGCCAGCGGAACAGGCAGCTAAGCGCCACGGCTATGGCAATCGCCAGCACCACGGCGCGGTTTTGCTTGGCGGGCGGAATGATAATGGCCAGGAACATACCGTAAATGGCAATGCCCAGCGCCGAAGCCAGGGAGGGCGGCAGAAAATCGCCGATACACGCGCCGCAAAGCGTCCCCAGCGCCCAGCCGAAATACGGCGCGCAGATCAGGCCGAACATATACACGCGCCCCACTTCGCCCGGCCGCCCCGCCGCCACGGCAAAAACCTCGTCGGTGTTCACAAACGCAATCAGAAAACGGTCACGCAGCCGCACCGTCTTATCCAGCTTCTGCGAAAGCGAAAGGCTCATCAGCGCATAGCGCAGGTTGATGATCAGCTGCGCCAGTGCCAGCTCCACCAGCGAGCCCAGCGCCGCAATGATCGAAAGCCCGGCGAACTGCCCCGCCGAAGTCACGTTGGTCATCGAGATCAAAACCGGCGCCCAAAGCGGCAGCGCCAGCGCCACCGCCTCCAACCCAAAGGTGAACGCCACCGAAAAATAGCCCAACCCGATCGGCAGGCCGTCCTGCAAGCCCTGCCGCCATAATTTTTTGTCCTGCTCCGTCATCATATCCGCAATCTCTCACATTCCTCAATTTTATTTTAAGCGTCAATAAAAATCGACGTCCAAAAAATGCCGCAAAAGCACCGCCCCGTCCGCCAACGATACGCCCTGCGCCGCCCGCGCCTCGTCATGCCGCACAGGCTCGCCCGCCCGGTGGTGCCGGCTGTCGAACAGCAAAAACGGCACGGCGTCCCGCGCATGGTCACGCGTAGCCAGCGGCGTCGCGTGGTCGGGCGTGATCAGCAGCCGAAACGCCTCGCCCGCCGCCTGCAAAGGAGCCATGACCTCCGGAAGCGTCTCGGCGTCGATCCGCTCAATGGCGGCAATTTTTTTGGCCAGGCTCCCCTGATGGCTGCTCTCGTCCGGTGCCTCAATGTGCACGTAGACAAAATCCCCGCCGGCCAGCAGATATTCCGCCGCCAGCCGCCCTTTCCCGGCAAAATCAGTCACCGTGCCGCCGGTGAAGCCCGGTTTTGTCAATACGTCCATGCCCGCCGCCCGGCCAAGGCCGCGCAGCAGATCCACCCCGCAGACAATACCGCCCGAAAGACCGTAACGCTCGCGGAAAGGCGGCAGCTCCGCCTTTTTACCCGGCCCCCAAAGCCAAATCCCGTTGGCCGGGGGAAGCCCTGACGCAACCTGCGCTTGGTTATACGGCGCTTGCCGCAATATTGCCGCCGCCCGCCGCATATAAGCGATGGCTTCTTCCGCCTGCGGCCCCTGCGGCAGGTTATCCAGCAAGCGTTTGCCCAGTATAGCGTGCGCCGGGTGGTATGCGGTATCGTCCGCCGCCTGCCGCCGCCGCAGAATGTTCCGGAAGCCTATGCCGGGGAAAAGCTGCGTTTTTTCATCGTCCAACTCCGCCGCCACCGCCCGGATCAGCGCTGCCGCGTCGGCAGACGCCACATCACCGCCGGAATAATCCAGCAGCCTGCGCTCCAAAAAATCCGTCTCGTCGGAAAGCGTCACCAAATTCGCCCGCAGCGTCAAATCGGAGGACGCAAGCTCAATGCCCGCGCCCAACGCCTCCAAAGCGGAACGCCCGCGGTAAAACTCGCCCGGCGGATAGCCCAGCAGCGCCATGTTCGCCACGTCAGAGCCCGGCGTAAACTCCGGTGGCACCGTTTGGCAAATGCCGCAGATACCGCCCGCCGCCAATGCGTCCATATGCGGTTTTTCGGCCGCCCCCATCGGGGTCAGGCCGCCTAGCTCCGCCAACGGCCAGTCCGACATGCCGTCCGCCAGGATCACAACATACTTCATATGTATTCGGCACTCCTCGCCCGGTCACTTCTTCCCCTCAGTCTCCTGCAAAAACCAAAGCGGCAGCCGCTCCGCCCCATGCGTTGAGCGGTGATAATAGCGCTTGCCCTTCAGCTCGTCCGGCAGATATTGCTGGTCGGCCACATAGCCGCCGAAATCATGCACATATTTATAGCCCACGCCATGACCGAAAGTCTTGGCGCCTTTATAGCTGCTGTCACGCAGATGTATCGGCACCCGGAAATCACCCAGGTTGTCAATATCCGCCAACGCCGCGTCAATGCCCATATAAGCGCTGTTGCTTTTCGGGGCGTTGGCCACGTAAACCGCCGCCATAGCGAGAGGTATCCGCGCCTCCGGCCAGCCGACAAAATGCACCGCGTCCATACAGGCCACCGCCACCTGCAAAGCCTGCGGGTCGGCCAAGCCCACGTCCTCCGCCGCGCAGATGATGATACGGCGGCAGATAAATTCCGGCTGCTCGCCCGCCCGGATCATGCGCGCCAGATAATGCAGCACCGCGTCCGGGTCGGAACCGCGCATACTCTTAATAAAAGCGGAGATCACGTCGTAGTGGTTATCGCCCTGCTTGTCATAATGCAGCGCTTTCTGCTGGATACTCTCCGCCGCCACCTCCAGCGTGATATGCCGCACGCCGTCTTCGGCGGGGGGCGTCGTCAAAACCGCCAGCTCCAGCGCGTTATAGGCCGTGCGCGCGTCGCCGCCCGCGGCGCCTGCAATATGCGAAAGCGCCTCCTCCGTCAGCTCCACCCGGTAATTGCCCAGGCCGCGCTCCTTGTCGGCCAAAGCCTGCAAAAGCAGCGCCCTGATGTGCTTCTCCTGCAAAGCCTCCAGCTGAAAAATGCGCGAGCGCGAAAGCAGCGCCCCATTCACCTCAAAATAGGGATTCTCGGTGGTCGCGCCGATCAAAATGATGGTGCCGTCCTCCACCGCGGGCAGCAGTGCGTCCTGCTGCGCCTTGTTAAAGCGGTGGATCTCGTCAATGAACAGAACCGTCCGCATATTGTAAAGGTTCAAATTTTCCCGGGCGGCGGAGAGTATCGCCCGAATATCGCCGATACCCGCCCCCACGGCGGAAAGCTGCTTGAAATCGCTGCTGGTGCTGTTGGCGATCACCCGCGCCAGCGACGTTTTGCCCACGCCCGGCGGCCCGTAGAAGATCAGCGAGGAAAGCTGGTCGGCCTCAATGGCGCGGCGCAGCAGCCGCCCCTTGCCGATGATATGCTCCTGCCCAGCGTATTCCTCCAACGTTCTGGGGCGCATACGCGCGGCCAAAGGAGCGGCCTGACGGCGGTTCTGTTCCGCCTGACCGCTGAATAAATTGCCCTCAAAGCTTCCTGATGTTGCCATATGTACACCCCTCAAAGCTGCTGATATGCCGCCCGCGCTTCGGCCACAAAAGCGGCAAAATCCGGCGGCAGCGGCGCGCTCAAATGCAGTGTTTCGCCCGTGATTGGGTGGATCAGATCCAGCCGCGCCGAGTGCAGCAGCATACCGATATGCACCGCGCTCGCCCCCTTGGGGCCGTAAACCGGGTCGCCCACCAGCGGATAACCCAGGTATTTCATGTGGACGCGTATCTGGTGCGTGCGCCCGGTCTCCAACTTGCAGGTCACCAGCGTGTATTTGCCAAACCGCTCGTCCACGGTATAATGCGTCACGGCGTGCCGCCCGCCCTCGGGCAAAACGGCCATCTTCTTCCTGTCCTTGGGGTGGCGGCCGATCGGCGCGTCAATGGTACCGTGCGGCTCGGGCATATTCCCGTGCAGCAACGCCGCATAATAGCGGTTTACCGCCCCGGTGTGCCAGCTTTCGGTAAGCTTTTGGTGCGCCGCGTCGCTTTTCGCGGCAATGATCAGCCCGGTGGTGTCCTTGTCCAGTCGGTGCACGATACCCGGCCGCAAAACGCCGTTGATACCGGAAAGGTCGCGGCAATGATACAAGAGAGCGTTCACCAGCGTCCCATGATAGTTGCCCGCCGCCGGGTGAACCACCATGCCGCGCGGCTTGTTGATAACGATGATGTCAGCGTCCTCAAACACCACGTCCAGCGGAATATTCTCCGCCGAGACGTCAAGCTCCGCCGGTTCCGGTAAAAGCGCCAGCAGCTCGTCCCCCGCGATAAGCAGATAATTCGGCTTAACGGCGCGCCCGTTCACCAAAACCCGCCCCTCCTTCAGCAGCTTCTGCCAAAAAGAGCGCGAATGTTCCGGCGCCTGCTCCACCAGATATTGGTCGATACGCCGCCCCGCGTCCAAAGCCCCGGCGGTCAATTCAAGCTCCGCCGCATAAAGCGTCAAATCACGCATGGCCGTCCTCCTTGGGCTTCCGCTTGAACTCGTCTTTCAGCAGCAGAAACGCCAAAGCGGCCACGCCGCAGCAAAGCAGCATATCCGCCGCGTTGAACACCGGCCAATGCGGCAGCTGAATAAAATCCACCACATAGCCCAGCCGAAAGCGGTCAAGCATATTGCCCACCGCCCCCGCCATGATGACGGTAAGGCTCAGGCGCTGCCAAACCTCGCCTTTGGGCGTTTTGTAAAACCAAAATCCCAGCAGCGCCAGCACGAACAGCGAGAACACCGCCAAAGCAAACGTATTCTCGCTGAACATACTCCAGGCCGCCCCGGTGTTCTGCACGTAATGTATGCGCAGCACGCCGGGGATAATGTCAAAGCCGCCGTTCAGGGGCAAATTGCGCACGATCAGCCATTTGGTCAGCTGGTCGATCAATACGCCCAGCAGCAGCACCGGCAAATAAAGCATTTCTTCTCTCCCAAAATTTACATTTATCCACGCGCCCGCTGCACGTTTTCCACGTAGACCAGCAGCTCCGCGATAAAATCTCCCAAAATCGGGATACCTAAGTCCACCAGCAGGTTCAGAATATACAGCGCCAGCGCGGATAACAGCAAAAATCCCAGCGCAAACCCCATGCCGCGAAACAGTCCGCCCAGAAAACTCCGCCGGGCAAGCAGCAGCGGCCGCTGCATAATTTCCACGTATTCCGCCAGCCGCGCCCGCTCCAGCAGCAGCACCAAACGGTTAACCTGATAAGCCAGCCCCTCGCTTTGCCTCGCCTGCACGGTTGCCTTTTCCGAATTCTCCGCCATTTTATCACCTTGCCATTATACCACAAAAGCCCTCGCCGTACAACTTTTTATTCACTTTATCATGCCCAATTTGCCGTCTGCAATACACAGTCTTTAAGCCTCGCCGCGCACGCAGATCACGGGCAGCTTGGCCGCCGCGTTATACCCCACCAGCAGCTTGTCGTCGCGCAGATCCTGCAAGCGCACGTAATTGTTGCCGCCCTTTTCGATCGCCGTCACGGTTTTCTCCACCCCGTTCAGGCAGATTTTCATTTGTTTTTCCACTTCCGCCTCCTCCAAACCTTGCTTAATAAACGCCAGCGGGTCAATGCCGGAGGGGTAATGATAGGCGCCCTTATGCACTTCCATGTGCAAATGCCGCCCGGTCACGTTCCCGGTCGCCCCCTCCACACCGAGCACAGTCTGTTCCGTCACCGCCATGCCGGCTTTAACATACACCGTCTTCAGGTGCGCATACAGCGAAATATAGCCGTCCGGGTGCTTAATGTACACACAGTTGCCATAGCTGCCGCCGCGCCCGATCTTCAGCACCTTGCCGGCGCAGATCGGATAGATCAGACCGTCCCCGCCGTAACCCGCGGAGAGAAAATCCTGCCCGCTGTGATAGCCGCAGCGCCAAAGCGTGCCCTTTTGGCCAAAGCGGGTGCCCAGCTTAAACTTATCAAAAGGATACCGCAAAACATCACCCCGCGTTCCTGTCGTTCTTATCGTTCGTTTCGTGCAGATTTTTGCCGAAGAAGAAACCCAAAACCAGCATCACCGCGCTGTTAAAAAGCTCCGTTGTCTCGCGCCCGTAAAGCGTCATCACGCAAAGCACGGCAGAAAACCCCAGCGTCACCAGCGATTTCACGTCCACCAGCCGCGCCAGGCGTTCTCTGAACCCCCGCCCGCCGGTGACGTATTCTGCTGCTGCGTCTGCGGCGTCGGCCAAATGCTCTTTTTCGTCCATCATCTCGCCTCCTCCATCACTTCATGCTCAAAAGCCTCCAAATTCTCCAAACGACGGTTGGCGGCTTTCATCTTTTCCTCCAGAATATACGTACGTTCCACCACGCTGTTGTGCTGCTCCACCCGCTTTTCCAGCTGCTCAATGCGAAAGTTGGTCAAGCGGTTAGCGGTAATAATGCCGCCGAAAGTGCCGCAAAGCGTGCCGCAGAAAGCGATCGCCGCCACAACTATCTCGCTCGTCATCTTCTGCCAACCCCCCGCTTAAACGCAGAAGCCAAACAACACGCCCAGCGAGGTATTGTTCACACGGCTGGAGATCGTATTATCCGTCGCCAAACACAGCGTATTGAATGCGCTCGACGCGGAATTGTAGGAATAAGCGCGCAGCCAGAAGATATCGCTGCGCTCCGGCGTACCGCCCTGCCGGTAATATTCGTAGGCCGACTCGCCAAAATTGATATAAGGCGTCGAAGAACGCTGCGTACCATAAAGATCGCGTTCCGAAAACAAAAACAGCTTATCCTCGGTGATCTGCGCTTTGCCGTTCGCCGCCCAGCCGGGATCATAATTCTCGTGGTTAGCGCCCGGATACGGCGTCACCTTGCGCACACTTTTAATGGCCGCCTGCAAAACGCTGTCCATCGAAGCCAACAGCGTCGGCAATGTCTGGACCCGCAAAGCGCACGTCCCCCAATTAACCGACTCGCTCTTGCTGGTGTGCATCTGATACTTGTTGGGCAGAATATCAACCAGCCCAAAGGTAATGCCGGCCTTGGTATGATCCCGGCGCGCTGTCACCAGCGGCGCCTCTGCCGGCGTATACAGAAGGTCATGCTCAAAGCCCAAAATATGCACGTTCGCCGCAGCGCCGTCCACATTTATCGCCTTGGTATCGCCCACCTGCCAGCAGGTATGCGCCAGCCCCTGCTCGGATACCTTGGCAATATAAGGCCAGGGCGCCTCTGCCAGCGGTATCGGCGCCGCCACGTAGCGATGCTCCGTGTTATCCATCTGTATTTTAACAACATAGCTGACGTTCTTATAGGTAAACTGTATCTGCGTTTGCCCAATACTCTCCGCCGTCATCGTCGTTTCCAGGCTGCTGCCTATCGTCACCGTAGACGAAAAATTGCCGCTGGCCAGGCGCACAATGCAGCCGGACGGCGCGTAGATCGTCACCAGAATACGCGCCTTTTTGGCAAGCGCATTGTAATTATTTTCCAATATCTTGACCCGGCTCAAAAGCTGGTTAGCCATGGTCAGCGCATTATCCCCCAGAAGCAGCTTTTCGTCGATCACGTCGGTATTTTCGTTAAAATCCGCAATATTGTAATAATCCTCCGCCGCCGGTTTTTTCAAATTATAATTTTTGGTATAGTCCATCAGCTTATCACCTCTTCCCGCAAATCATGGTGACGCAGACTGCTCAGCTCGCCGTGCGTCATGCCCACCAAATAGCCGTACCGGTTGTATAACAGATCCAGATCTAGCAAAAGATTGGCCGGCAGCGTCCGCTCCAAAACGTCCTGCAAAACCCGAAAATAGCTTTTGCCGATCAGGCTCAGCCGCACCCTAAGCAGATATTCCGCCGGGTGCAGCTCCAGATAATACTGCTCCTCCGGCGCCACCCGCGCCATGATATCGGCCAAACGCCGCATGGTAAAGGGCAGCTGCTCCGCCAGCCGCAGCAGAACCACCTGACGCCGCCGCTCCTCGCTGTCTGCGACGCCGGGAGATACGCCCAGCATTTTCTCCCAGCGCGAAAGGCCGTATGTCGTGCAGATATACGGGAACATTTCCTGCAAAACCCGCTCATGCGCTGCCCGCGCCCGGTCAAATGCCGCCTGCTCCAACCCGCATACGCGACCCAGCCCGTCAATTCGCTGCAAAGACGGCGGCAGATAATCAAACAACTGCTGCTCAGACATTGAACTCACCTCTTATCGGCACCTCGTCGCTTAAAAGCGGCAGATTAGCCGCCGCACCGGCAAGACGCAGCCCGCTCACGTCAAGGATACCCTCCTCCGCCAGTATCCGCGCCTCCAGCTGGCTCACGCGCACCGTTAAATGGTCGTTCGCCGCCCAGGTCTTGGCCAAATCGGCCAAATAGCCGTCCACGGCGGCCAGCACCCGGGGCGAGACGTCGTCCCAGCTAAGCCCCTCGGCCAAGGTCAGCGTCACGTCGATGTCAATCTGGCGATAAGTCACGCCCGCCGCCGTCACCACATGGCCGATGGGCGCCAGCCCCAGCCCCTCGCCCTGGCTTTCCGGGGGGTCAAAAATATTCTGCACTTTCGCCACCAAAGCCGCGTCCGGCGGCGTATTATCCGCCCCGATAACGGTCAGCTTCACGGTGCCGCCGCCATTCCAGGCGGGATACACCTTGGCCGCACCCACGCCGGGTATAGAGAGCGCTTTCTCAATATAATCCGCCCGGTTGCCGCCGAAGCTCTGCTCGGTCAGGCTGTTGATATAACGTTCGCGCAGCGCCTCGGTGCTTTCCTCGTCCTCGCCCGGCTCGATAATATCCAAAAGCTCGGCCTCGGTCACCCCCGCCAGATATTCCACCGGGGTCATGCGCCCGGCCGTCGTGTTGGGGGCGCTCCCCGCCTGCTCGCAGCGCAGCAGATATTCATTTTCGGCAAGTTTGCTCTCCACCTGCCAGCCGTAATCGCCGCATAAATAACGCTGCCCGGCCGCCGCCGCGCCAACGATCCGCGCCCGTGCCCCGGCATAGGTGGCGGGACGCGGCACAATGCCGCGCTCCCGCGCCCGAAGCTGCAAATATTCCCGCTCCGCCGTATCGGCAAAGCCGTTCTGTAAAATCTTGTCCAGCGCCGCATAGTAAAGAGAAAGCTGATAGGCCGCCGGCGCCAGCGCGTCCCAGATTATCGAGCCCTCGCGCTTGTCCACCTGGCTGGTCACATTCTCCAACATCGCCGCCATAATATTCTCATAGGTCATCTGTTCAAACATCAAACAGTCACCTCCGCCTCCTGGCTGATATCGCCGTAAATAGTCCGTACCAAAAACTTAACGCCAAGGCGGCGGCCGTTGGCGGTGAAGCTGAAGTCCTCCACCGCCAATATCCGCTCGTCGTTCAGCAAAGCCTCGCTGACCCGCCGTTCAATTTCCGGGATAACGTATGCCCGGTCTTTGCCCAAAAGGTCATGCGTCGCAAGTCCGTAAGCCGCCGAGAAAATGGGATAAGCCCCTCTCTCCACCTGTAACATCAGACTGATCGCCTGACACAGCGCCGCCATGCCGTCTGTCCGCCCGGCCACCAGCAAATTGGTATCGTTGGCCTTAAGCGCATAAGTCTCCGTCAAATATTCCGCCATAACGTCCGCCCCATCACATACCGGAGAGGACGCCGAACTTCTCGGGTATCTCAAAATCCTCAAAGGTGAAGCGGATCTCCTCCTCCAGATATTCGTCCTCGGCGCTGAACTTGGCCAGCACGCCGCCGTCCAGGTTGCAGTCTTTCAGGATAACGGTCTGCCGCCCCACGGTAGATACCGGGTCTTCATTGGTCACCTGAATATCAAAATACATATCCTCGCCGCGTTCCTTAAAGCGATACAGCAGCTCGCGGAACAGCGTCGTGTTGTAATGAAAGGTCGCCTTACCGCTGCCGGTCCAGCCCACGCCCTTGTTGCCGCGGCCCATGCGTCCCAAAATCGGCACCTGCATTTTGTTCTTCTCGATCGTGGCCTCCAGGTTGATGGCCTGCATAAACTTGTAACGCTTGCCGTCAATGGTCACAAAACATTCCGCCATGGTGGAGCTGATCGCGTCCCAGGCGTTCATGGTGCCGCTCACCGAATTGTTCATGCCTTTTCCTCCTCTCGTTTACGCAAAAGTCACCGTCAGATACAGCTGCGACATCGCGTTGATCACCGTCAGATACGAGCTGATGACCACGGCTTTCTTGTTGTCGCCCGGCTTCACGGTAATATCCGACGCCTCAAAGCTTTCGATCGCGCGCAGCCCCTCAAGTTTCCGGTAGTATGAAACGATATCGTTCCATAAGCTCACCCGGCCGGAGCTGTCATTCAGCACCACGCCCAGATACTTCTGATAAAACAGGTCGGAAAGGTCAGCCACGATCTGATCCAGCACGCGCATGGTCTGGTTAAACTTCATATCCTCGCTCTGCCCGTCGCTCGGGGTCAAAAGGGTGTTCACGTCCTCCAAAACGCGCAGCTGGTCGCCCAGTTTATGCAAAGCGACTTTGCCGCCCTGCAAGGCCGCCTGCAATTCGCTGCTCCCCGTAAGCGGGATAACGTCAAATTCGCCGTCATACACGCTGTTGGTCAGCGTGGCGTTCACGGCGCAGGCCGCCTCCGCGCCGCACAGCCAGTAAACCAGGGCGCTCTCCGGCCAGCCGGCGTCACGCACCGTGTTAATGGGCGATATGATACCCTCATAGTCCGCGTCACAACGGTAAATAACCGTCTGAAACTTGTTGGCGCTGCTGTCGCGCTGCGCCTTGGTATAGTTGATAAACAGCTGCTGCACCGCGCTGTCGGTGGATAAGCAGCCCAACACGTTAAAACGCACGCCCGCCAGCTTGTCCAACATCGCCTGATAGGCGTCCACGCCCACCTCAGCCAAATTGGTGCCGCCGGTCAGCGGCAGCCCCGCGTTCGCCGCCAATTTCGCGTCCGGCTTCCAGCAGATATAGGCGTTATCCTGCAATTCCGCCGCCGTTTTTGCGGCCTGTGCGTCCACCTCCTGCCCGTCCAGATAAGTGGATACCATAAAGCCGCCTTCGGCCGCGCTCACGCTAATGCTTAAGCTGTTGCCGCGCACGCCGCCGTATTTGGCGGTGCAGAGAGCGTTGGCCGCTTTCTCGCCCGCGTTCAGGCGGTAAAAATAACAGCCCGCCGCCCGCGCAAACAAATCGCGCAGACCTTTCATTTTCGCATCGGCATAGCCATAGCCGAAATACGCCCGGCAATCCCGGCGGAAATCGCTTTCCGAAAGATAAAACACCTCGCCCGAGGGGCCCCAGCCCCAGCGCGGCAATGCCCCGGTCAGAAAGCTCCGAGCTCACCTTGTTCTCCGCCGACACGTTCACGTAAACGCCCGGCAAAACCTTGTTCTGCGATACAAAACTTCCGCCACCAAAAGACAATTCGCTCACCTCACATCATCTTATTCAAATCAAATTCCAACATCAGATCCCCGGCGGCCACCACGCTGTCCTCGCGCTCCTGCTCCGCCGTGGTATAAAACTCATAAACGCCGCTCGCGGTCAGATACTCCTCGCCCGGCTGATAATTAAGCTCCCGGCCGCGGTAACTGCGCTTCTCGCCGGTCAATTCCAAAAGGCCGGGCAAAAGCTTTTCGCCCACCTCCTGCTGCAGCATAAGCTCCTCACGCTTGGCAGGATAAAAGCGCAGCGTAAGCGTGTATTCCCGGCGGATACGCCCGCCCGGCAAAACCTCACGCTTCACTTTCGGCGGGGCGACGAAAAAGCAAGCCCCTTTCGCGCCCTGCCAGGCTCGCCCGTAAAACAAACGGTATTCCCGCCCAAAAAGCTCCAGCAAACGCCCGGAAAGCGCCCGCAAAAAATCTTTCATTAACTCTCCTCCGCTTCCATTAAAGCCTCAGGCTCGCTCGCTCAAAAGCGAAACGGCGATCTCCTGGTGCGCCGCAAAAACCTGCGGCAGGCCGGCTAAGCCCAGGCGGTATTCCCGCCCCCGCTGCCGCACGATGACGCTCGCCCCGGCCGGTATCGCATAGTCCGCCGCCAAAAACAGCTTCCCCCGCGCGGCAAGCTCCGCCGCCCCGGCAGTAGCTGCGGCGGGCGGCGCCTGCGTAAGCACCAGATGGCAGGGTATATCCCGCCACATTTCCTGCTGCCCGCGCTCGGCTAACCAGCCGCAGTCGCCCTCGCCGTTAGTTTCCTGCAAAACGGTGCAGCGCCCGTCATAAACCAGCGCCAGCGCGCTCATGTCAATATCTACCATTGCACACCCCGCTCGCCCGCGATCTGCACCATCGCGCTCCTGTATAACTCGTCAGAAAGCTGCAAACGGCGGCCGGCAGCCGTACCCTCTTCATCAAACGTCAGGGCTACGTCGCCCATCGTGACCGCTTTCACGCCGCCTGCCGCCTCTGCGCCCGCCTGATACGCCTCACCCCTAAGGTACAGCGCCGCCGCCAAGTCCAGCTTGGCCGCAGGCATTGCCTCCTGCGCCGTCTCACCTAACTGCGCCGAAAGCTGCCTCTCCGCCGCCGCTGCCGCTTCAATAAGCAGCTTGTCCGCGTCCTCGCCTAAGGCATAGCCAAACCCGGCCAGCAGCTCTTTCAAACGCCGCAAAAATTCCTCATTATTCGATCCATTATTCAAGCCAAGCACCTCCTCCGTCCAAAAACCACGCCGCAATGTGCGGCAGCGGCCTATTCGGTCGCGGTGCCGTCCGCCAGCCCGGTAATCGAAGCGTGCAGGAAAGCCGGGCCGTGCGCCAGGCCGATCTGGCCGTAGATCTGGATTTTGTCCGCCGCGCCGGTCTTGGCCAGCTCTTCCTCAAATAAAACGCCCTTGCCCGGCACTGCCTGGAAGACGGGGGCAATATGCGCCACGTCGGCGATCAAAATGCTGTCGCTCGGCATAAAGCGATCCCAGCAAACGCCCACGCGGCAGAAGTCGGTCTCGATTTCGGTAATATTCAGGCCGCCCACATTGCGCTCCGCCGGGGCAAACAAAGTCGAACCGACAAACTGCGTCGCGTAGATTTCGGAAAGCGCCTGCTTCTGATAGGCGGGCAGAAACATCACCATGTTGCTGAAATAAGCGCCCGCCGCCGCCATCTCGCGGAAGATCTGCTGCAGCAGGCTCTTGCTCAAGGCCGCGCCCTTGGCGTCAATGGTGGTGCCGCCGGCGCAAAGCTCCAGCAGGCCGCGCGTCTTGTTGGCTACGCTGCTTGCCGTCGCTTTCTGATACTTGCCGTTAATGAAGCTGTGCTCCACGTCGCGGGCGATCTTCACCAGCTTGTGCTGCACCTGAAACGCGCGCTCATCGGCCAAACCCGCCGCCGGGTCGGCAGTGTTCAGACCGGCCAGGCGTCCGGTGTTGCTCTGCTTGGCATAGCTCAGATTGATGACCTCCTGATGGATCTGCACCACATTGCTCTCCTGGCTTCTGGCCGCCATCGTCGCGGCAGGCGCGGTCACCGAAGCCTCCTCGGAGATCTCCGGCTGGGTCGCCTCCGGGTAATCGTAGAGCACCGCCGTCGGGAACTCAAAATTGGTCGTCTGGCGCCCACCGGAAAGCCCGCCGATCATCGAAAGCAGCGGCGTCTGCAAAGCGTCCGCCGTAAAAAGCTCGCCCGCGTAATTCGGCAAATTCCACACCGTGCCCACATTAGTTACTTGTGCCATAAAAATTCCTCCCTCAAAAATAAATTATTTCGTTATAACTCCAACCCTTGCCGGGATAATGCCATATCCTCCGCCACCGCCTATGCGAGGGCGCGCCTGACCTGCTTCACCGGCGCGCTAGCTCGCCGCCGCCCATGCCTATCCCGTCCCAAAGCCTAGAGGTATACCCCTTTCGCAGCGGCCTCCTGCTTCACGCGGATCGCCTCAAGGTTTCCCTGCGCCCGCTGCAAACGCAGGCGGAAGCCCCCTTGGGGGCCGTCCTCCGGCAGATCGCCCGCCGCCTGCGGAATAAAACCGATCCAGTCGGCCGCCTCGCCGAAGCTCTGCCGCTCAAACAGAAAGGCCGTTTCCGGGTTCTGTTTCAGCGCCGTGATCTGCTCGTCCAAACCCAAAAGCACGTCCCCGTCAAACGCCGGCTCGGTAATATCCAGCAGGGCTTTCGCCGCCGCACGGTTCTTTGCCCCAGCGGTAAAAAGCGCACACTCCACGGCACAGTCAACTCGCGCCGCCAGCAGCCCCTGCTCATATGCCGCCTTGGCCTGCGCCAGCTCATCGTTAAGCTTGGTCGCCTGCGCTTTGGCCGCGGTAAGCTCCGCCGCAATTTCATCGCTCGCCGCCGCCTTGTCACGCAATTCCGCCGCACGCGCTGCCGCCGCCTGCGCCTCCTGCTCTTTTGCCTGATAATCGCTCTTGGTCACATAACGCTTCAAAAGCTCCCGCTCAAATTCGGCGTAATTATGCTCGTTCACCACACCACCGAACAGCTTTCGCAACACTTTCAGCATGTTTCCTCCCTTTCCCGCTCATAGGCGCCATTTATACCCCGCCATACCGGCGGCATTTTTCTGCGGCCGGCCGCGCCAAACGCCCTCACCCTCGCTTGTGACGTCCACGCGCTGCCCGCTGCTCCTTCTCCCAGATCAGACCGGCGGTCACAAAGGCTCGCTCCGCCGGGGCAAGCTGTAAAAACTGCCCCGGCGTCCAGCCCCAGCGCAGCAGGCAGCAAAGCGCCGTCTGCACCTCCCGGCCGCCGGTCTTGATCAGTTTTTTGCCTTATCCGTAAGCTCGGCAAGGCCATTGTCCAAATTAAGCGAGGCAAACGCCCGCTCCAGAGCGCGGAACTCTCCCGGCGATAACATCGCCAGCAAAAGCTGCTCCGCCCCCATCACGCCATAGCTGTCCTGCAATGCCGCCGCCGTCAGATCCGGCGTCACGACGGATTTGGCCAGCAGCGCCAACAGCAAGTCCTGCTGCCGCCTGCCCTTGCCGCCAAACTCCGCCGCGGCGTCGCCCGCCGCCAAAAGCTCCTGCATATCCCCCGCCGAAAGCGGGCGCAGCTCCCACAGCACGGGCGCGCCGTCGGCGTCCTTAAACCGCGCCGAAACCGCCACTTTCAGGTTGTCCCGCCGCGTATTCTCGGCCAAAAAGGCCGCCAACTCATGCGCCATTCCGCTCACCTCCCATCAAAAACCGTCACACAAACGGCCTGCTCTGTAACATGATCTCCAACCGCTCCCGCAAACGCTCGGCCACCTGCTTCGCCAGCTCGTCAATATCCACCGGCGCGTCCTCTTTAAAAACCGCCCGGCTATCTGCCAAGCGCGGTACGGCGGTTTCAGTCACGTCCGCCGACTGCCGCATGACCCGGCTTATACCCGCCGCCGCTTGGCTTACCGCCGCCGTCTCGTCTAACTCAGCTCCCGGCCAAATATCCGGGGTTTCCGGTGCGCCGTCCGCCGCCGCTCCCGCTTCCTCCGTCAGCCCCCAAACCACCGGGGAAAAAATAACCTCCCCCGCCGCCAGCTCCGGTTCAAACAAAAGTTCGCTCTCCCGCTTGGCTTCCGGCAGAGTTTCCGCCGTATGCGTTAGCAACGCTTCCTGCATAGGCTCCGCTTCCGTCCATTCACTCCGCAAATCAGGCGCCGCCGCGGTCACATCTAACTGCGGCACGTCCGCCCGCTGCTGTGGTGTCCCGCTCACCGGCAAATCTGCTGCCTGCTCCCGCTGCCGCCGCAGAATATGCGTTGCGCCGGGGCTGATCTCCGGTCGCCGCTCGCGGTCAAAGCCTGCCGCCGCGCCGCTTGCCGGCTTGCGCTCACGCCGTTTGCCGGCTGCCGCGGGTGTAAAAGGCTCACCCGGCGCCGCGCTCATCGCCGGCTCCCCCGCCGGGAATTCATTCGCCGTAAACAGCGCTGCCTCGCCTGCCGCCACAGCTTCCGCTGTCTCGTCCTGCCCAAACCGGGGCAGATTTGCGGCGATCTGTTCCGCCAGCGCCAATGTCTCCTCCAGCCAAAAGGCCGCGTCCCCCAGGAGCGCCTCATTCATCGCTCTCACGTTGCATCACTCTCCACCGCATAGCATTTGCTCAATATCACGTAGTATTGTCCGCCCTGCATCTTGGCCAGCAGCACGCGGTCGCCGATCCCTAACTTACTGATAACATGATAAGTCCCGGTCGGCTTTTCGTCCTCGTCCAAAATCGGCTCCGCGCTCTCGATCACCGGGTCGGTCAAAACCAACACGTCGGCCGGCAGTATCAGGCGCGATTCCAGCTGCACGGTCAGTCCCTCGCCGCGCACCACTTCGCCAAAGGCAAAGCTCACGCCGTCCACCGCCTCTATGCCCCGCTCCGCTAAGCGCAGCAGCACCTCGGCCAGCCCGCCATATGCGTCCATAGCCAACCCCCCTCTCGCCTAATACCGCCTGGTCACGGGGGCGGCATATTCACGCAGGTTTACCGCCACTTTCACGTCAAACCCCAAATCGGCCGCCTCCAACACCTGATAGCTCTCCAAAATCACCGGCATATTGGTGTTGAATATCTCCTCGCCGCTGGGCAGCGTCCGATAAATGATCAGCCGCCTGGCCTCGCCGCTTTTCGCCCAAACAGCAAGCTCGTTCAGATAATGGATCGGGCGGTAAACCTTGATCCCGTCCTTCAACAGGGGCGACTCGGTAAAATACGGCAGCAGCATTTCAAAGCTGATCTCGCGCAGCCCGCAGGGTCGGTTCAAAACCACCTCATGCCCGTCGGCCAGCGTCAAAACCTCGCTCTTTTTGGGCAGCCGCAGGGCGTATTTCTCCGGTGCCAGCGGCAGCTCCATTTCTCCCAGAAAAAAATGATACATTTCTCACCTCATATAAGCTCCAAATCCAGGTCCATCAGACAATGCCCGCCCAAGAACGTGTGCCGGGCGCTTTGCACCAGCGCCCAATCGTTCACGATGCGGTCGCCCAGGTTCAAATTCACCCGCACCATCGCGCCGCCGCGTACGCGCAGGTCGCCCGGCGCCCCACGCACCGAAAGCCGCTCGCCGCGGCGGTTCATCTCCTTAAGCAGGCTGTCCGCCAGCGCTCTGGTCTGCCGGTTGGCCGAAGCGTTCTTCGAAACATACTGCAAAACGCCGAAGCGCTTGATGTCCGTCCGGTTTTCCGCCGGATATTCCCGGCGCAGGCCCTTGCGCTTGTCCTCGTAGATCACCTTCACGCGGTTGGCATAGCCCTCGTCCAGCGTGGTCAAATAACTGTACCCGCTGAAATTCGGCAGCGCCATCACGCAGTCCACCATCATCTCCCGGCAGTCGCGCAGACACAGCTTGCCCTTTTCGGCCAGCACAAAATAATGCTTGCTTTTGGCGCGCAAAACGTCCGAGAGCACGTCGGCCAGCATGTCAATATAGCGCCGGTTGTCATAAACCTTGGCCGTAAAGCGATACCCGCAGTCGGCCACATCGCCCAGCGGCAAGTCCAGCACACCGGCGATCTGCCGCAGCATATTCCCCGGTGTGGCATTGGTAAAGCTGCAGCAGTCGCGGTTCTGTAAATAACGCAGCTCGTCATACGCGCGGATATTGATAATTTCCGGTCTGGTGCGGCTCTTGGTAAACACCCGTCCGGAAAACACCTCCGCCCCGTCGCAGAGCAGCTTTATTTCGGCGCCCTCGTCAAAGCTCAGATCGCCCGCTTTCACCACGCTGGCCTCCAAAACCGCCGCCGCGTTGGCCGCCCGGGTCAGGGTCGGCTTATCCAGCAAAGCAGGCTCCAGCCAGCCGCCCGATTTCCCATTAGAGCATTTGATAATAACCTGCACCCGCATCGCGCTCATTCCTCATCTCCCGCCGCCGGCGCCTGTTCGCTCCGCTCAGCCCGGATACGCTCAAGCTCGCCGCCCACGTCGTTCACCCAGGGGTGCTGCGCCACGATAGCCGCGGTGGAAAGCAAGCCCTGCGATTTCACGCAGTTTTCGATGACCTCGCTCTCGTCCACCATAATGTCGCGGTTAAAGATCAGCCGCCAGCCCTCGTTCATGTAATCGCCCTGCCCGGTGTTGAACAAATAAACCTTAACAAACCACAGCAAGTCCTCAAACGCCGCCTGCAATTCCGCCTCAAAGTCGTTGGCGTCCAGCGTAATGTCGCTGTACATCGATTTGATGTTCAGCTCGTTGGCCGCGCGGTAGCCCTTTTCCAGCTTGGCGTCAAAGCCCATGCCGTTTTCAATGATGGCGTCCTTCAAAAGCTTGATAACGGCCTCAAAATTCGCCGCGTCCACATTGATGGAAAGCGTGTCGATACCGCCGCCCGCGCCGTCCACCGTTTTCACCTTAACCGCCCCGTAGGCGGCCAGATTGTGGCGGAACTCGTCCAGATCGGTGCCGTCATAATTTTTGATGACCAAAACCGTGTTGTGCGCGTCCTCCTCCAGGGCGTTCTGAAACTGCGAAAGCGCCTGGTTCAGCGCGTCCTGTAAGCCTTTAACGCGCAGCAAAAGCGGCTGCTCGCGCTCGTTCAGTTTAAAGGGTATCAGCGGAACCCTGCTCCAATTCACCCGCTCAAAGCTCCCGTCCGCCAGCTTGTGGATCAGATACGCATGGTGGCAGGCGTCCTCCGGGATCAGCTTCCCCTGCACATAACGGAAGCGGTGTACGCCGGAGAGGTCAAAAATCTCCACCATGTCGATCAGACGCGCCGCGCCATTCTCCCAGCTTTCCAGCTGATAAAAGCGCAGCGCACATTCCAGGCGGCTGTGCTCGGCGTCCGCCCAAAACGGCAGTATCTCATACCCGGGGAAGCTCCGGAAACGCAGCGCCCCCTCGCCGTCAATATAAGGGTAAAGCCAGGCGATCCCCTCGTTATAGCAGATCTTGCCCAGCCGTTTCAGCTGCCGCATAAAGCGCCGGTCAAAAACCCGCTTCAACGCCGCGTCAAAGCCGGCGTCTGCCACCTCCCAGCTGATCGGCTGCCCCAAAAGGTAATCCGCTTTCTGGTTCACCAGCTTGCCGTATTGATTGTTCACCAGCCGATTGTTCGGCAGGTTGCGGACGACCTCTTGCTGCCCGCCCCGCCCGATCACCGTGCGCTCGCGCTGCAAAATGTCATGCTCGCCGGCAAAATAAGCCTCGCCGCAAAGCATACGCTCCCGCGCCGCGCCGCCCAGCCACCGCGCCAGCTCCCATTCCATGATCTGCAAATCGCCCGGGGCGCGCTCCCCCGGCAAACGCGGCGGCAGCCCGCGCCGCAAATTTTCGCATATCTCCCGAAAACTCCGCATTATCATTCCTCCCATCTGTTTTTGGGCAGAAAAAAAGACGGCTCATTGCCGCCCTCTTTCTGACACTGCCATATTACCACATTATCGGCCGGACATTCCACGACACATTAGAAGCTGTACACGTCGCCCACCAATAAATCGGATACGGCATACCGCATCGCGTCCATCAGGTGGTTGTTCTCGTCCCGGGGATAGTTCAAATACCGCCCCTCGCGGTCACGTTCCCAGCAATAGCCGCCGATCTCCCGCAAAAAATTCCGACAGCATGGCCGCACCATTATATCAAAATCCCGCAGATAATCGATCCCCGCCAAAACGCTCCCCGGCCCCTTTCTGGCCGCCCGCAGGCGATATAAGCCAAGCTCGCGCAGGCGGTCAATGCTCTTCGGCTCCGCCGCGTCGGCGCGTATTTTCTCCTTGGCATATCCCCGCCGGGTCACGGCTGCCGCGATCTGCTCGTTCGACATGCCTCTTTCGTATATCTCGTCAAACACGTAAAGCCGCCGCGCCGCCACATCAACCAAACCGCAGAACAACGCCGTCTCGTCGTTCACATAACCAAAATCCAGCCCAAACACGGCTTTCACACCGGGTTTGGCCG
>CANQPG010000011.1 GCA_947625705.1 uncultured Peptococcaceae bacterium | reverse complement strand
GCCTACCGCCAGCAGAATGGCCAGATACACAACAAAACAGCCCAATACAACAAAATCCATAATTTTTCCTCCCAACAAACAGTATGAATAACTAAAATTATATAATAATGTTAATTCTTTTGCAAGCACTAAAAAAAATTTTGTCCGCAGAGGAAAAATTTCAGATAAAACCGGAAAAATAACCATATTTTCTTGGATATGAAAAGGCTGCTATTTGTTGACAATTTAAGGTAAGTGGTATATAATAAATTCTGGTAATGGTAATTTGGAGTTTTTATGTGGCGGCGGCGGTAAAAGGCCGTCAAAGCAGAGGATTCCGGTATGTTTTTGAGCATATCTATTACCGCCGTTGATTACAATCCGCGCAATATCAGAGCGTGTTGGCGCGGCGATTTATTAAACCCGGCAGGCATGGCGTTCAGTTGGCCAGCCGCCCTCTTATGGTGCCGACATAAGAGAGACGGCGTGCGGTCATGCGCAGCCGGCGTTGGTAGGGTCGCCCGTAATACGGTTTGAGTGCAACGCGGCGCCGCAGCCTTTGGGCGGCAGGGCGGGGCTGTTGCGTGGATAGTATATGAACAATAAATTTACAGAAAGGAAGTTAAACATGGAAAAAGAAAAAAACACAACGTTGCCTGCAGTTTCTTTCGATGAGTTCAAAGTTCCTACTTATGAAGAATGGAAAGAAGCCGCAATCGCTGCCTTAAAGGGCGCTCCCTTCGATAAGAAGATGTACACCAAAACTTACGAAGGCATCACCCTGCAGCCCATCTACACTCTGGCTGACACCGACAAAAACGCCATGGCTCAGACCATGCCCGGCGCCGATGAATACGTCAGAGGCACCAATGCGGGAGGTTATCTGACCAATCCTTGGAAGATCGCTCAGGGCTTGGACGTTGTTGATCCTGCTGAGTTCAACAAGCTGGCCAAGTTCGAATTGGAAAAAGGCGCTACTGCGGTAACCGTTCAGCTGGACAAAGCTACCAAGCAGGGCAAGGCTTTCGACGCCGAAGCCTGCGGCCGTGGCCTGTCTTTGCAGGACGCTGCTGACGTTAAGGCCGCTTTTGACGGCATTGACGCTCCGCTGTTCGTAGCTGCCGGCGCTTCCGCCAAGCCCCTGTTGGGCTTGTTCAAGGAAGCCGGTGTAACTCCCACCGGCGTTGTTGGCGCTGACCCGGTTGGCGCTCTGTTGGCCGACGGCGAGCTGCCCTGCGCTATGGAAGAGCTGCTGGACGAAATGGCTGATACCATCAAGACCGCTCCTGCTGGCCTGAAGGTCATCAACATCGACGGCACCGTTTATGGTCATGGCGGCGCCAGCGCTGTTCAGGAGACTGCTTATGCCGTTGCTACCGCCGCTTACTACGTAAAGGCTATGGTAGAGAGAGGCATCGACGTGAACACCGCTGCCAAGAGCGTTTGCTTCACCTTCGCTATCGGCGCTAACTTCTTCATGGAAATCTCCCGTCTGCGCGCTGCCAAGGTGGTTTGGGCTCAGACCGTTAAGGAATTGGGCGGCGACGCCGAGGCTCAGAAGATCTACATCTTCGCCCGCACCTCCGCTTTCACCAAGACCGTTTACGATCCCTATGTAAACCTGCTGCGTACCACCACCGAGACTTTCTCTGCTGTGGTTGGCGGCATTGACGCTATGCAGGTTGCTCCTTTCGATGAACCTATCCGTCAGGCTGATACGCAGTCTCTGCGTTTTGCCCGCAACCAGCAGCTGCTGTTCAAGGAAGAGTTCAACATGACCGCTACCGTTGACCCGGCCGGCGGCTCCTATTACGTTGAGACTCTGACTGCTCAGATCGTTGACGCTGTTAAGGCTCTGATCGAAGAGACCGGCTGCATCTTCTGCGCCGTTAAGGACGGCAAAGTTCAGGCTGCTGTTGCTGCTGTTCTGGAAGAACGCTTCAAGAACCTGCAGCTGAGAAAAGACAGCGCTGTTGGCAACAACAACTATGCTAACATGGTTGAAGAGCTGCTGCCCACCAACTGCGAAGAGCTGAAGGCTGCCAAGGCTGCCCGCGCTAAAGCCGCTGCCGGCAAGACCGCTCTGGCTGACGCCCGCAAGGCTCTGAACAAGGGCGAAGCCGTTAAGGCTGCTGCTATCGAGCCCCATCGTTGGGTTGAGCAGTATGAAGCTATGCGTATGGCTACCGAGAAAGCCGCTGCCGAGGGCAAGAAGGTCAACATCTTCCTGACCAACTTTGGTCCGATTCCGAAGCATAAGGGTCGCGCTGACTTCAGCCGCAGCTTCTTTGAGGTTGCTCATTTCAACGTTATCGGCAATGACGGTTTCCCGACTGCTGCCGAGGCTGCTAAGGCTGCCATCGACTCCGGCGCTGATGTTGCTGTTATCTGCGGCACCGACGACGTTTATCCGGAAATCGTTCCTGAAATCACCAAGGCCATCAAGGCTGCGAAGCCCGGCATGAAAGTTTACCTGGCCGGCGCTCCGGGTGAAAATAAGGAAGCCTTTGATAAGGCCGGCGTTGACCAGTATATCCATGTTGGCGCCAACTGCTATCAGATCTTGAAAGCTATCCAGGAAGAAAGGGGGATTTGCTAATGTCTACTGCTAGCTACGATGCTTGGAAAAAGCAGATTGAAGCTCAGACTGGCAAAACCATTGAAGAGTTGAGCACTCGTACAATGGAACAGATTGATGTAAAACCTTTGTATACCAAAGAAGACTATGCAGACTGCAACCAAATCGGTTTCATGGCCGGTATTGCTCCGAATCTGCGTGGCCCTTATCCCACGATGTACGTGGTTCGTCCGTGGACTGTTCGTCAGTATGCTGGTTTCTCCACTGCTGAGGAATCCAACGCTTTCTATCGTCGTAACCTGGCTGCCGGTCAGAAAGGCTTGTCCATCGCTTTCGACTTGGCTACCCACCGCGGCTATGACTCCGATAACGAGCGTGTAGTCGGCGACGTTGGCAAGGCCGGCGTGGCTGTTGACTCCATCTTGGATATGGAGATCCTGTTCTCCGGTATCCCGCTGGATCAGATGTCCGTTTCCATGACCATGAACGGTGCCGTTCTGCCGGTTCTGGCGTTCTATATTCTGGCTGCTGAGGAACAGGGCGTTCCGCAGAAAGTTTTGGCCGGCACCATTCAGAACGATATTCTGAAAGAGTTCATGGTTCGTAACACCTATATTTATCCTCCGGCGCCCTCTATGAGAATTATCGGCGATATCTTCGCTTTCACTTCTCAGAATATGCCGAAGTTCAACAGCATCTCCATTTCCGGTTACCATATGCAGGAAGCCGGCGCTACCAATGATATCGAAATGGCTTACACTCTGGCCGACGGCTGGGATTATATCCGTACCGGTATCAACGCTGGCCTGACGGTTGACGCTTTTGCGCCTCGTCTGTCCTTCTTCTGGGCCATCGGCAAGAACTACTTCATGGAAGTAGCGAAGATGCGTGCTGCCCGTACTCTGTGGGCCAAGATCGTTAACAGCTTCGGCGCTAAGAATCCGAAGTCCCTGGCTCTGCGTACTCACTGCCAGACTTCCGGCTGGTCTTTGACCGAGCAGGATCCTTTCAACAACGTAGCTCGTACCTGCGTAGAAGCTATGGGCGCTGCTCTGGGCCACACCCAGTCCCTGCACACCAACGCTTTGGACGAAGCCATCGCTCTGCCGACCGACTTCTCCGCTCGTATTGCTCGTAACACTCAGCTGTATATCCAGGATGAGACCAAGGTCTGCAAGGTTATCGACCCGTGGGCTGGCTCCTATTATGTAGAAGCTCTGACCCAGCAGTTGATCCGTCGTGGTTGGAATCTGATTCAGGAAGTTGAGGAGTTGGGTGGTATGGCAAAAGCTATCGAAACCGGTCTGCCGAAGATGAGAATCGAAGAGGCTGCCGCTCGTCGTCAGGCTCGCATCGACTCCGGCAAGGAAAAGATCATCGGCCTGAACGACTACAAGCTGGATCATGAGGATCCGTTGGACGTTCTGGACGTTGATAACACTGCCGTGCGTAACGCTCAGATCGCTCGTCTGGAGAAACTGCGTGCTAACCGCAACCAGGCTGATGTTGATAAGGCTCTGGAAGCCATCACCAACGCCACCGAGAGCGGCGAAGGCAATCTGCTGGAGCTGTCTCTGAACGCTGCCCGTGTTCGTGCTTCCTTGGGCGAAATCTCCTACGCAATCGAGAAGGTTGTTGGCCGTCATAAGGCTATCATTCGCACCATCTCCGGCGTATACAGCACTGAATACAGCAACGCTGACGTTATCAAAGAAGTTCAGGATATGGCTGACGAGTTCGAGAAGAACCACGGTCGTCGTCCTCGTATCTACATCGCTAAGATGGGTCAGGACGGCCATGACCGCGGCGCTAAGATCTGCGCTACCGCTTATGCCGATATGGGCTTCGACGTTGATATGGGTCCCTTGTTCCAGACTCCTGCCGAAACTGCTCAGGACGCTGTGGATAACGACGTTCATGTTGTTGCCATGTCCTCGCTGGCTGCCGGTCATAAGACCTTGCTGCCGCAGTTGGTTGAAGAGCTGGAGAAGAGAGGCCGCGGCGACATCATGGTTATTGCCGGCGGCGTAATTCCTGCTCAGGATTACCAGTTCCTGTATGATCATGGCGCGGCTGCCATCTTTGGCCCCGGCTCTGAATTGCCGGCTTGCGCTCGCGAGATCCTGATCAAACTGAACGAGAGACTGGCCGACTAATCTAAGCTTACCGCTTGCGGTTCGCCGTTAGTTGAATAGTCTTGTTATACTGGAATAGGATTGGGCTTTCGGCTCAATCCTGTTCTGGTATACATTTTAAAAATTTTTAGCACAGGAGGGTACACTATAATGGCTGATGAAAATAACTATGACGTATACAAACCGGAGTGGATTCCGGAGGGCGCCAGCAATGAACAGTACCCGGGCTTTGTAATGACTGGCGTTGACGCCAAAAAAGCGAAGCCGAAAGCTCCGATTTACAAACCTAAAAAATACACGGCCGAAGAGTTGATTAACGGCATTATCAACCATGATAGGATGTTGCTTTCCAAGGCCATTACCATCATCGAGAGTAATGCGCCTAAACATTTTGAACTCGGTCAGGAGATTATTAAGGGAATTTTGCCCTATACCGGCAAGTCGATTCGTGTCGGTATCACGGGTGTGCCGGGTGCCGGCAAGAGTACATTTATTGAAGCTTTGGGCTCCAGGCTCTGTCAGCAGGGCAAGAAAGTGGCCGTTTTGGCAGTTGACCCCAGCAGCTCGATCACTAAGGGCAGTATTTTGGGCGATAAAACCAGAATGGAAACCTTGTCGAAAGCGGCAAATGCCTTTATTCGTCCTTCTCCTTCGGGCGGCACGTTGGGCGGCGTAACCAGAAAAAGCCGCGAGACCATGCTGCTTTGCGAAGCCTTTGGTTATGAAATCATTTTGGTAGAAACCGTTGGTGTTGGTCAGAGTGAGACCACCGTGCGTTCGATGGTCGATTTCTTCCTGATGGTGGCGCTGACCGGCGCAGGCGACGATTTGCAGGGTATCAAAAAAGGTATCATGGAAATTGCCGACGCTATCCTGGTCAACAAGGCCGACGGCGATAATAAACAGAGGGCTTTGGTTGCCCGCGCCGACTATGAGCAGGTGCTGCATATGCTGCGTCCCGCCACGGAAGGCTGGACTACCAAGGCGTACACCTGTTCCTCCTACACCGGCGAGGGTGTTATGGAGATGTGGAGCGTCATCGAGGAGTTCAACAAGATGATGGTGGATTCCGGCCGCCTGGATAAGCGTCGCAAGGATCAGACCATGGAATGGGTGACTCACATGACGGAAGAACACGTGCACAATCTGGTGTTTAACAATCCTCAGGTGGTCGAGGCTATGGCCAAGGCAGAAGATTTGATTCGCCACGACCAGATTTCTGCGACTATGGCGGCTCAGAATTTGATTGATACAATCGAAGCTGAACTGCGAAAGGTGCAGTAAACCGGGTTCTTCGGTCGCTAAAATTGAATATTAAAATCCTGAATAGGAGGACGTTTGGCAGCCTTCCCATTCAGGATTTTTTGTTTTTATGTAATTAAAGTTTGATGACTTCGCTCAAACGGCGGCAGGCCGCGGCGATATCGGGCTGGGCGAAGACGGCCGAAACCAGCGCCGCGCCCACGATACCGGAGGCGAGGAGGGGAGGGAGATTATCCGCGGTCAGACCGCCGATGGCCACCACCGGAATTTTAACCGCCCGGCAGATTTCAGCCAGCTTTTCCGGCGAGACCAATTTAGCGTCAGTCTTGGTAGCGGTGCTGTAAATCGCGCCCACGCCAAGATAATCAGCCCCGGCGGCTTCGGCAGCCAGCGCTTGTTCCACCGTTTGGGCGGAGACGCCGAGGATCTTCTCCGCGCCGAGCGCCTGCCGTGCCGCCGTCACCGGGCAATCGTCCTGCCCGATATGCAGCCCCGCCGCGCCGCTGGATAGTGCCACTGCCAAATTGTCATTAATGATCAACGGTACCTGATAAGCGTCAGCCAGCTGCTTGATCTGACGGGCTTCGGCCAGAAACAAGTCGTCCGGCATATCTTTCTCGCGCAGCTGCAGCATGGTGACGCCGCCCGAGAGCGCCGCTTCAACCTGTGCGTATAGCGTTTGATTACCCAGCCAGGCTCTATCGGTGATAGCGTAAAGGCGTAGGGCGGCGCGCAAATCAAAATTCAACAATTTTTGCACCTGCTTTCAAATCTTCAGCGGTGATAGTGCTGACTGCGTCCAGCAGGTTGGTTCGGAAGCTGCCGGTACCGGCGGAAACTGCCGCGGCCTTTTCTCCGGCCAAGCCCATCAGTACGAAAGCGGCAGCAGCCGCCTCCAGCGGGTTTGCCGGGTTGGCTGCCAGATAGGCCGCCACCAAGGCGGAGAGCATACAGCCGCTGCCGGTTATTTTGCTCATAGCCGGGTGACCGTTTTTAATAATGTAGCTTCTGTCCGCGTCAGAAACCACGTCGATAGCGCCGCTGACGGCGATGATCGCCCCGGTCTGCCGGCTGAAAGCGCGGATATAAGCGACGGCTTCAGCGAGGTTGGCGTCGGTTATCTGATCGGCCAGGGCGGCGTCCACACCTTGGGTGCTGCCGCTGCCCAATGCCAGCGCCTTAATTTCCGAAATATTGCCGCGGATAACGTTGAATTTGATTTCCCGCAGCAGCAGGCGGCAGGTCGAGGTGCGAAGCGCGCTGGCGCCTGCGCCGACCGGGTCAAGTACCACGGGGTGGGCGAGGGCGTTGGCCTTTTGACCGGCCAGCAGCATGGATTGAATGGTGCGCTCGTTCAGCGTGCCGATGTTCAGCACGGTGGCGCGGCACAGCGCCGTGATCTCTTCCACCTCGCCCGCGTCGTCGGACATGATGGGCGAGGCCCCGGCGGCCAGCAGCACGTTGGCGCAGTCGTTCACCGTAACGTAATTGGTGATGGAGTGTACCAGGGGGCAGCCTGCCCGCACGTTTTCCAAACAGGTTTTCAACATAAAACATTCCTCCTTAAGCAGATTAAATAAAATAGCGAGGCACGCCAAGCATACCTCGCTAAAATTCAGCAAAATTCCCTACGTTGGCATTATCCAAATCAGGTCAAGGGTCGAAGTTGCAGACTTCCTCTCAGCCCACCGATATGAGCTCCCCAAAATATTCAACTGTTACGCTTATCATAGCACCACGGGCGGCGTTTGTCAATCCGCCCGCAGCAAAATTCGGTCGTCGTCCAGGGCGGTGTGGCTTTTCTCGCGGAAAAGCTCTAAAAGCTCCGGTACGGTCAGCCGCGCGCGCTCCTCACCGGATACGTCCAGAATGATCTGCCCCTCGTTCATCATAATGGTGCGGTTGCCCAGCGCCAGCGCGCTGCCGATGTTATGGGTTATCATCATGGTGGTGATATGCCCGTCCGCGACGATGCGGCGGGTCAGCTCCAGCACCTTGTCGGCGGTGGCCGGGTCAAGCGCCGCCGTGTGTTCGTCCAGTAGCAGTACCTTGGGTGTTATCATGGTGGCCATCAGCAGGGTCAGCGCCTGTCGCTGCCCGCCGGAGAGCAGGCCAACCTTGCTTTTCAGCCGATCCTCCAGGCCCAGGTTCAGTGTGGCCAGCTTCTCGCGGAAGAAATCACGCTCTTTGTTGGTGATGCCGAAGATGGAGCGCGACTTGTTGGCGCGCAGATAGACCAGCGCCAGATTTTCCTCGATCGTCATGTTCGGCGCCGTGCCGCGCAGCGGGTCTTGGAAGAGGCGGCCAATGCTGCCGGCACGCTTATGCTCCGGCAGGAAAGTGACGTCCTGACCGTCGAGGAAGATACGCCCGGCGTCGACCAGAAAACTGCCGCCGATCGCGTTAAACACGGTGCTTTTGCCCGCTCCGTTGCTGCCGATAATGCTGACGAAATCGCCGGCGTTCAAATGCAGCGAGAGGTCATTAAGCGCCTGCTTGGCGCTGGGGGTGCCTTTATTGAACGTCTTACTGACGTGACGCAGTTCAAGCATGGCTGTCCTCCTCTCTGGCCGCCTGCATGGCCGCTTTTTTCAGCTTATGGACGGCCAGTTTTTCGCGTATGGCCGGCCATGAGATGGAGACGGCCACGATAATGGCGGAAATCAGCTTCAGATTGGAGGGCTGGAGGGAGGAGGTGATGGCGATGGCGATAATCAGCCGGTATACCGCCGAGCCGACCAGCGTTCCCAGCAGGCAGCGGATCAGGCCGCCGCGCCCCACGATAGCCTCGCCCATGATCAGCGACGCCAGGCCGATGACCACCATGCCGGTGCCGGTGGTGATCTCGGAGAACAGCTGGTATTGCGCCAGCAGCGCACCGGAAAGCGCCACCAGAGCGTTGGCGACGCAAAGGCCGATGGTGATGGTGTGGCTGGGATTGATGGAGGAGGAGCGCACCAAATCGGGGTTATCGCCCGTCGCGCGGACGGAAAGCCCCAGGCCGCTTCTTAAGAAGATGAACACGCCCAGCAATACCAGCGCCACGATGAGCGCCAGCAGCAGCAGTTTGCAGAGGTTGGCCGGCAGCCAGCCCGCCGCCCACGTGTAAATGGTGTCGCATTTCAGCAGGGGCAGGTTGGCGCGGTTCTGCATGATCATCAGGTTGATGGAGTAGAGCGCCGTCATGGTGATGATACCGGCCAAAATCGGCTGCACTTTCAGCTTGGTTTGCAGCACCGCCGTCACCAGCCCGGCCAGCGCACCGGCAAACAGCGCCAGCAGCAGCCCGAGAAATGGGTGCCCGGCCAGCGTGGCCACGGCGCTGGTGGCACAGCCCAGCGTAAAGCCGCCGTCCACCGTTAAATCGGCGATGTTGAGGATACGAAAGGAGATGAACAGGCCGACTGCTACCAAACTGTAAATCAGCGCCTGTTCCATCGTACCCTGAAAGAGTGTCAATGTCATGGTTAAACTTCCTTTTAAACAGCCTTGCGGCAGCCGTGTTGCAGGCTGCCGCGGGGCTTTATGCGTTTTTACTCGGCGGTGTAGGCGCTGACGTCAACGCCAATGGCCGCGGCGGTTTCCGGGTTGACGGTGACGGAATACTCGGTCAGCACTTCCACTGGGTTATCGGCTACGGATTCGCCGTCGATCAGAATACGGATCAGCATATCGGCGGTCTGTTTGCCCAGCTGCGTGTAATTGACGCCCGCAGTGGCCAAGCCGCCGTCATTCACCATCGAGTCGGCCGCCGTGTAAACCGGGATCTGGTTGGCGTTGGCGATATCGGCCACGTTGCTCATCGCGGAAGCCACGGTGTTGTCGATCGGCAGGAAGAAGGCGTCCACCTTGCCGACCAGCGACTGAGCGGCGGTGGTAACCTCGCCGATGTTGGTGACGAAAGCTTCCTCGTAAGCGATACCCTTGGCGTCGAGATATGCCTTGGCCTGCTCGATAACCGAGACGGAGTTGACCTCGCCCATGTTGTAGATGAAGCCGTAGGTCTGCACATCGGGGGTCAATTCCTCGGCCAGCCCGAAGATGGCAGCCACGTCGATATAGTCGGAAATGCCGGTAACATTGCCGTCGGGGGCGGAGAGATCGCTGACCAGTTCAGCGGCCACAGGGTCAGTTACCGCCGAGAAGATGATCGGAATATCCTGCGTCGCGGCGGCCACGCTCTGGGCGGCGTTGGTGGCGATGGCGATGATCGCGTCGTCACCGTCGGCGACAAACTTCTGCGCGGCGGTGTTCATGGTGGTGGCGTCGTTCTGGCCGTTCACATAATCGATCTTGATCACGTCGCCATAGCCCTTATCGGCCAGCTCGGCTTCGATCGCGGTGCGGATCTCGTCCAGCGAGGGGTGTTCCACCAGCTGTAAAAGGCCGACGTTATAGGTTTGGTTGGCAGTGCTTTGGTTGCTGCCGTTGGGGGCAGGGGTATCGCCGCCGCCGCAGGCGGCCAGCATAGTAAGCATGGCGAGAGTCAGAATAAGCGATAACAGTTTTTTCATTTTCGATTCCTCTTTTCTTAATTTTTCAGATAATATAAAAAGACCTGCCCTTAATAGTTAAGGACAGGTCATTACCTGCGGTGCCACCTTAATTGCCGCCAAGATACGGCGGCCAGCTCAATCAGGGTTCCAGCAAACCCCTTGCTCTGTAACGGGAGCGCCCGTTCAAGAATACTTAGGCGGAAAGCCTGTTCCTCCGACCCTCAACGGTCCATTTGTCTAATCCGCTAACTGCCATACTCTCAGCAACGATGGCTCTCTGTGAGTGCGCTATTAGTTTTATCTCCGTCTCATCGGTTTATACCATTAAATCATGTAATTTTTGTTTTGTCAAGCGTTTTTGGGAAAGTTTTTTAGAAATTTTTTCAGGCCGCCTGTGGGGTGGGGGATGTGCAAAGCGGCTTGATCTTCTCGCGGTATACCTTGATAAGCGCCAGGATCGTCAGTGTCAGCGAGCATGATTCGGCGATCAAGAAGGCCAGCCAGACGTAGTTCAAAACCCCGGTCAGCGAGAGCAGATACGCGCTGGGCAGCAGCACCAGAAGCTGCCGGCAAAGCGATATCATCATGCTGAGGAAGCCTTTTTCCAGCGCCTGGAACACCGAGCCGCAGATGATACAGAAGCCTGCAAAGATAAAGTGCAGCGAGATAATGCGCAGCATCGGCACGCCGATCTCGATCAACTCTGGTTTGGCGTTAAAGATGTTTAAGAGCAGGGTGGGGCAGGTTTGCAGTATCAACAGCCCCAGCAGCATGATGCTTACGGCATAGCATATGCTGAGTTTGATGGTTTTGATAACGCGTTCCGGCTTTCTTGCGCCGTAATTGTAGGCGATGATAGGCACCATGCCGTTATTCAGGCCGAAAACCGGCATAAACACGAAGCTTTGCAGCTTAAAGTAGACGTTGAATGCCGCCACGGCGGTATCCGTAAACGAAAGCAGTATCTTGTTCAGGCCAAACGTCATCACCGAGCTCACGGAGGTCATGATGATGGAGGGGAGGCCAACCGCGTAGATACGCTTGATGATGCCGAGGCTGGGGCGGAAGCCGGCAAAGGCGCTGAATTGGATCTCCTTATTGACGTGCAGGTTAAAATAGATCGCCAGCAGCATGGCGCAGCATTGCGCGGTGACGGTGGCGATGGCCGCGCCGCGGATACCAAGTTCCGGAAACGGGCCGACGCCGAAAATCAGCAGGGGATCAAGCACAATGTTCAGCACGGCGCCGAAAGCCTGCGTGATCATACTGTAAACCGTTTTGCCGGTGGAAAGCAGCAGCCGTTCAAACGTCACCTGGCCGAAAACGGGCAGGCAGATGAGCATACAGATGGATAGATAGGCCGTGCCGTATTCCATGATAACGTCGCTGGTTTTCTGCACCAGAAAGAACGGGCGAATGATCAGGATTGCCAGCACCATAAAGACGAGGGCGCTCATCAGCTCGATAAACACGCCGTTGGCCGCCGTGCGGTTGACGAGCTGCTGGTTTTTCTCGCCCAGGCTTTTGGAGAGCAGGGCGTTGATACCGACGCCCGTGCCGATGGCCACCGACATCATCAGATTCTGCATCGGAAAGGCCAGCCCAACCGCCGTCAGCGCGTCCTGATTGATGTAGGAGACCCAGACGCTGTCTACGATGTTGTAAAGCGCCTGCACCAGCATGGAGATGATCATCGGGATCGACATGGTGAGCAGTAATTTGTTCACCGGCAGCACGCCCATTTTATTTTCCGGCGGCTGCGGTTTGATATTTTCGGTTAATGTGTTCTCGTTCATAAAATACCTCTATGTAGCAAAATCTATTTGTGTTCGGCCAGATACCGCTCGGCATACAGGCGGATAACATCGACCGCCGCGTCGATACCGCAGGAGCTGTCTACCGTCAGGTTGTAATTCCGCACGTCGCCCCAATGACCCAGCGTAAAATAGTTGTAATGCGCCGCGCGTTCCTTGTCGATTTTGGCGGCATAGGCGGCGGGATCGTCAAAAACCTCGTTGTAATACTTGGTGATACGCTGGATTTTTTCTTCCTTGGGCGCGCGGATAAACGTCTTGATACAGCGCGGCTCGTTGGCCAGAACGTGGTCGGCGCAGCGTCCCACGATAACGCAGGAGCTTTTGGCCGCCACCTCTCGGATAACCTGGCATTGCGCCAGATAAACCTGTTCGGAAAGCGGCAGCGATTTGCTGCTGATAAACACGTTGGAAAGGAAGTTAAGCTTCCGCTTGTTCTGGTCGTGCTCTTTCAGAAAATCCTCGCTCAGGCCGCTGTTTTCCGCCGCCAGCGTGATGATCTCCTTATCGTAGAAAGCGACGCCCAGTTTATCGGCCAGCCGTTTACCGATCAGCCGCCCGCCGGAGCCGTATTCCCGTGCAATGGTGATAACAAAATTGTCCTGTGCCATATTAGCCTCCCGCAATCGCGCCAAAAAATAAAACGCCTGCCCACGCGGCAAGCACCGTTTTTTTTGGTACGCAAAACTTTATCTTAATATTATACGCCATTTTGGTTCTGGTGTCAAGATGTAGTGACGCAGACTTATGTAAAACGCTATAAAATGGCCGCCGCACATATAACGCCGCAAAATGAATATTTTGCGGCGTTATTGACATTTGGCGTAAGTAGTATTATAATATAGAAGTAATTGCCGCATTTAATTGTGTGACGTGCAAGTTTTATTGTTGCAGTATGGAGGTTTGGCGCATGACGCAGTATCATAAGCAGCCGGTGCCCGCGCCGCCGGTGGTTCAGGATTTTTTAAGCTATCTCGTCGGTATCAAAAACAAATCGCGCAACACGGCCTACGAATATTCCATAGACCTGCGGGCGTTCTTTGAGTTTTATCTGACGCACAATAAAAACGCCGCAAAAGATGGCTCTCCCGAGGAAGCCTATCTTCACCTGACCGTTGCCGACGTGCAGAATATCGACCGTATCGACATTGCCGATTATCTCTATTATATGAGCAATAAGGGGCTGGCCCCTGCCACCCGCGCGCGGAAATTGGCTGCCGTGCGCGCTTATTTCGATTATATGTGCTATAAAACCTACCGCCTGGAGGACAATCCCTGCGAAATGGTGGAATCCCCTGCTTTCAAGCGAAAATTGCCGGTTTTCCTGACCGAGGAGGATTGTGTCGAATTATTGGAGGCCATTCGCCGCTCATTGGATAAAAACGCCGCGCGTGATTACCTGATCATCACGCTGTTTATGTGCTGCGGCCTGCGTATCGACGAGCTGGTGGGCATCAACGTCGGCGATATCCGACCATATCAGGAAGGCGGCGCCGACGGTCTTCAGCTGGTGGTCACCGGCAAAGGCAGCAAGCAGCGCACCATTTACCTGCCTGAACTCTGTATTGAAGCCTACAACGTGTATGCCGCCAAGCGCCCGGAGCCGAAAGACCCGAAAGAAAAGGCGCTGTTTATCAGCCAGAAAGGCCAGCGCCTGTCTCACCGGGCAATCGAGCGTATGGTGAAGAAATACTTTGCCAAGGCTAATCTGGACGCGGCCAGGCTCTCGCCCCACAAATTGCGCCACACGGCGGCCACCAATATGCTGAATGCCAACACCGATATCAGGGTCATTCAGCAGGCTTTGGGGCATGAAACGCTGCAAACCACGCAAATTTACACTCACGTTTCCAATGCCAGCCTGCGTGAGGCGTTTTTGAACAACTCGCTGGCACAGCGTCTGAATGAACGGGAGGAACAAGATTCTGAGCAACATGATTCTGAACAACACGAGAATTAAACACAAAATCAAGGCGGAAACCTGGCTGTTTATCCTGCTGGTGGCGGTGCTTGCCGTGCTTTGCCTGTGGGCGTGGCGGCTCGGTGTTTTTCATGATCTGGACACACTGCGCGGCTATGTCGACCGCGCCGGGCTTTGGGCGCCGCTGGTGCCGATATCAATGCATTTGCTGCAAATTCTGGTGCCGTTTATCCCCGGCGGCGTGGTGCTGACGGCGGTGGTCATCAGCTTTGGCCCGTGGCGCGGCTTTTTTGTCAATTATATCGGCATTGTGCTGGGCTCCACGCTGGCGTTTGCCCTGACGCGGTTTTTCGGCCGCGATTTTGCCCGCTCGCGTATCAGCCCGGAGCATTGGCGCAAATATTTTCGCTGGCTGGACAATGAAAAGCTGTTTCGGCGCATGTTTCTGCTGTTGATCTTGCTGCCGTTTGCGCCGGACGACGCTCTCTGTATGCTGGCAGGGCTTTCCAAAATGCCGGCGCAGCAGTTTCTGCTGGTGCTATGCCTGGCCAAAATTCCGGTGCTGCTGCTGTATAGCCTGGGCATGATCGGCGCGGACGCACTTTTATAGCAACAGCGCGTTGCTTGGCTGGCGGCGCCGGCGGTGTTATACTATCCGTAGAGGTGGTGATTTATATGGAGACCAAAGACGTTATTTTAGCACTCCGAACTAAAAGCGGGCTTTCGCAGGACGATCTGGCGGCCAAGATCTTTGTTACCCGCCAGGCGGTGTCGCGCTGGGAAACCGGCGAAACCGTGCCGAACACCGAGACGCTCAAATTGCTCTCGCAGTTATTTGACGTTTCGATCAATACGCTGCTTGGCTCGCCCCGGCAGTTGATCTGCCAGTGCTGCGGTATGCCGCTCGACGATTCTTCGCTCAGCAGGGAACCGGACGGCGCTTTCAACGAGGCATACTGCAAATGGTGCTATGCCGACGGCAAATTCGTTTATTCGAGCCTTGAGGAATTGACTGATTTTCTGGTTGAGCATATGGCGAATGAACAATGGCCGCCCGAACAGGCGCGCGCCTACTATGAAGCGCAGCTGCCCAAGCTGAAGCATTGGGCGCCGGCGGAAAAATAAACGCCGCAAAAAAATAAAGCCCCGCTGTTGCGGGGCTTTTGCTTTGTCTGTTTGCGATTATACCTGACGGGAGCCGGGCTTGTACGCCACGCTGCCAGCCTTGCACATCGGGCAGTCGTCCGGCTGGTAAGTGGTGATATCCAGATTGACCAGCGATTTGAACGGCACGCCGAAATCTACCCGGCCGCCGCTGCGGTTAACCAGCGAGGCCACGCCGATAACCTCTGCCCCGGCCTGGCGCACGCAGTCGATCAGCTCTTTAACGGAACCGCCGGTGGTCACCACGTCCTCCAGCACCAGCACTTTATCGGTCGGCTCCACCTTAAAGCCGCGGCGGAACGTCATCACGCCGTTTTCCCGCTCGCCGAAGATGTTTTTCACGCCAAGCGATTTGGCCACTTCATAGGCCAGAATAATGCCGCCGGTGGCCGGCCCGGCCACCACCGTTGCCCCCGCGTCGCGGAAGTAATCGGCCAGCTGCTCGCAAAGCGGCCCGGCCTCGTTGGGATACTGCAAAAGCTGGGCGCATTGCAGATATTTAGCGGCATGCAGTCCCGACGTCAAGCGGAAATGCCCCTCCAGCAAAACCCCGGTGCGCGCAAAAATCTCCAAAACCTGTTCCTGAGTGTACATGGACGAAAATCCTCCTTAAAAATAGCATATTATATATGTAGCAAAATTAACTCAACTTTTCTTCATTTTACCGTAAATCCGGGCGGAAATCAAGAGGAAATGCGCCTGCCTCGTCGAAAATATAACATATTAATTCATCGCGAATTGTTGTATAGGAAAAGGAGGACAAAAAATGCAGAAAAGAACCTGGAAAATTGCCCTGATCGCGGCTATGCTGGCGCTGGTGGTGGCGCTTTGCGGCGCATGCAGCGGCGATATGCTGAGCTATTGGAAGACGCTTTATGATATCAACAGCCAGCAGTATCTTGAGGAGACCGGCACCCTCACCTTTGGCGTGGAGAGCAAGGAGCTTTCCGATATGCTGCAAGCGGAGGGTCTCCCCGCTGATCTGCTGGAGAAGATGACGCTCACCTACACCGGCAAGACCGATCAGAAGAATATGCGCATGGAGCTTGACGCCAAGCTGACTGCGGGCGGAAATGAGTTCCCCATCGTGATGTATCTGGACAACACAACGCTGTATTTCCGGGCGGACGGTGTGCTGAATACCATGCAGCTGCTGGCCGAGGCTTCGGAGGACGTTAAAGCTGAGTATGAGGCTACCAAAGCGCTGTTCGGCGACGCGGCATGGCTGAAAGTTGAGCTGCTGGACGAGGACGAAAAGGCCGCTTTTGCCGATGTTAAGTCTGAAGTCGGCAAGGTTTACACCGAAGAAGCGCTGAAGCTGATGACCGCGTTGGATAAGGCGTTCGGCGATTTTGACAGTGACGCTTTTGCCGCTTCCGGCAAGACGTATACGCTGAAGCTCGATAACAAATCCTGCGCCAAGCTGCTCAGTGATCTGCTTGCCTACACCGTGAAGAACACGGATACCGTGGCCGCCGCGCTGAAAGAATACGTTGAGGGCTCCACTCTGTTTGAGGCGACCGAGAAGCAAGAGCTTATCGACAGCCTGAATGAGTTTGCCGCCATCAAGGACGAAGTTACCGATGTTGACATCAAGGATTTGCAGGATACGCTTAATGAGGGGCTGACCGGCGTTGATATGCCGAAATTTGACCTGACCTATGACCTGACCAAAAACAGCAGCACCTCTTACACCGAAAAGATGGATTGCAGCATGACCATGACCGCCGCAATGACCGGCAGCACCTCTGATATGAAGACGTATATGCAGGTGGAGAGCGATATCAAGGTGCTGAACTCGCTGACTATCACCGTGCCCACAGATGCGGTTGATGTGGAAAAGCTGATCGAACAGGGTCACGCGAAATTTTATCCCAGCGGCGTTTCGGCCACCATCTACCTGGACGATGACTATATGTATTACACCCAATACTATGACTGCTCGCTGCTGGACGAGAGCGGCACGCTCAATCCTGAAGTGCGTGTGATCAACAACACGACTTATCTGCCGCTGCGCGCTATCGGCGAGGCCTGCGGCGAGGACGTTTTCTGGGACAGCGCCAAGAAGCAGGCCTATGTGCAGCAGGGCGAAAAGAAGATCTACGTCACCGGCTTCACTGACGCCAAGGCCGGCCGCTCTTACCTGAAAGTGCGCGATTTTGAAAAGCTGGGCTACACGGTGGATTACAGTGCCGAAACCGGCAGGGTGAATATGCAGAAATAACTAAACCCCACAAAAAAGAGAGAGCTTCGGCTCTCTCTTTTTTGTGGGGAGAATTGTGTCATATGGCGGCCATTTTGCCACGATTTGGTAAGTTTTTGTTGCAAATGCCCGCTTGATAGTCTATAATAAATATGTTATAAATGTATATTTGCGGCATTTGGGAGTGAACGGTTGAGATGAAATACGTGGGCAGTGTTCGCTTTTTTAAGCATATTATCTGGCTGACGGTTCTGGCGATTGTAATTGCCGCATTTGGCGTGGGCATCAGCGGCTACGCCAAATCTAACGAGCTGGCGAAGCAAGTCAATTCGCTTCAGGAGCAGTTGGCAGCGTTGCCCGAAAAGGCGGAACCCGCTCCTCTGCCCGCTGACGATAGTGCTGCCCTCTCCTATCAGCAGCTGTATCCGGAGCTTTACAGCAGCGCCAACGACACGGTAAAGAGTATCCCCTACGGCAAGACGGCATACTTGACGTTTGACGATGGCCCCTCCACCCTCACCGCCGATTTGCTGGATCAGCTTGACGCCTATGATGTGAAAGCCACCTTTTTTGTGACGGCGCAGAACCCCGCCGAGCTTGATATGATTGCTGAAGCGGCGCGGCGCGGGCATACCGTCGGTATCCACAGCTATTCCCACAAATACCGCGCGGTCTATGAGTCCGTCGAGGCGTTTTTGGAGGATTTCGACAAAATGTATCAGGTGATATTGGAGCAAACCGGCCAGCCGCCGGAGATTTTCCGCTTCCCGGGCGGCAGCATCAACGCCTATAATACCGATCTTTACCAACAGATCATTGCCGAGATGACCCGGCGCGGGTTTGTTTATTACGATTGGAATGTTTACGCTGCCGACACGGCGGACGGCGCTTCTGCCGAAACCATTGCCGCCGCTATCTGCGACGGCGCGGCCAAGAACCGTTTTGCCGTCATTGATTGCCATGACGGCTCGGGTCATCAACACACCGTTGAAGCGATCGGCATTGCGATTGAGAATCTGCGGGCGGAGGGCTTCACCTTTGCGCCGCTCACCCCGGCGGTGACGCCGGTTCACTTTAGTTATGTGCAGGAGGGTCAGTAATGGGAGAGACACGCAACAACTTCAAGAAAGCAATGGCCGATGTTTTCGGCTTGGATAAAGGCACGGCGGAGACGTCAGGTACGCCCCAACCTGCGGCACAGCCTGCTCCTGCCGCTGCCGAACCCAAGGCTGCGCCGGTGCCGGCCGCGCCCGAGGCTGATTTTTGGCAGGCTCCCGATTATCAGCCGCCCAAGGCCGAGCCGGAATTGCAGCTTTGGACGGAGTCTGCGGCTCGTCCGCTGGAAACCAAAATGTCGGACGAGACGTTTATTTCCGAAAGCACGGTTATCAAGGGCGATATTGAATCGGTGGCCAGCCTGTACATCAAGGGCAAGGTGACCGGCAACATTACCTGCGATAACAATATTCTGCTTTCCGGTAAGGTCGATGGCAATCTTGCCGCCAAAGACGCTTTTGTGGACGGCGGCCAGGTACAGGGCAATCTGGATATGCGCGGCGACCTGGTGGTGCAGCACAATGCCCGTATCACCGGCGATATCACCAGCAGCTCGCTGGATCTGGACAGCACTGTGGAGGGCAACACCAAAACCCAGCGCAAAGCGGTTATTCGCGCCAACGCCTCGGTCAGCGGCAACCTCACCACCCAAACTTTGGTGGTTGAGGAAGGCGCCATCATCAACGGCTACGTTTCGATGACAGACGTTAAACGTCGCTTTCCGCGTGCTGCCGTGCAGCAGCCGGAGCCGGAAGATAAATAGTTTGTTTAAGGTAAAATAAAAGTGCGCGGTCAGTTGGCCGCGCACTTTTTGGTTACTGCTTGAACGCCTTTTTCAAAAAGTTGAGAATGGGCGCCGGCAGCCTGAAATAATATACTTTCATCGCACGTACCTCCTTAATTCACCGCACCTGTTAAATATATATACGGTTGGGAGGAAAAATGTTAGTTGTCCGCCAGAAATTTTTTGATTTCCGCTGCCATTTCGGCGGTTGAGCAGCATTTGGTGGGCATATCCGGCAGCGCTGCCAAAAATTTTTTGCCATAGCTTTTCTGCCGCCACACCCGCTGATCCAGCACGCAGCAGACGCCGCGGTCATCGTGGCTGCGTATCAGCCGGCCAAACCCCTGTTTAAAGCGGATAATGGCCTGCGGCAGACTGTAATCGCGGAAGGGATTACCCCCCTGCTCTCTTATGCGCTCGAACTTGGCTTCCAGCAGCGGCGTATTCGGCGGCGCAAATGGCAGGCGCACGATAATCAGCAGCGACAAATTGTCGCCTTTTACGTCCACGCCCTCCCAAAAGCTGTTAACGCCCAGCACGCAGCAGCGCGGGTTTTGCTGCATACTCTCCAGAATAAAACTGCGCCCGCCGCTGATACCGTGTGCCAGCAGCTTAATACCGCTATCCTTAAGCCTGGGGCGCAGCAGCCGCTGCACTCCGTTAAGCTGCTGATACGATGTGAACAGCACCAGCGTCCGCCCGTCCGCGGCCAGCACCAACTGGCTGATAGCGTCGGCCAGCTGCTCCTCGATCAGCAGCTCGTCGCTTTTGGTGTAATCGTCAATATCGTTGGCCAGCAGCAGCCGCGCGTTCTTCTGGTAATCGAACGGCGACGGCAGCAGACATTCGCAAATGGGCAATTCCTGCTCTTTCAGTCCCAGCTCGCTGCAAAAATAACTGAAATCGTTGTTGGCCAGCGTGGCCGAGGTGAAAACGATGCTTTGCTTGCCGCTGTAAACGCAGCGGTTCAGCAGCGGGCGGATATCTTCCGGGGCCACCCACCAATTTAACACGTCGGCAGCGCGGCCGTATTCCCAAAGCGTGGATTTTTCCAGCCAGACAACGCAGGCCGCGTCGGCCTGCACGTCCCGCCCGTCCAGTATTAGCTGCGCCGTTTGCTGCAATTCGGCAGTTTGCGCGGCGGCACTTTGCAGAGCCTGCGCCATATCCGGTGAAAAATACGGGTCATCATCGCCGCCCAGCTCATATAAAAGCTCGTTTAACGCGGCGCCGAATTGCTTTAAATCGAACAAAAGCTCGCTCAGTGAGTCCTCCAGCGGCTGCCAGATATCTACATCATAGCGCTGTTCCAACAGGCGTATCTGCCGCGGCGCCAGCGGGTAATGCTGAAAAAACTGCTCGGTGGCCTGCTCAAAGGTTTGGCAGGCCGGGAAAATTTCGCCATGCGTTTTAATGACCTTGGCCAATTTAGCGGTAACGGCGTCCCGGGGAGCCAGCTTTTGCATGCCTTGCAGCATTTCCTGCGGTTTGCAGTGCTGCCAAAACCGATTCATCACCTGGCGGATCTCGCGGGCAGAAAAGCGGCGGGAGAATTGGCGCTCTGCCACCTGCGGCAGCTGGTGCGCCTCGTCGATGATCAGCAGACGCGCCGCCGGCAGAATACTGCCGCCCTCGCTGTCGAGACTGGCGGCGGAGAGCAGCAGCGAATGGTTGATGATCAGCAGATTTGCCTGCTGTGCCTTGCGGCGTGCCTTGGCGACAAAGCACGCGCTGCGGTTAAAGCGACAGCTGTAATTCAAGCAGGATTCCGAGGCGGCGGAAAGCCGCTGCACCAACTCAAGCTCTCGTCCCCAAAGGTTCAGCTGGCTGTAATCGCCGCTGGCAGTCAGCGTCAGCCAATGCGCCAGCCTAAGATAAAGCGCCAGCGTGTCCGCTGTGGCCGCCTCCTTGGCCTGCTGCCATTTGCGCAGGCAGAGATAATTACTGCGCCCTTTCAAAACGGCTGTTTGAAAATCCGTCCCCTGCCGTGCCTGCAATTCCTGCCGCAGCAGCGGTATATCCTTGTTCAGCAGCTGCTCCTGCAAATTAATTGTGTTGGTGCTGATAACGACCTGCTGATGGCTGCCCAGCGAATAAAGCACTGCCGGCAGCAGGTAAGCCAGGCTTTTCCCGGTGCCGGTGCCCGCCTCGGAAAGCAGCACCTTGCCGCCATTGAACGCCTGCGCCACCTGCTGCGACATGGTTATCTGCTCGGTGCGCACTTCAAATTTATCGTTTGGCAATGCCAGAAAAAAGTCTTCGATCTGCTCCGTCGGCAGCTGATAAGCGGGATTGGCCGCGGCCTCGTCCCAATGCTGGCCAAAAGCGGTGGAATCCAGCCCGGCAATGGCACTATCCGGCAGAATTCTGCCGTGCCCCACGCGCCGGTCAAACAGTTCACGCAGCAGGTCGGCCAGCGGCGAGCTGACGGGGCGGGCGATCTGCAAAAATTCCCGCCATGTTTTGTCCGGCAGTTCGGCGAGCTTGTTCAGCATCAGCAGCAGCAGCTCCGCCGTACCCTGCGCGTCGGCCAGCGCCCGGTGCAGTTCGGCGTGCTCTATCTCGCATTGTGCCAGCAGATAGCCCAAACGGAAATAGCGGTTCTGCGGCCAGAGGATTTTCGCCAAATCGATCGTGTCCAGCCACAGCGGCTGGCGTTCCAGCAGCGGGTTCAAAAAGGCGGACTCAAACGCCGTGTTGTGAGCCACCCAGCAGGCGATATCGCCGGCAAAATCCTGCAAGCCGGCGAGTGCGTCGGCGAGGCTTGGCGCGTCGGCCAGCATGGCATTGGTGATGCCGGTCAGGTCGGCTATTTCGTCGGCCAGCGGCTGCTTCGCCTTAACCAATGTTTGAAATGCTACGCCAATAGCGCCGTCAACAATTTTGACAGCGCCGATCTCGATTATTTCGTCTTTGGCCGGGTCAAGCCCGGTCGTCTCCAAATCAATTACGATAAAATCCAAAATTATCCCCACCGCTTAAGCCGGAAAACCGTCCCGGATATATTATCGGTATAATTTCTGGCTGGCCGCTCGCAAATCCTGCCGCGCGGGTAAAATTCCGCTGCGGTTTACAGATTGGGTATCAGCAGCTTTTGCCCGGCGTAAAGCTTGACTGCCCGCATATCGTTTAACTGGCAAGTGGCGTATACCGCCTCGTTCATATTGCCGGTGAAATCGGGGTTGACCTCCTTGATCAAGCCCCACATGGTGTCGCCCGAGCCGACGGTGACAATGGTGCAGTCCGGTGCCGCGTCGGCGGTGGAATCTGCCAGCGCGCTGACAGCAAAAGACATCATAAACGCAAAAATCAACAGCAGCAGGCACACGCGGTTCCATCTGACACGGCGGCGCAGTTTATTAGTTTTAGTTTTCATCGTCCTCACCTTTCTTGCCAGCCTATTATATAGGAAACTTCTGTTCGCATGATGAATGTTTGTTCGCCCAAATTCGGCGAAATCTTGCAAACATTTGTTCGCTGTGACTATATTATAACGAACATTTGTTCTGTTGTCAAGCAAAAAATGCAAACAAATGTTTGCTTTTTGCCAAAACTTGTGTTATAATGTGCTCATAAGGCAAATTTAATGATTTGTGAGGAGAATTTTTATGATATATACGGATTTGACTTCGCGCCAGATTGACGTGCTGGAATACATTAAGCGGGTGCTGCAAACGAAAGGCTATCCCCCCACCGTGCGGGAGATTTGCGACGCCGTGGGGCTGAAATCCCCCGCCACCGTTCACGCGCACCTGAAAACGCTGGAGGACAAGGGTTATATCCGGCGCGATTCTTCCAAGCAGCGCGCGTTGGAGATCGTGGGTGAAAATGTTTCTTCCTTATTTAATGCCGACGATTATTTTTCGCCGATGGCCAACAAAGAAATGGCTGAAGTGCCGCTGCTGGGCACGATTGCCGCAGGCCAGCCCCTCTTCGCCGAGGAACAGGTGGAGGATGTGTTCCCGCTGCCGCTGGATTTTTTGAACTCTAACAGCCAGCTTTTCATGCTGCGGGTGCGGGGCGAGAGCATGATTGAAGCCGGGATTTTAAGCGGCGACTTGATCATTGTCGAAAAAACGTCCAGCGTCCGCAACGGTGAAATTGCCGCCGTGCTGCTGGACGACAGTGCCACCGTGAAGTATTTTTATAAGGAAAACGGCCATTACCGTCTGGAGCCGGCCAATTCTTCCATGTCCAGCATTATTGCCTTTGACGTTCAGGTTTTGGGGCGGGTCATCGGCCTGCTGCGCCGCTTTTAAGGGCGTTTGTTTTTGCTTTGTGGACATAAATTTTTTTTCAAAAATATGTTTTTTTTATAAATAAATCTTGTCATTGCCGCATAAATTTGCTATTATATATGAAAGATTTATTTATAAACATATGGAGGTTGAAAAAAATGAAGAAGTTACTTGCACTGATGATGTCATTGGTTATGCTGTGCGCTCTGGTTGGCTGCGGCGACCAGCAGACCGGCGGTCAGACCGGCGAAGAGCTGCCGCTGGTGGAGAGCGGTAAGCTCATCATGTCCACTAACGCCCAGTTCCCGCCCTATGAGATGGTGGCCGACGGCGAAGGCGCTTACGCCGGGTTTGAGGGTATCGATGTGGAAATTGCCGCTGCCTTGGCCGAACGGCTGAATTTGGAGCTGGTTATCGACGATATGGATTTTGACTCTGCGCTGGTAGCCGTACAGCAGGGCAAGAGCGATATGGTGCTGGCCGGCCTCACCTACCGCGAGGATCGCGATGAGGTCATGGATTTCTCTACCAGCTATGCGCAGGGCGTGCAGGTGGTCATTGTTCCCGACGGTTCTGATATTACCGATATGGACGCTTTGGCCAACGATAAAATGATTGGCGTACAGCGTGGCACCACCGGCGAGATTTATGCCAGTGATACGCCCGAAAACGGCGGCTACGGCGAGGATCATGTTCGTGCCTATGATAACGGTGCCCTGGCGGTTCAGGCTATGCTGAACGGACAGATTGACGCGGTTATTATTGATAACGGCCCCGCGCAGGCGTATGTTGAGGCCAACCCCGGCCTGCATATTCTGGACGGCGAATGGGTGGTTGAGGATTACTGCCTTGCCGTTAACGAAGGCAATACGGCGCTTCTGGAGGCTCTGAATACTGAGCTGGAGGCTATGATTGCCGACGGCACTGTTCAGACCATTATCGACAAGTATATCACTGCGGAATAAACAAGATTTTCTCTCTGATTACTGCAAAGAGGCAGCCTGATCGGTGATCGGCTGCCTCTCCTTTTAATTAAACGCTGCTGAAGCAGTTTTTTTCAGTGCAACACCCTTAAAACCGGGGAGATGATTAGAATAATGAATGTCGATCAGCTTTATGCCAGCTTGCTTGATATCCCCAAAACGGATTTGTCCCTATGGCAGGATTTTTTCTTAAAATTTTACCGCGCCTGGTTTGCCGATGGCAGATGGATCAGCTATTTCAGGGGCTTGGTCACCACGCTTGAAGTTACGGTTATCGCGTTGATCATCGGCGTTGCTATGGGCGTTTTGGTGGCCATAATCCGCACGGCGCACGATCAGCAGCGCCCCGGCACGCATAATATTCTGCTGGGGCTGCTCAATTCTGTTTGCAAGATTTATGTTACGATTATCCGTGGCACCCCGATGATGGTGCAGCTGATGATTTGGGGCTTCGTTATCTTTGCCACCAGCCGCAACTTCACTCTGGTCGGCGCTTTGGGCTTGGGCATCAACTCCGGTGCTTATGTGGCGGAGATTATCCGCGGCGGTTTGATGTCGCTTGACCCGGGGCAGATGGAGGCCGGACGCTCGCTTGGCTTAAATTACATACAAACCATGCGGTTTATTGTTATCCCGCAGGCGTTTAAGGCCATTCTGCCCTCCTTGGGCAATGAGTTTATCGTACTGCTTAAGGATACGTCGCTTATCTCCGTTATTGCCGGCAAGGAGATCGTTTATGCGGCTCGCGCTATCGGCGCCAGAACCTATGAATACATGTTTCCGTTGATTATTACGGCCATCATGTATTTGATTATGGTGCTTATCTTCAGCTGGTTACAGGGCAAACTGGAAAGGAGGCTGCGCCGCAGTGATAGACGTTAAAAATCTTAGTAAATCCTTTGGCTCGCATTTGGTGCTGAATAATATTTCGCAGCATATCTATCCCGGCGAAAAGGTGGTCATCATCGGGCCTTCCGGCTCCGGCAAATCCACCTTTCTGCGCTGTTTGAATCTGCTGGAGGAGCCAACCGGCGGCACGATAACTTTTGACGGTATTGAGATCACCAACCCCAAGACGGATATTAACGCGGTGCGCCGCCAGATGGGCATGGTTTTTCAGCATTTCAATCTTTTTCCCAACATGAATATTTGCGACAACATCACGCTGGCGCCGGTGCAAACCGGCTTGATGTCTAAAGCTGAGGCGGTTGAGACCGCCATGGCTTTGCTGAAGCGCGTTGGTCTGGAGGATAAGGCCAAGGCTTACCCCGCGCAGCTTTCCGGCGGCCAGAAGCAGCGTATCGCTATCGTGCGCGCTTTGGCCATGAAGCCAAAGCTGATGCTGTTTGACGAGCCCACCTCGGCGCTGGATCCGGAAATGGTCGGCGAGGTGTTGAACGTGATGAAGCAGCTGGCGCTGGACGGCATGACGATGGTGGTGGTGACGCACGAGATGGGCTTTGCCCGCGAGGTTGGCTCCCGTATCCTCTTCATTGACGGCGGTCAGGTGCAGGAGGAAAACACGCCGGAGGAATTTTTCAACCACCCGCAAAACCCACGCTTAAAGGACTTTCTCAGCAAGGTGCTGTAAGCCTTAAGCCAACAAAAAAGCAGCTATCCCGTGTGGGATAACTGCTTTTTTCTTTGACAAAATTAGCTTATTTAATTTTGGCGATGACCGCGTCGGCCACCTGCGTGGTGGTGGCGGTGCCGCCCATATCGGGGGTGAGCGCCTGTTTTTCCACCAACACTTCTTCGATAATATCAATAACCTTCTTGCCCCACTCGGGATAGCCGAAGAAATCCATCATCTGGCTGACCGACCAAATGCTGGCCAGCGGGTTGGCGATCCCCTGCCCTGCAATATCGGGGGCAGAGCCGTGGATAGGCTCAAACATCGAGGGGAACTTGCCCTCCGGGTTCAGGTTAGCGCCGGCCGCCAGCCCCATGCCGCCCGCGATCGCCGCGCCCAGATCGGTCAGAATATCGCCGAACAGGTTGCTGGTCACGATAACGCCGAAGCGCTTGGGGTCTTTGACCATGAACATACTGGCCGCGTCCACCAGCAGGGCGTGCGTTTCCACATCGGGGTAATCGCGCCCGACCTCCTTAAAAATCTGATCCCAGAACACCATTGAGTAATTCAGCGCGTTGCCCTTGCTGATACTGGTGAGGCTGGTTTTTTTCTCGCGCGCCAGGTCATAGGCATAGCGGATCACGCGCTCGCAGCCCACGCGGGAGAACACGCCGTTCTGGATCACCACTTCATTCGGTTGGTCTTTATACAGCCACGCACCGCTGCCCGCGTATTCGCCCTCGCTGTTCTCGCGCACGAATACCATGTCCACGTCCTCCGGCTTAACCCCGGCCAGCGGGCATTGCGCGCCGTTTAACAGCTTCACCGGGCGCAGGTTGATATACTGGTCGAAGCCCTTGCGGATCTTCAGCAGCAGATCCCACAGCGAGATATGGTCGGGCACGTCGGGCCGCCCCACCGCGCCGAGGTAAATCGCGTCAAACCCTGCCAGCTGCTCCAGCCCGTCCTCGGGCATCATGCAGCCGTTTTGCAGGTAGTAATCGCAGCCCCAGGGGAACCAGGTGAAATCAAACGCGAAGCCGCCGTCCGCCTCGGCCAGCTTTTCCATCACCCGCACGCCCTCGCGGATAACCTCCGGGCCGATACCGTCGCCGGGGATCACCGCAATTTTGTAGGTTTTCATCATGAGCCATCTCCTTTCAATCCCTTTATTGTGCCATATTTTTTACGGGCGCAGACCCAAGCCGCCCTCCAATGTCAGCGTCTCGCCGGTCAGGAACTTGAAATCGGGCGTGGCCAGCTGCACGCAGACTCGGCCGATCTCCGTTTCCACATTGCCGTAATGACCCATCGGCGGCATTTTTACGTTCTTTTCAAATGCCTCGGGATAAGCCTGCTGGAACTTCTCCAGCTGCGCCGTCCAGGCCAGCGGGCAGATAACGTTCACGTTGATATTGTCCTTGCCCCATTCGGTGGCGGCCACGCGGCTGAGCCCGCGGATGCCCTCTTTCGCCGCGGCATAAGCGCACTGGCCGAAATTGCCGAACAGACCCGCACCGGAAGCAAAATTGATTACCGAGCCCTGGCTTTTCACCAGATGCGGGTAGCAGGCCTGCATATAATAGAAAGCCGCATAAAGACCGGAATACAGCGCCAAATCGAACTGCTCGGTGGTGTGGTCGGCCAGCGTCACGCCGGAGGCCGAAGCCTGCGCGTTGTTGATCAGCACCTGGATACCGCCGAAAGTGTCAATGGTCTGGTCGATGACATTCTGCACGGTTTTGGCATTATCCGACCCGGCGGCAACGTCGGCCTGCACGGCCAGCACCTTAATGCCGTATGCCGCCTCCAAATCAGCCTTGGCGTCCAGCAATTTCTGCATATTGCGCCCGGTCAGCACCAGATTGGCGCCCTCTTTGGCGTAGGCCGTGGCAATGCCATAGCCGATCGAGCCGCAGCTGCCGTCACTCAAGGTCGCCTTGCCGCCCCCGGTGATGATCGCGGTTTTACCTGTTAAAAAGCCCATAATTTTTTCCTCCTGTTTAATAGAGAGTTTTGTTTCTTTAAGCCTAATTTGATTATAGCCTATTTGGCAGCATTTAGCAATTAAAACTTTAACAGAAAAGCGGAGAGCCGAAGCTCTCCGCCGCATGTTCAGTTGTTTGGTGTGACGCGCCGCCTACTGCGCGCCGCCCTCCACGACCAGGCTCTCCATGTAGTCCATGCCATAGGTGTCGGCCAGTGTCGCTTCGTAATCCGCGTGGAAGAAGTTTTCTTCACCCAGCGCCGCGATCTCGTCGTTCAGCCAATCCAGCAGCGTGGTGTTGCCCTTGGTAACGGCGGGTGCGATGGTGTCCTGATTGCCCAGCTCAGGGATACCCACGGTATAACCCTCGTTTTGCAGGGCAAACGCGATAACCTCGGTGTTGTCATTAGCCCAGGCCGCGCCGTTGCCGTTTTCCAGCGCGTTCTTGGCGGTGGCGTAAGCGTCATACTTTTGCAGCTTGATGTCGGGATAGTTTTCGATCAGATAGGTTTCCGCCGTCGTGCCGGAGATGACGATCATTTCGTCCTCCGCCGCCCAGTCGTCCAGGCTCTCAATCACGCGGTCAGACGGCGATACCACGCCGAGCGCCACGTTCATGTAGGGTGCGGCAAAGTCAACTGCCTCCGCCCGCTCCGGGGTGACGGTGAAGTTGGCGAGAATGATGTCCACCTTGCCGGTCTGCAAATATTCGGTACGGTTGGCCGCCTCGGTGGAAATGAAATTCACCTTAACGCCCAGGTCTTCGCCGATACGCTTGGCAAAATAGACGTCATAGCCCTGATATTCGCCGTTGGCGTCCACATAGCCGAAAGGATTTTTGTCAGAGAACACGCCGATGTTGATCTCGCCGCTGGCTTTGATCTCGTCCAGCGTGCGGTAAACGGTGCCGTCGTCGCCGCCCCCGCCGCAGGCGGCAAGCCCCAGCGTCAGCAGCAGCATCATAGTCATAACCAGCAGATTTCTTAATTTTTTCATTGTCAGTCGCTCCTTAATATAATAAATTTTCGGTTAGAGCTCTTGGGGTTCATGGTGCTTTACGGCTTCAAATTCAAATATATGCAAAAACTGTCTGGCACGGTCAGTTTTGGGGTTGGTAAAAAATTCTTCCGGCGGCGCGTCCTCCAGAATTTTGCCGCCGTCCAGGAAGATCACGCGGTCGGCAATGGCGCGGGCAAACTGCATTTCGTGCGTCACGATCAGCATCGTCCTCCCCTGCGCCGCCAGCTGTAAGATAACGTCAAGCACCTCGCGCACCATTTCCGGGTCAAGCGCGGCGGTCACCTCGTCGAAAAGCAGCATTTCCGGGTGCATACACAGCGCCCGCACGATGGCCACCCGCTGCTTCTGGCCGCCGGAAAGCTCGCGGGGGAAGCTTTTGGCCTTATCTTTCAGCCCCACCCGCTCCAGCAGCGTCATCGCCTCGGCGGTCACCTCCGCCTTGGCACGCTTCTGCACCTTGCAGGGCGCCAGCAGTATGTTATCCAGCACCGAAAGGTGCGGGAAAAGGTCATAGCTTTGGAATACCATGCCCACCTTTTGCCGCAGCTCGGTGATATTTTTGCTGTTAGGCTCAATAATTTCGCCGTCCAGGCGGATCTCGCCGGCCTGAATTGGCTCCAGCGCGTTAATGCAGCGCAGCAGCGTGCTTTTGCCGCAGCCGGACGGCCCCACCACCACGATGACCTCGCCTTTATGTACTGCCAGCGATAAGTCGTCCAGCACGGTGTTGTCGCCGAAGCTTTTGGTGATATGCTCGATGGATAACAGCGTTTCGGCCAATATTTTCACCGCCATTTCTTTTCAAGATGTCTTGCCAGCAGGCTGATCGGCCAGCAGGCCAGAAAATACAGTACGAAAACCGTGAGATATATGCCGAATGCCGCGTTGGGGCTGACCATGCGGTTGGCCTCGATGATCTGCTGTGCCACTTTCAGCACCTCCACCACGCCGATCATCAGCACCAGACTGGTGGTTTTGATCATGCGGGTGATCAGGTTGATGGAAAGCGGTATCAGCCGGCGTGTGGCCTGCGGCAAAATGACGTAAAGATAAGTCTGCCGCTTGGAAAGCCCCAGCGCCTGGCTGCTTTCGTATTGGTGCTTGGGTATGGAAATGATGGCGCCGCGCACCAGGTCGCTCATCTCTGCCGTGCCCCACAGCGTGAACACGATGATGGCGGCGAACTCCGCCGAAAGATCCCAGCCAAACGCGCGGGTGGTGCCGAAGAAGCCCAAAAACAGCAGCACCATCTGCGGCATAATGCGGATAAATTCCAGATAAACGCGCAATATCGCTTTGATAACGGGGTTTTTGCCTGCCATCAGAATGCCGAGTAATATACCCAGCGGGATACTGATAACTACGGCAATCAGGCTGATCCGCAGAGCCACCCAGAGGCCGCCCAGCAAACGCGCCATGTTTTTGCCCTGAAGCAGCACGTTAAGACCCAAATCCGGCATGGCGCAGCCTCCTTTCCAGCAGGCTGCCCAGCAGAGACACCGGCAGCAAAATCAGCAGGTAGAACACCACCAGCAGGAACAGGCACTCCGTTGTTTTATAGTAAAGCCCGATCAGGTCTTTGGCCGTAAACATCAGATCCATCAGGCTGATGGCGCTGAATACGCTGGTCTCTTTCAGCAGGAAGATGACGTTGGCCATAAACGCCGGCATACTGACCGCCGCGGCCTGCGGCAGGATAACGTAGCGCATAGTCTGCGCCTGGCTTAAGCCCAGGCTAAGCGCGCTTTCCGTCTGGATAGCGGGTATCGCCTCGAGGCCGCTGCGGAACGCCTCGGCCATATAGCTGCCGCCGAGGAACGCCAGCCCGGCGATACCGCAGACGGTGGCATTGGTGGGTATGCCGATCTTCGGTAGCCCATAGAACAGGAAGAATAACTGTACCAGAAGCGGCGTGTTGCGGCTGATCTCTATGTAAACCGCGACGACGTGCCGCAGCACCGGTACTTTAAAATATTGCACGATAGCGCAGATAAGACCAATTAAAATAGCGAGAGCTATGCCCGCCGTGCCCAGACGCACGGTAAGTATGGCCGCCTCCTGATACAGGGGCAGATATTGCCAAATCACCTCCCAGTTCAGGACGGCCACCTCCTTAAAAAGTCTTTATCAGTAATATTGTATCATATTATTGGGCGGCGCGAAAGCCTTTTTCCAAATCCGCCAAAATATCGTCGATATGCTCGGTGCCGATGGACAGGCGAATGGTGTTGGGATAGATCCCCTGCTCGGCCAGCTCCTGTTCGTTCAGCTGGGCGTGGGTAGTCGTGGCCGGGTGGATAACCAGCGATTTGACGTCGGCCACGTTGGCCAGCAGCGAGAAGATCTCCAGATTGTCGATGAATTTGTGCGCCGTAGCCTGGTCGCCCTTTATCTCGAACGTAAAGATGGACGCCCCGCCGTTAGGGAAGTATTTTTCATAGAGCGCATGGTCGGGGTGATCCGGCAGCGAGGGGTGGTTCACCTTGGCCACCTGCGGGTGGTTGACCAGATACTCCACCACTTTCTTGGTATTCTCCGCATGGCGTTCCAGCCGCAGCGACAGCGTTTCCAGCCCCTGCAGCAGCAGCCAGGCGTTAAACGGTGAGATGGTTGCCCCGATATCACGCAGCAGCACCGCACGGATATAAGTTGCCAAAGCCGCCCGCCCCGCCGCTTTAACAAATGATACGCCGTGATAGCTGGGGTTCGGCTCGACCAGCGCGGGATATTTACCGCTGGCCGCCCAGTCAAAATTACCGGAATCGACAATGATACCGCCCAGCGTGGTGCCGTGGCCGCCGATAAACTTGGTGGCGGAATGTACCACAATATCCGCGCCGTGTTCGATCGGGCGGATCAGATACGGCGTGCCGAAAGTGTTGTCGATCACCAGCGGCAGACCATGACGGTGGGCAATCCGGGCGATCGCGTCGATATCGGGAATGTCGCTGTTGGGGTTGCCGAGCGTTTCCAGATAAACGGCCTTGGTGTTCGGCTGAATGGCTGCCTCCACCTCACTAAGGTTATGCGCGTCCACAAAGGTGGTGCTGATACCGAAGTTGGTCAGCGTATGCGCCAGCAGATTGTAAGTGCCGCCGTAGATAGTCTTCTGCGCCACGATATGGTCGCCCTGACCGGCCAGCGCCTGAACGGCATAGGTGATCGCCGCCGCGCCGGTGGCCACGGCCAGAGCCGCCATGCCGCCCTCTAAGGCTGCCATACGCTGCTCCAGAACGTCCTGCGTCGGGTTCGTGAGCCGCCCGTAAATGTTACCGTTTTTTTGCAGGCCGAAGCGGGCTGCCGCGTCGGCGGAATCGGCAAAAACATATGACGTGGTCTGATAGATCGGCACGGCGCGGGCGTCGGTGGCCGGATCGGGCTGCTCCTGGCCGGCGTGCAGCTGCAAAGTCTCAAATTTGTAGTTGGTCATCAAAAAAACCTCTTTCCTAAATATTATATTCGTACAAGGCACAATCTGAGCATAAAAAATCCGGGGCTTATCCAGCAAGCTCCCGGGCAAATGGCCAAAATTGCACTAAAAAAGCTATTTATTGCATAGCGAAGCGCCAAGCCACATTAAATGCCCGGGAGAACAGCATTCGACAACAACAAGCGTTGCTTCTGTTCAGTTCGGTCATTGCTTCGCGCTCCTTTCTGCCGTTAAGATCAATCCCAACGATAAAGCTTATGCTCAAATTGGTTGTTCCAATCATAACATTCATTTCCTAGTTTGTCAATAGGTTTATGGTAATTTTTTTCTGCCGCCAAAGGGCAAACCGCTGCACCTTTCATCTGTTGTGAGACGAAAGCTGCGGCGGTTTTCGCGTATGTTATAAGCTGAGCCGCGCTCAGCGCAGCGCGTCTTTCATCGACTTCACGTATGCGCCGACATATTGGGGCGCGTCCTTGCCGTATTGCTCAAACAGCTTGACAATGGCCGAACCGACGATGGCGCCGTCGGAAAGCCCCGCCATCTTTTTGGCCTGCTCCGGTGTGGCGATACCGAAACCGACAGCACAGGGCACATCGGTATTTTCGCGCACAACTTGCACAATGGCCGCCAAATCGGTGGTGATCTCGCTTCTGGTTCCCGTCACGCCCAGGCTGGAGACGATATAGATAAAGCCCGCCGCTTTCCTGGCGATCATCGCAATGCGGTTTTGGGAAGTGGGCGCGATCATCGAGATGAGATCTATGCCGTATTTTTGGCATATCGGCTGAAATTCCGCCTTTTCTTCAAACGGCAGGTCGGGCAGAATGATACCGTCGATGGCAATATCCCGGCAGGCGGCAAGGAATTTCTCCGCGCCGTAGGAGAACACGACGTTGGCATAGGTCATAAACACCAGCGGCACTTTCACGTCCTGCCGAATTTCGCGGACGCAGGCAAAAATCTTATCGGTCGTCACCCCGCCGGAGAGCGCCCGCAGATTGGCGCCCTGGATCACGGGGCCCTCCGCCGTCGGGTCGGAAAACGGAATACCAAGCTCGATGAGGTCGGCGCCGTTTGCCGCGGCGGCGCGGACGGCGGTGGCAGTGGTGGTAAGATCCGGGTCGCCGCAGGTGATAAACGGAATGAATGCCTTGCCATTTGCAAAGGCACGTTTGATATTACTCATGGATATCCTCCCCTCTGTAACGGGCAATGGCGGCGCAGTCCTTGTCGCCCCTGCCGGATATGGTGATAACAATGATTTGATCTTTGGCCATCTGCGGCGCGATCTTCATCGCGTGCGCCACGGCGTGCGCCGATTCAATGGCGGGGATTATTCCCTCCGTCCGCGCCAGATATTCAAAGGCGCACACCGCCTCGTCGTCGGTGACGGGGACGTATTCCGCCCGGCCAATGTCATGCAGATAAGCGTGTTCGGGGCCGATGCCGGGATAATCAAGCCCGGCGGAGATGGAATAAACGGGCGCGATCTGGCCGTATTTATCCTGGCAGAAATACGACTTCATGCCGTGGAAGATACCGAGCCTGCCGGTGGCGATGGTGGCGGCGGTCTCAAATGTATCGACGCCGCGCCCGGCCGCTTCGCAGCCGATCAGCCGGACGCCCTTATCCTCAATAAAGTTATAGAAGCTGCCGATGGCGTTGGAGCCGCCGCCCACGCAGGCGATGACCGCGTCGGGGAGCCTCCCCTCCCTGGCCAGCAGCTGCTCCTTGATCTCCTTGGAGATGACCGCCTGAAAGTCGCGCACGATGGTCGGGAACGGGTGCGGCCCCATCACCGAGCCCAGGCAGTAATGGGTATCGCTGATACGTGTCGTCCATTCACGCATGGCTTCGGAAACGGCGTCTTTCAAGGTGGCGGTGCCGGTTTTAACCGGAATGACCTCCGCGCCCAGCAGCCGCATACGGTAGACGTTCAGCGCCTGCCGCTTGGTATCCTCCTCGCCCATAAATACCACGCACTCCATGCCCATCAGCGCGGCGGCGGTGGCTGTGGCCACGCCGTGCTGGCCTGCCCCGGTTTCGGCGATCAGGCGGGTCTTGCCCATCTTTTTGGCCAGCAGCGCCTGCCCCAGCACGTTGTTGATCTTGTGGGCGCCGGTGTGGTTCAGATCCTCGCGCTTGAGGTAGATCTTCGCGCCGCCCAGGTCCTGGGTCATTTTGGCGGCGAAATACAGCCGGGACGGCCGGCCGGCGTATTCATTGAAAAGCTCGGTAAGCTCGCGGTTAAATTCGGGGTCGTTTTTATAGTGATTATACGCTTCTTCCAGTTCAATGACGGCGTTCATCAGCGTTTCGGGAATGTACTGGCCGCCGTGCACGCCGAAGCGTCCGTTGGGATTGGTCATGCTCTCTCTTCCTTTCTGACGGCGGCCACAAATGCCGCCATTTTGGTTTTATCTTTGGCTCCATCGGTTTCAATACCGGAGCTGACGTCGACCGCAAATGGGTGTAATGCCCGGAGCGCCGCCGCAACATTAGCCGGGTCAAGTCCGCCGGCGAGGAAATACGGCCTTTTGACGTTTCTGATCAGCTGCCAGTCAAACACTTCCCCGCTGCCCGCACCGGAATCAAGCAGAATATAGTCGGCGCTGCTGGCGGCTGCCGCAGCAATATTGCCCTCGGTTTGGATACGGAACGCTTTGATCAGCGGCTTGGCGGTGAGCCGCCGCAGGCTGCTGATATACGCCTCGTCTTCGCCGCCGTGCAGCTGGGCGGCGTCAATAATGCCGCTGTTTAAAAGGCCGGCGACGGTTTGGGGCGTTTCGTTCACGAACACGCCCACCGCCATAATTTCAGGTGAAAGCTGCCGTTTTAAGGCGGCGGCCTGCTCAGGCGTAACATGGCGCTTGCTTTTCGGCGCAAACACCAGGCCGATATACTCCGGTCTTAATGTGTTGGCAGCCGCGATATCGCAGGGGCGGCTTAGGCCGCACAGCTTTATCCTGGTCATAACGCACCCCGCAGTTCGGCGAGCTTGGCTTTTTTATCCGCCGCCCGCATTAGGGCTTCGCCGATCAGCACCGCGTCGGCGCCGATCGCGCGGAGTTCCGCTACGTCGGCGGCGCTGCTGACGCCGCTTTCGGCCACAAACAGTACGTCACGCGGTATCAGCTGGCGGAGCCGACGGCTGTTGGCGGTATCGACCGAAAAATCCTTGAGGTTGCGGTTGTTGACGCCGATAATGCGCGCACCCGCGTTAAGCGCCGTCTGCACTTCGCTTGCATCATGCGCCTCCACCAGGGCGGAAAGCCCCAGGTTATCGCAAACGCCGATATATGCCTTGATCTGTTCGGCGCTGAGCAGCGCGCAGATCAGCAGCACTGCCGCCGCGCCCAGCAGTTTGGCCTGATAGATCATATACTCGTCGACGGTGAAATCCTTGCGCAGGCAAGGTATCGCAACGCCGGCGGCAATTTCCTGCAAATAGGCGTCGCTGCCCAAAAACCATTTAGGCTCGGTCAGCACGGAAATGCAGTCGGCGCCTGCCTGCTCATATTCCCTGGCGATCTGCTGATACGGAAAATCGGGCGCGATCAGCCCCTTGGAGGGCGACGCTTTCTTACACTCGCAGATGAAAGCGATGTCGGGCGTTTGCAGCGCTTTTTCAAAAGCAAAATCACCTTGCGGCAGCGATAGCGCCTGCCGCTTTATTGCCTCAAGCGGGATCTGCTTTTTGGCCTGTTCGGTGCGCTCATGGGCGTATGCGGCCAGCTGGTCAAGGATCGTCATGCCTCTGCCTCCGGGCGGTTGCTGACTTCGATCAGCCGCTCAAGCGTCGCGAGCGCCTTGCCGGTATCAATGAGCTCTGCCGCCAGTGTGATACCCGCCTGCATATTTTCGGCCTTGCCGCCGATATAGAGCGCCGCGCCGGCGTTCATCAACACGGCGTTCCGCTTATGCCCTTTTTTGCCGTTTAAGATGGCGCGGGTGATGGCGGCGTTTTCTGCCGGCGTGCCGCCCTTAAGGTCTGCTTTGGCGCAGCGGGCAAAACCGAATTCCTCCGGTGTGATAACGGAGGATTTGAACCAGCCGTCGTTGATCTCGCAGATGGTAGTCGGTGCGCTCAAGGAAATTTCGTCCATCTTATCCTGGCCGTACACCACCATGCCGCGCTTGACGCCGAGATCGACCAGTACCTGCGCCAGCGGCTCCACCAGATAGCCGTCATAAACGCCGAGCAGCTGCATGGCGGGCGTGCCGGGGTTGGTCAGCGGCCCCAGAATATTAAACACCGTGCGGAAGCCCAGCTCCTTGCGGATAGCGCCCACATACTTCATCGAGGTATGATATTTCTGGGCGAAGAAGAAGCACATGCCGACTTCGTTCAGCAGCTCAATACATCTGGCGGGGCTTTGCTGAATGTTGACGCCGAGCGCTTCCAGGCAATCCGCCGTGCCGCATTGTGATGACGCCGCGCGGTTGCCGTGTTTGGCCACTTTCATGCCGCCCGCCGCCGCCACCAGGGCAGAGGTGGTGGAAATATTGAAGCTCCCGGCGTTGTCGCCGCCGGTGCCGACGATCTCAAACAGCTCCATGCCGGTTTCCACCTTGGTGGCGTGGGCACGCATGGCCGCGGCGCACCCGGCAATTTCAGCGGTGGTTTCGGCGCGGGCGCTTTTGGTGGAAAGTGCCGCCAGAAAAGCGGCGTTCTGCGTGGCGCTGGTCTCCCCGCTCATAATTTCATTCATCACGGTGTACGCCTCGTCATAGGTGAGGTCTTCCTTGCTGACAATTTTGATGATGGCTTCTTTGATCATGGTTCATATCTCCTTTATAAAATTTTGCAGTATTTGCTTGCCGTCCGGTGTCATAATCGATTCCGGGTGGAATTGTACGCCGAAAATGGGATATTCCTTGTGCTGCACCGCCATTACCTCGCCGTCCGTGGTCTGGGCGGTGATTTGCAGGCATGCCGGGATAGTGCCGGGGTCTGCCGCCAGCGAATGATACCGCGCGACGGGGGCAATTTCCGGGCAGCCCTTAAACAGCGGACAATTTAAGTCAAACCTGACGTCGGACTGCTTGCCGTGCATAAGCTCGCGGGCATAGGTGATTTTTGCCCCAAAGGCGGCGCAGATGGCCTGATGACCGAGGCAGACACCGAGCAGGGGAATATCGCTGCCCAGCGCTTTCACAACATCGATAATACCCCCGGCGTCCTCGGGCCGCCCCGGCCCCGGCGAGAGAATAATGCGATCGGGGCTTATGGCGCGGATCTCTGCTGCGGTCATCTCATCGTT
>CANQPG010000010.1 GCA_947625705.1 uncultured Peptococcaceae bacterium | reverse complement strand
GAATCACCGGTAGTGAATTCCAAATCAATATATGAAAAAGCCTCAACCTTCACTCTCCAAAAGTGATGACTGAGGCTTTAATTGCGTATGTGTAAGCGTGAGTTGTTAGGATAGTATCCTTAACTGAATAAAACATCGGTCATGCTGCCGTTGGTCACTGTCGTGCCGTTCACCTTAATGCTGTATTCGTTCATCGGGTCGGTATCGGCAGTATCTCTGGTGAAGTCTACCAGCAGCTTGACGCTGGTGGCAGCGTTCGGAATATTAACATAGTAGGAATGGTGATCGTCGCGGAAGGTCGGGGCCATCACATAAGGCGTTGCGCCCGCCGCATCATAAACCGCGATGTTAGTGCTGCTGAACAGCGGCTGGATATCATTGGCCTGCTTATGGATCTTAACGGTGTAAACCTTCTGAGCGTCATCAGGCGTTACCACCGTGAAGATCAACTCATAAGTTCCGGAGTTAAGCATATTCAGCGTGTAATCCTGGCCGGAGCTGAGCGAACGTTCCGCCGTGCCGCTGATGCCGGGGCCGGTCAGCGTCGCCCGGATCGTGGCGTAGCTGTTCTTGGCAGTAGGCGTCAGCACGATGGAGTTAACATCAGACGGATAAACCAGATCGTAGTTAACGATATCGCTGTTGAACAGAGGCGTCAGAATACCGCCCTCGGTGTAGTCCAAATCGATCAGATCAGCGTCGTCGGCGGTTTGGCCGCGGTTAACGTTGATAACATAGACACGACTGGTCTCCTGAATGATGGCCGTATCATCGCCGTCCTCGGAAGTGGTGACTGCGCCGCTGGCCGTGACCGTGATAACGATACGGTTATGACCGTAAATCAGCGGGATATCGGCAGCGGAGAGGAAACCGCCCTCATTCGACACATCATAATCCTGCGTCTCGCTGCGCAGCGCGATGACTGCCATCGGATCCTGCGCGTAGAGATCAAGCGAGATATTATCCACCGTATCGCCAACCGACATATTGTAGCTGACAACATTGGGATCAAAATCAGGCGCCAGGCTGCTGATATTCGTCCGAATATCGCTGAGCTTGGAATTCTTCAGCGCATCCTGTGCGCGGTTGGCCGTCAGCGAATAGAACCTGGTGTTGCCGCTGTAACGGCCGGTGCCCTCAACTGTGATCAGATAACGGTTATCGCCAGTTTCAAATCTCAGCGAATACGGAACGCCGCTTTCCAGAGGATGGCTTGTGCCGTCGCCGGCCAAATTGGTAACGGAGGCCTTAAGGGCGTCGGAGCCGTACTGATTGCTGATCTGAACAAACAGATCATCTAACGTTGCATCATTGGGCAGCGTAGCGTAATAGTTGCCGTCATACTTATAGAAGTTATAATCACGGTTCAGCGGATAGCTGGCCAGCGACATCGAAGTCAGGAACGCGATCTGCGGGTCGCTGTCCGGCGTGGAATTCTTATAGAGATGGACAACATATTCCGTTGCCAGCAGGCCGTCCCTGGAGACGTTGAAGTAAACCGTGGCCGTATCGCCGCCCAACAGCTTCTCATCAATAATGACCTGCGAGCCGCTGATGTTGGTGGAATTACCCGAGGGATCGACGTATTTACTGGTAATGGCATAGCCGGCCGGAGCATAAGCAGTCAGCGCCAGCGGCGTTTCCTCCTCGTTAACGAAGTGGTCGACTGCCACCCAATAGGTCTTCAAGTCCTGATCGAACATCGGGGTCAATGCGTAATAGTTACGGTCATCAACCGGCGAAGTGGTCGGCTCGGCAGTGGCGCCGATGGTCAGGCGGATATCCTCCAGATAAGCTACGGAATGAGCCCGCTCGCGGATAACACGAACTGTATACGTCTTGCTGTTGGTGTGGTCTTCCGAAGTGACCGTAATGCGCAGCAGGTTAATGCCGGGCACCAGATCATCATAAGTGTAGCCGCCGACGATGTCGTTGCCGAAGCTCATGGTAACCGACGCGTTGGCATTGGACTCGCTCAGCTGAATGGTCGAACCTTCGGAGGACTTGATCTCATCAAACGTTACGCTATCCACATTGGCCGGCAGCGTGATCGCGTATTCCAGCGTAGTGGTGTCAGCCGGGTCAAAGGCCGGCGTCATGGTAACGCCGCTTTCCGGCGTCAGCGCCGTCAGCACAGCCTCATTGGAAAGCTTTCTGATATAAAGCGGATACGTGTGAGCCGTTTCCTCACCGGCGTTTCTCACCGCAATGGTCAGCGTCTGCTCATCGTTAAAGAGCATTACCGGCCCGTAAGAACCGTTGCCCAGCTTAGAGGTGAACTGCTTATCGGTGCCGCTATCAGCGCCGTAGTAATTCAGCGTGGCGATCTTAACTTCCTTACCCGTGTCAATGGTATTAACGCGGATATAGGCGCTGTTCTTGGTGGCCGGGATACCGGCTTCATAACGGTTGTTGGCCGCGTTCCAGGTCGCGCCGATCGGGTGCGTGTAAGGAACGGTGTTGTTGGTGGCAAAGCTGCCGGCCTCAACATCAAGGAAGATACTCAGAATGTCGCCGGAGGCCGCCCACAGCACCAGCTGATAGGTATGGGTGGCCGCCACAGTCGCGCCGTCCATGACCTCAACCTTAACGTCCACATTGACGCTGCCGGTCATCGGCATGCTAACCGAAGTCACAGCCGCATCGCCCACACTGCCGGTAACAGCCGTGCCGGCGCCGGCAGCCGGGGTAATGGTGACAACGCTTCTCGGGTCATAACCCGTCGCGCTGATCATAACCGTGGACCCGGCAACTGCATAAGCCAGATACTGGTCGCTGCCGACGTCAATGGCCGGCATCATCGCGTTCAGGTTTTCGCCGGTCAGCAGCTCTTGCAGCTTGGCTTCCACCGGCTTGCGGTAAATGCTCACCGTGTAATCGTTAGTATCGCCGTTTTCGGCCGTGACGCGAACCACAAACTTGTTCTCGCCGTAAGCCAGGTCAACGGGCTGGGTGATCTCGGAGATCTCGCTGCCCAGCAGCATCTGGTTCCGATAAATGGATATCAGCGTGCGGGAAGCGGTGTGATAATGGTTGGCAATCGCATGAATGTCAACCTGACCAACATGAGACTCAACCGTCAGGTCATAATCCTTATGGGTGGGCTCAAATTCAGGCGAGATCTGATAGCCGACAACTTCCAGACCGGTACGCTTCTTATCCTCCGAAGTGGGGATCAGCGTGTTATCACCGGACGGCGAATGGATATTGACGTAATACGTCTTGGTGTAATTCGGCACCATAACGTCGACCGGGATCTGGAAGAAGTCTTCACTGGTGGTCGGATCAAGCGTTACCGTATCCTGGCCGATACGCGGAATTTCCGCACCCTTATTGATACGGACGTTGGCGCGCATTGTGCCAAGGCCGTGCGCGGCGGCGTAAGCCATCAATGCGTCATCAGATTCCGCAGCGCTGCCTTGCAGCCAGTAATCCAGCAGGTTGGAGTCAAAGCTGATCTCATAGTTAAAGACGTTCGGACTGAAGGCATCGCGGTTCAGGAACGGCAGAGCCTCGCCATCTTCGTTCGTACTCTTGACTACCAAATCATCCAGATAAATGTCTACCGGGATATACTTGATGATCAGCTTGTAATCCGCCACGCCGCCGTTAGCCAGCGCGGACATGTGAATGTCAAAGATGTTGCCGTCAACCTCGCTGATCGGCTTCAGGCCATCAACGACTGCAAACAGCGTGCCGTCGTTGTTGCCCTCCCAGCTCTGATCGGTTTCGGGGTTGGTCAACGTGATCTTGGCGTGATCATTTTCATCAAGCGCCCAAATCTTTACCGTCGCCGTGTTGGCGTTGTTATACGCATAAGCGGTGAAGTAAGTGTCGCCGTTTTCGTCTACTGCCGGAATGGCGTCATTATCGTCAACCGTCAGTCGGCCAAGGTAATTATCGATCTTGTCGCGTTCAATCAGAACGGTCAGGTCTTCCAGAGCGCCGCCGCCCTCGACCGGGCTGACGTTGATGTGTACGTACTCCTGGATCGAATTCAGCGGAGCGTTAAGCGTGATGACCGTGGAAGCAGTGGTGAATTCCTGCCAGGCCGAATCGGGATCGGTGGCAAGCTTCACTTTGTAATGCTTGTTTTCATTGAACTGCGCCAGATGCAGGTTGATCGTCGCCGTTCTCTGGTTGAAGGGCAGTTTGCTCTGACGTACATAGAACGGAGGCGTGGTATCGTCGTTGGGATCGTCCTGACGAACCGCCGCTTCGCCCTCCACCACAACGCTCATATCGTATTCATGGTAATACTTGTTGACCAGAATGAAGTAATCCTGATAGCTGCCAAGCGGAGCCGTTACGCGGATATGCACCGTCATGCTGTTGCCGGTCGCAAAGTCAATGGTTTCTTCCATCGAACCTTCGGTGGCCGTGGTCGCCTTGGAGGTGTCGCCGTCAATATCAATGATACCGACATTAGCCTGAGGCTCCTGGGCGTCAACATGCAGGATATACTGCGTGTATGTATGCGGGATCTGAACCAGATAAGTATTCAGACCGGTCGTATCGGCCTTGCTCTGAGACGTCTGTGCCGTATCCATGGCGTAGACGCCGCTGATCATAGTGCCTTGCGGCGTATTCATCAGCTGAATTTCATAATCCGTGGAATCATTGCCGTTGCGGGCGGTGATACGGACGTATTCAGTGTAGCTGTTCAGAATGATCGTCTGGTTGTTCGAGTCGGTGTACGAGAAGTCGATCAGAGGCGTGGTGCCGCTGCCGGTGGTCTCCGCCGTATCCCAAACGATGTTGCCGTTGCTATCCTTATGATAGAAGCGGAGTTTGGCCTTGCTGTCGGCCGCCGTCACGTTGATCGTCGCGTATTCACTGCCAACCGGCATTTCCGCACGGTAAACAGTTGCCGACTTGGTACGGGCGGTAACGGTATCAGCGTCCTCGTTGGTAACCAAAACGCCGTTATTCTTGATGGCCGTGTTGGCCGACGTCTTCTGGATAATCAGCGTGTAAGACCACATGGCTTCCGGTTTATTGATCGGATCATAGTCGCTGGCCTTTACGTATACCTCCGCCTGAATTTCGTCCAGAACGCCCATGTTCAGCGCCGCGCTTACCGACATCGTCCCGGTGGCGGTGTAAACCGTGCCGCCCGGTTCGTTGTAGCGCACTTCGATCTCGCTGGTCGGCGAGAAGCCCTGAACTTTCAGATAAGCCGTGTTGGCGTTGGCACTGATCAGCGACGTCCAGGTGGAAGTTCTGGTAGTGGTATCGATCGTCTTCTCGGTCGCCACCTGATAAGAATCGGGGCTTTCCAAAGCGCTGACGAAGAACAGAGCCTTCAAGTCTTCGCGGACTTCATCAGCGTCAAGGCGCGTCACCCGCAGAACAGTGTCTGCCGTCTGATCCGGCACACCGCTGTTGTCAAGGTCATAAGAACCCACGGTGATGGTATAATCCTGCGAACCGCCAACCGGGATACCGCTGAAATCGATACCGCTGCCGGCATTGTTGTAGCTATCCGCGCCGGCGGAATAATTGGTATTGCCGGCGATCCTGACGAATTCCTCGTGGCCGGTGATATCCGTGCCCTGATTTTCCGTGCTGACGGTGGCCACTGCGCGGATACCGTCATTGACCGTGCCGGTCTCGCCGCTGCCGATCTGAATGGTGAACAGATGCGGATCCGCCGGATCCTGCGTAGCCAGACGGCCGTCCAGCGTGACTTCTGCCAGAGTCAGGGTATTGCTTCTTCTGGTAACGACAACATTGTAGGTTGCCGGAGCCAAATCGCTGCCGTTATTGTTCAGCACCTTAAACTCATAGGTCTGGCTTCTTACGCCGTTATTAATGTCGTCATCGGCCAGAACAAACGGTACGTTGACCAAAATCTGGTGGCCGGATACCGGCGAAGTCTGCAAGGTATCAGCCAGTGCGCCCTCATAACGCACCACCGAAGAGTCATCGTCAGCCACCAGCAGCAGTCTTACGTTGGCGCTGGCATAAGGCACTTCAATGTTAACGACCTTATTGACATGATCAATATGGGTGATCTCAGTGGTGGCGCCGCCGGGCTCCATCCAGGTAATGCTGCCCAGATTGCGGTTTTCGGAAATACGCTGGATCTTCAGCGTGTATTCCTTACCCAGCTCTCTGGCCGAGGCCACCGCCATTTCGTCCTGGCTGCGTACTCGGAAAGTATACTCGTAAGACTCGCCCGGATTAAGGCCGGTGAGCTGAATGGTCTTTTCATGTACGGCGTACTGGTTGGTGGAGTTAATGTCCACACCGGCATAAGCATGCTCGGCCACAACCTTGATATCCAGCGCGGTCACGCTGTTGCCGACGGTGGCCAGATAATAGGAAGTGTCACCCTCGGTAACCCAAACGGCGTTCTGCGCCGCCGTCGCCAGGCCGCCGGCCTCGGCAACGAATACGCTGTGTTTGTCGTCGATCACTTCAACGTTATGATTATCCTTATCCATCGGGCAAAGGATAATATCGTATTCGGTAGCAGCCACGCCGTCTTCAGCGATGATCTTGCCCTTGACCGTCTTGGTGGGCAGAGCCGACGAACCCAGGTTGCTGACGTCATACATGGCGTTGACGGTGTAGGAAATGTTGGCGTTGCTGTTCGTGACCTCATTACCGCTGTCATCGATCAGAATAGCCTGGGTCTTGGCCGTCTGCACCTTGGCCGTCAAAATCACTCTTACTCTGCCCTGCGCGATATCAGCGGAAGATACATACACTTTATAGGTATTTTCCATACCCTCCACGGCCTCGCCGCTGCGGCGGCTGAGACCCTGCATTTCAACCGTGCTCAGGCTGGTATCGGAGGACAGCATACGAATGTTCAAACGGTTGTTGGCCGTAACGGTGCCGTCTTCGGAAATCACCTGATAACGGATAACCGCCTGATTGGTAATGGTACTGATCGGTACCCAAACACCCAGCGGGTCGCCCGGCTGTGCATTGGGATCCACGGTCTTGCCGACATAAGTCTGACCGTTCAGCACGATCTTCGCCTTGGGCGAATTGGCAACCAGATATACCAGAACCTTGTTATCAAGGCTGATACTGGTGTCGCTGACGGCAAACTCATCGATCACCGGATCGGTGGTTTCCGTGTTGGTGCGCAGCGTGCCGCCAACCATCGTATTTTCGTAATCCAGCGTCACGTCCTGAGACATGCGGTAGATATACAGCTTATGACGCGTGGTGTTGCCGACTTCCGGCGTAGCGTCAACGTAGAATATCGTGTACGGGTCGCTCTCGGAGAGGGCGGATACCGGACGGATACTCAAGGTGTAATTGGTGTTATGCGCCGCATCGCTGATGTTTTCAGGCATGTAGACCATGCTGAGGACGTCAACCTTCGGCTCACCGTCCACATCGTGAACGGCTTTCTTGACGTTCAGCGTTATCTTGTCGTTGCCGCGAACCGGCACGCCGACGTAATAGTTGTGAACGGTATCGGAACCCTCAAACGTGGTATCGGTTTCCGTTATCACATTGCCGTTAACGCTGATGGTAATGTCGTTGTTCTGATACTGGCGGCGAATGATCAGATTATAATACTGCACCGTGCCGGAGCCGCCGTTTTCACCGTTGGGCAGAGCCACAGCCAGTTTGACCATCGTCTTGCTGGCAGTTGCCGTGTCGGCGGGCACATAAAGCGGAATGTCATTAACTTCCACACCGTTGCCGCCGTCCAGCTGCCACGACGCACCGCCCGTGCCGCCGCTCCAGATGATGTTCGCATCGTTATTGGCGTAATTACCAACCTTAGAGGCATAATTCGGATCGTTCTGATCCAGATAACCGATACGTACATAATTGGTAGTTTCGGTCGCCTTGAACTTCACGCGGGCTGCATCATACGGATACATAACCGCACTGTATTCCTGCGTGCTGGGATCATAAGTGACCGTGAAGGCCGAGTTGCCGCTATCCGCGGTATTGATACCGCTGTACAGCTCAACACTGCCGTTGGCGATCGAGGTGTCAGCCTTCTTGATCGTCAGCGTGTAAGCAGTGGGATTGCTGGTGTCGCCTGCCAGCACCTTGGCCGAAGAGAGCACGTTGATCGTGACCGTCGTCGTGTTGGTGGGCACGCTGAGGCCGCTCAGCTTGTTGATATGCTGAACGTAAGCGTTGCCGCCGATTTGCAGCTGCGCCGCAAACGCGTTGGTAACAGCTTCTACGTCAACCGTACTGATCTGCGACGGGATCCAGGCCACGTAATTGTTGGTATCAGTTTCGCGATCCGCTTTCACCGACTGGTTGCCGCTGTTATCCGTGTAAAGCACGCGGATAGCGCCGTCGGTGTTGTCGTCATCAAACGTTGTATCGTCATTGGCCTCGATAATGCGCAGATACGATGTCTTGTACTCGTCGGCTGCCGAATCGGCGCCGCGCACCTTGATCTGCAGCGTGGTCACTTCATCGCCGCTCAAAGCCAGAGCCGTATCCTCCCACTTACTGAAGTTGGAAGAATTCGGGTCGGCGGCGGTGGGCACACCGGCAGTAACCATGGCAAAGTTGGAAGTTGCCTTGATCTCCACATGGTGCGTCGAGCCGGCGGCCACCAGAACCTGATAGAAGTCGTAATCCTCACCGCTGATCTGCTCTGTCGTCTTGGTGCCGATCACTTCCTGCGTGTCGACCTTGATGCTGTCCAGAGTATCATCAACGTCCAGACGCACCAGCTTCACGCGGCCGTTGTAAATAACGTCGCCGCCGTCGGTGATCTTGATCGGAATGTAAATCGTCTTGGTCTGCAGATCCAGCGTGATCGTCTGGTTATCTACCCGAGCCGTGTTGCCGGAATTGTTGACCTGAGTAATGGCGGTGGCCGAAGCAGCCTTGGCCTCAACGATAATGCTGGCCAGATCCTTGGCAATGTTCATCGAGAAGTTGCCGTCGTTATCCGGGGTCATGGTCTGCAGGCCGTTGCCGTCGTTGATATCGACCTTAACGTAGCCGACGCCCTCCGGCTGGCCGACCGGAACCAGACGCAGGATATAGTTTTCCGTATCGCTGCCGTCCTCGGAAGTAACCTCAATGGTATACTCCGTGGTTTCGCCGTCAGTCAGCGGCAGCGCAGCATTCGTCCAGGTGGAGTCGTTGATCGTTCCGGTAACTTCGTTGTTAGAGCTGTCATATACCTTGATCGTACCGTAGTTGGCCGCCGTCAGCTCAACATTGGCGGTCGTGGCGGTAAGATCCGTCAGATTAGCGGTATAAAGTCTGCCGGCCGGCGTGATCGGATCGCTGTTCACCACAACGGAGAGCAGCTCGGCCGTGCCGTTGACTTTCATGATGACCAGATGGTGTTCTTCAAAATCGCCGTTGGTAGCGGTGATGACGAACGGGATAACATTGACGCGGTTGATCGCCGGCAGCACGTTTTCAAAGATACCGCGATAGTTGCCGCCGTTAATGGCGATAACAGCCTGCGGATCGTCCGCCTCAATGTAAATCTTGCTGCTGTTCTTGGTCGAATCAATGTATACGATATGCGTGCAGTTGTACTGGCTCAGGTCAGGGTCAGCTGCCATCAGGCTTAAGCTTGCCGTGGACAGCACCGCAGTGTTGAACGTGGGGTACGAGCCGGAAGGCATCGTCCAGATGTTGGTGAAATCCCAGTTGCTGTCATAGTTGGACTGTACCTTCAGCTGAGAGTCCCACTTGCGGAAGCTGCTGGTGAGCGTGCCGCCGCCGGTAGTGTCTTTGACCAGCTGCCCGGAATAGGAAGCATAACCGCTGGTGATACTGCCTTCGTTGCGGTATGCCAGCGTGCCGCTGACGCCGCTGCTGAGCGTGCCCAGGTTCAGTGCCACTTCCACCGTGCCGGCCGCCTTGTTGATAGCGGTGATACCGCCGATCTGACTGCCGCCGGTGATGGTCATGCGGTTGTATACGTTCTGGATCGTGCCCTCGTTAACGGCGGCAATACCACCGGCCACATTGCCGGCAGTCAGCGTGCCGAAATAGGTGCCGACCACTTCGATCGTGCCATTGTTGATACCGGCCACAGCGCCCGCATAGGAGTTGGCAGCGCTGGCGGTAATGTTCGGCATAACCAGCGTCAGGTGCTTAACCGTACCGCTGTTCACCGCGAACAGACCGGCGTACTGGTTGCCGTCGGAGAGGGTCACGCCGGCGTTGATCTTCAGATTATCGATCTGATACATCTTGCCGTCCAGCGAGCCGGTGAACGGATCTTCCAGCGTACCGATAGGCTCAAACGACCTGCTGATCGTGATATTGTTGCCCAGCACGTAATGGGCGGAAAGATCATTGCGGATACTGTTCAAACCGGTCTCATCAGTAATGATGTAGGGATTTTCCGCCGATCCGTCCGGCAGACCGCCGACCGGGCTCTCGGGATCCAGCGTGTTCATAATACGCAGCGTCGGATACATATCCGGGAAGATCTGCCATACGTTGGTAAAGTCCCAACTGCTGTTGGCCGACATATAAGCCGCGTCCTGCAGATTTGCCGGGCTAATGGATACGCAGTTATTAATGTTGCTGTTGGAAAGCCCTGTGTAAACCGCTATATCCGGCAGCAGACCGAATGCGTCCGTAATGCTGGCGGACTGAATATTTCTCACCGCGATACCCGCGTTATAACCGGAAGCACCGCTGGTAACCGCGATCGTACCGGTGTTGTAAACGTTGCTGATGCTGGCCGAGCCCTCATTAACGGAGGCAATACCGGCCGCGTTCTTGGCGGTAACGTTGGCCTTGTTATAGCTGTTGCGGATAGTGCCTTCGTTGGTGGAGGCAATGCCGCCGCCGTTAAAGGTAGCCGTTACCGTGCCGTCGGCGATGGCGACCTGTTCGATCGTGCCGCGGTTAACGGCGGCCACGATACCAACCTCATCACCGTTCATCGTGACATTGGTGAAGCGAACGTTCTTCACCGTGCCGGCATTGACGCCGATAAAGCCGGTGTAATAAACGCCGTTGATATCCTTATCGGAAGTCAGGCCGTTAATGGTGAAGCCGTTGCCGTTCAGATGGCCGTTAAACGGTGCGGTAGTCGTGCCGACCGGCGTCCAATCCGGGATAGCGCCGTCAAGGTCAATGTCGTTGATGATGACGCCGTAAGAGCCGTCAGTCAGCTGCATGAAGTCCAGCAGCGTCTGGGCGTCGGAAAGCTTATAAGGATTGTTCTCCGAACCCAGCGGGTCTTGCTCGGTAAATTCGCCGCAAGCGCCCGGCTCGGCCACATATTCGTCAGCCGTGCCGCGTTCGGCGATAACCGTCTTGACCTTGGTGTTGGCGGATTCTTTCAGAATGGTGAACGGATAAGTCGCGGAATCAGTACCGTTGCTGACCACGATCTCAAATTCGTTCATATCATCGGTCAGGCTCTGAATGGTGTAATCCTGAATACTGCCGACGCCGGAAGTAAGAGGCGTGGTATCCCCCTTCTTGAACAGCGTTACAGTAGCCGTGGCCGAGTTGCTCTGAATGATCACATCAGAGCGGAAGTCGGAAGCCAGAATATAGCCGAAGAACGCGCCGTATTCATCGCATTGCGCCACCTTATAGACGCCGCCGGACTGAACCTGTACGCTGACCAGACGCAGATCGTTGCTGTACTTGCTGATCTCGACTTCGTAATTTAAGCTGTTGGCCGCATCATACGGATAAACCGAGATGGTGACCGGAACAGTGGTTACCGAACCGCTGCTGAGCGCCACGCGGCTTTCCGCCGTGCCATAGGCAGGCGCGTCGGAGCCGATAGTGATGCGGGCCACGTCCATGCTGGCCGTCACGTTGATCTTGGCCATAGTCGCATTCGGCACCACACTATAGGTGTAGCGCGAGGCGCTGGCCTGCGTCGGCGTGTTGTCATTAACTGTGATGTTCGACAACGTCGCCAGACCCTTAATGACGTACAGCTTGTAATTCTCAACATCGACGCCGTTCGGTGCCGTAATGCTGAATTCAAATACCGTCGGGTTAGAGAGCGCCGGCAGGTTGGGAACCGAAAGCTCGCCGTTTGTGGAAGTGGCGGTGTTATAAGTCACGGTTTCTCTGATACTGCTGGCCACGACCTCCAGACGGCCGTTGTTGACGCTGCTGCCAACGTTCAGCAGATAGATGTGGTCGTCCCAATCCGCCGCCACAGCAGCCTGGTTGGCATACTTAACGCTGATCGGGCGGCCTTCGGGCTGGCCGGTGTATCTAACAGTAATATGATAGGTTTCGCTGACGTTGATGCCGTCGGCAGCCAAAATCTCGAAATAGAAGTTGGTCACGCCGTCATTCAGCGCCAAGTTGGTGACCGGCAGCGACGCCCGCTGTACGATCGGCGTCGTGATCGTATCACCGTATACCCGGACATTGGCCATGCGGCCCTTGGCGTTGATACGCAGGGTCACCGGCGCCAGATTATCTACCGTAACGGTGTATTCTCTGGTCGGCGCAGGTTCCTCAAACAGCAGGATCTCCGTGTTGGCGCCGTCGATCAGCTCAACGCCCTCGAAGAAGACGCTTTCCAGGCCGATCTCTTCCGCGTCACGGTAAACATACAGCGTGTAGTGCTGGTTCGACGTGCCGGAGGAGGAAATGACATCAAAGTCAAACTCATTGACGACGTCTGTTGCCGGGTTCTTAGTGGTACGGTCTATCGTCAGTTCGCCGATATCGGATTGCTTGGTAGTGTTATCATCTTTCAGCATTTCAATGGTGCTGAAGCCATTGACCGCGTTGATGATGATGTGCGCCGGGTTCTTGCCGCTGACATCGGTGCCCGGCAAGGTATCTGTGGAGGGCAGAGCCACTTCATAGATAGTCGGGTTGCTCGCGTCGGCGATCGCCGTTTCGCCGTTCACCGTCACGCTGGCCACCGAAACGCTGTTGCTGGCCTTGAATATCTCGGCCGTGTAGGTAGCCTTGGCGTTCGGCGTTCTCTGGTCGTTCAGATAGAAGCCCGCCGCCACCACGAAGGTGATAACGGTGCTGTCGCCCGTCGTATCCAGAGCATAATTGTTGTCGTTCCAAACATTGATCGCGCCCACCGGAGCCGTGATCGCCGTGCCGTTGATGCTGTAAATCCTGGCTTCGGTGTTGGCCGTGATGGTAACGGGAACGTTAGGCGTGCCTTCCGCTACGTTGAATACATAGCGGCCATTGCTGTCGCCCGCCGTCTTGGTCGTTTCCTCAACCTTAACGCTTGTCACCTTAAGGTCGATGGAAGCGCCCGTCAGACGCAGGTAATAGTTCTTTCTTGCACCGTTATGCGCCAGCATCTTGATACGGTAGAATTCCTTGGAACCGATGGCAATGCCGCTGTCAATGGAATACAAACCGGTGGTGGCATTATAGGTCACCGTCTTGCCGGCAGGCATATCGCTCACAGTGTCGTCAGCCATGCTGACCTGAACGATCTCCTCGATAACTGCGTGCGCTTCGTTCGTTTCGATCTTGAAGCTGAAAGCGCCCTGCGCCACATTGGCGTCATAGATAACGTTAATATTACTGCCGGTGTCAACGTTGAACTGATCGACCTTGCCTTCCTGGAAGACGATACTCTTGATCGACGTATCAGCAGACTTGGCGCGGATATAGAGGTTATAAGTGGCCACGTCGCCGTTTTCAGCCATGATCTCGATCAGATAATGGCCGCCGTTCTCGTCAATGGAAACCTCATGCTCAACCGCCTGGCCGGCAGAAGTCGACCAATCGCAGCCCACCCAGTTGCTGTCATCAACCGTGTTGTTGCGGTAATAACCAACGCGGGCATAAGCCGTGCTGGCCGCCGGGGTCACACGAACATCGAACGGAGCCCGGTTATTATCAATATAGAAGACATAATCGTCGCCGTCCACCTCGGCTGCTTCAAACGGAGTGGTATCCAGACGAATAACGTCGGTGGCGTTCAGGCTGTTGTCATTGCTTCTTCTCGTCAGCTTCAGGATACGGCCGGTATTGCCGCTGGTCGTCAAATCAGTGCCGCTCTGCGAGGTGGCATAGATATTGAACTGTGCGCTGGTGTTGGCGGCAGGCACGTTAATATCCTGAGACCAGCTGCCCTCGTGCATATCGGTTGTGCTGTCAATACCAACCTTGGTGAACGGATTGGCCGCCACCACCTTAATGGTAGCATTTTCCACACCGATCGGGATACTGCCGTCGTAAATCAGCTGAATGGTATCCCAATCAACTTCAATGTCGTTCACACCATCGAAGTTGACGTAAACCTTAATATCCAGATTGTCGCTCTGCGGATAAATGCGCAGCGTATAAGGCCGCGAATAATCGGAGTCGTCCTTGGCATGAACAATAACGGTGTATTCCAGATACTGGTCATCAGCCAAAGTCGCCAAACCGTTGACCGGCAGATCGGATACCGACAAGATGTTGGAATTGGTCTGCGTGCGGTCGCTCTTGACCAGCTGCGTCATCACGCCGCCCTGCTCCTGCAAGATCTCGATCCAGGTATCAGGCGAGGACTGGAAGATCAGGCTGGAGCCCGTCTTATCCTTGCGCTCATAAACGTTATAGATACCGTTGTCGTCCGGGGTAATTTCGTTAGACGCGGTGTTATGCGAAACCTTGATCAGATCCGCCTGCATATTAATGCGGAAGATGTGGATCTCGTAGCGCATTTCCTCGCCGTTGGCGGCCTTGACCACCATCGGAACGATATAACCCATCACGCCGTCGCCCTTGATATCCGTCGGGTTCATCAGCGACAACTGTCTTTCCACAGTGCCCACGGTGAAGCCGGCATTATTCAGATTGATCTCGGCGTTGGAATCCTCCGGCGTGATCCTGATGTTCGCCTGATAAACCGGTTTATTCGGGTTATCAGCATCGATCGGGATATAAACCTCGAACACGCCGTAAGGCTCAGTGCCCTCATACAGCACATCGGCCTCGGTATCCTTGGTCTCGTAATCGGTATCGGGGTTGGCAATTGCCGAGGTAATACCGGTGTTGTTCGCCTTGTGGTAAATACGTACGTTATAAGTGGCGAACACGGCGTCGCCCGCAGCGGCTTTCACCGTCACGGTCACCAGCGAGAAGTCATTGGTGCCCATCTTATACAGATAGGAGTTATCCAGCTTCGCGTTCTGCGTGGGATCGACCGCGTTATCGACGCTGCTGGAAGAACCAAACTGATCGCTGTAACCGTTAATGGTCACGATATACGCCTGGTTATCGGCAATAGCCTCGATGTCAACTTCGGTCACACCGGCGTCAACGTAATAGGAATACGAGCCGTCGGCGTTCACGGTATAGTTCTGTTCACCGTCCAGCCACAGGTTCAAGCGGTAATCGTCGCTCAGACGGGTCATCTTCAGCTTGCTGCCGAGCACCTCGTCGCCTTCGCTGACGGTGAAGTTCACCCAAGTGACCTCAGCCGGGTCGGCTGCCAAATCAACTTCGGCAGTGGCACGCCCCGCTTCAGGACTGTTGGCCTCGATCTGAACATTGGCCGTATTCTTGTTGGACACCACCGTTACGCTGGCCTTGGAAGCATTGGGCAGCAGCGCATTGAAGACGTAATTCTCTTCATCTGCCGTCGGAGCGGTGGCCGGCAGACCGTTCACCGTAACCTCCTGCACGCCTACAGCCTCATTACTGCCGCTGATGATCAGCGTATACGGGGTAGCCTTCGGGATACCGTTGGAACCCATTACATAGATGGACTTGGTTTCGGTATTGCCGCCCTGCAGGTACAGCCCGGTTATCGTCTCGGTATGGATAGCCTGCTTCCACTGCGTGTTGGAGAAGTCTTCGCCAACATAAGCGGAAACATCAAGCATCTTCATGGTAACACGGGCGAAAGTGCTGGTTTCGGGGATCGCCACCCGCCAAATATCGGCGTCGGCGTCCTTCTGGGCGTAATAGTCGCCCACTTTGACGTATTCCAGCTCGGCGTCAGAGGACGGGAAGCTGACCGACAGAATATACTGCGCGGTGGTGTAGCCGTCCGCCGCCGTAACCGTGATACGGAACAGCGTGGTATCGCTCGGGTCGCCGGAATCTACCGACTTATGGTTAAAGTTAACGTCATTCCACGTGCCGTCAGCGGCAGGCGTAATTTCCGTATAGGAATACTGCATGCCCTCCGGCGTGGAGCCGGTCGCCGTCATCAGCTCCAGCTTCACACTGGAATTGCTGTCGCTGGGCGAGATCAGGATCGTACCGGGATCGGCGTCAGCCGCGGTAAGCAGCTGCGCATAGTAGGTCTTGCCGTCGATCAGCAGAGGCGCCGCCACATTGATAATGTGGTTGTTGACCTTCAAGCTGCCCAAATCGGTGTTGACGGCAACATGATTAATGCTGAGATAATACGTCTTGACGTCACCGTTGGCCGCCGTAACCTCAATCGCCACACGGCTGGCCGCCGTAGTCGGCGCAGCCACGCCGGTCTTGATGACCACATTGGGCTCCGGCTTGCTGTTATAGGTGCCGTTGATCGTGATACCGCGTACGCTTGTGGACTCAGCCGTCGCCTTAACGTCAACGGTGTTCACCGTATTGGCAATATTGATACTGTAATTGCCGTCGGCGTCAACCGTAGCCTCGCGCCATACGCTGCCCACCAGTACCTCGACCTTATCCAGCTTGTTGCTGCCGTCCTGAGACTTCACGAACAGCTTATACGGAGCAACGGTGCCGTCTTCGGCCTTAACGTAAATATAGATAACGTTTTCAGTCGTCAGGTCAATGCCCGCAATGGAATAGCGGCTGTTGGTATAATCAGCACTGCTGCTGTAACCGCCGGTGGGCTGGGTGGTATCGTTCAGCGCACCCAAAGCGATGGTGGCCTGGTCGTCAGCGGCGATAACGCGGATCGGCAGGATCGTGCGGTTATTCTCCACATAAACCACATAGCCGCCCAAATCGTTATCATAAGTCAGCGACGCAGCTTCGTCGGTGACCACCGGCGCTTTAACCGCCGTAAGAGCCGTGTTATTGGACTTCTGATAAATCTTCAGACCATATTCAGCCGGCGTGCCGCCGTCTTCCGGCTCCACTTTGATCTTAATGATGCAGCCCGCGCTGATCAAAGCGGCGTTAAGCGTGAAGTCCTTGGTGATAACATAGGTGTCATCAGTGATGTAGCCGTTGCCGTCCAACAGATCAATGTAGATCTTGGCGGTGCGGCTGGTGGCTTCAGCCCGCAGGGTGAGCGTCTTGCCGTCGGTAATATCAAGCGCGTTGACGCCCAGTGCATAGTCATAATCAGGCTCGCCGGTCACGCTGCGGATCTTGCCCGCGTAATCGGTGCGCTCGTCCAGCGAACGCAAAGTGGTATCACCGGAGGAGTATTCAATTACCAATGTATAGGAAGTGGAAGGATTAATGCCGTCCGGCTTCTGCACATACATGGTGGTAGTCATGCGGCCGCTGTCGGCGCCGGTCAGCGCATAATCCTCGAACAGCGCCACTGCCGGGGTGCCGGTCGGCGCAATATGGCCGGTGTCGCTATCCAGCGCCACATAAGCGTCGGGATCCTGCGGCTGCACGGCAATATCGACCGTCGCCTCATAAGGAACTCTTACAGTATAGGTGTTGGTCGCACTGTTAAAGGTGGCAGTATAAGTGCCGTTCGTGCCGATAACCTTAACGCCGTCAGTCGCGTCCAGCGAGGTGTTGGCCGTGCGCTTGGAGAGATTGATGGTGTAAGTATCGGTGGTACCGTCTTCCGCCTTAACGTAAGCATAATAAGTGGTCTTATTCGGCGTCACAGGCAGACCGGTGGTAAAGGTCACGCTGTCAGTGTCGGTGGCCGTGGCCGGTATGGTCACGCCCGTCACCTGGTTGCTCAGCACGACCTTGGCCGCGCTGCTGGTGGTCTTGGCCACCAAATCCTTCGGCGCGGCAGTAGTGCCGGTGTTATCCGTGCCGTCAGCGGAACGCGGCAGCAGGAAGTTATAGGTATGGCCGGTGGGATCCGCCGTGGTATCAGCCGTCAGCGTATCATCGCCATACTTCAGCGTCAGCGTTACATCACCGGACATCTTGCGGATAATGACCCGGAACACCCGGTCATAATTGCCGTCGCCATAGTCGCTGCCGGCAGGACGTACCGCAACATAACGCACGGTATCAGCGCCAGCGTCCAAAGTCTGCACGTTGCTGTAATAGCCGCTGGTCCACGTTGTTGTGGCCAAGCCTGCTCTGGCGTCGGCATCCGTGGCCGCCACCGACAGCGAGATACCGGTGTCAACAGCATTGATCGTAAGGATCGCGCTGGTAGTACCGGAGCCAACCGAGGCGATGTAAGCGTCCTCCTCGGTGTCGTAAACCGCGCTTCTGGCCGGGCCGGCCGGGCTCTGCGGCGTAACCGTGATGCTCGACAAGCGCGCATCGGCGTCACTGTAATAGACGCGGAACGTGTATGTCTTCGTCGTGCCGCCGCCGGTGATCACAAACGGGAAGTCCTGATAACCAAGACCCGGAGCCGGCGGGATATCAATATCCAGTTCGCGGCTGCTGTGATACGGCTGCGCCTCATAGTCGCCGATCTTGACGGTGCCGCTTGCCAGCAGCGTGGTGACATTCAGCGTCAGCTTATCCTGCAGACGGTCGACACTGAATTCATAACGCCCGGCCGGGTTTTCGGTCAACGTCTGCGTGCCGATACGGTCATTGCTGACGGTGACTGCCGGCGTTGCGTTATTGGCCTCGTCACCGGTAGTAATAATATTCAGCGTGTATTGCGGCTGGCTGACAATACTGCCAACCTTGACCTCAATATTCACTCTATCCTGCGATACATTGCCGGAAAGCGCATGGTTCTCCAGCGTGGCCGGATTGGCCAACTCAGCGGTGGTCTGCGTGCCGGTGATGTACTTGATCGTCGGCGCCACATCGGCGACCGCCGCGGTGGTCGTGATATCAACCGCGCTGATACCGGCGGGCAGACGCACTTCATAAGTGTTCAGACCCGTCTTATAGGCGGTGTATTCACGCGTGCCTTCATGTTCTTTAACGGTGATGGACTCCAGATTGGTAACCACCGACTGACGGTAAATGTTCAGCGAATAGTTCTTGCTCTGGCCGTTCTGCGCCGTCACCAGGATCGGCACGTTAACAACGCTTTCGTCCTTGCCCATGTAGAACATCTGGGCGTCAAGGCTGTTGCTGTGGATAGGCTGAACCGCGCTGTCTTCCGTCTTGTGGTCGCTGTTCACCAGAATATCGTCCACCTTGATAGTGGAAGCGGCATGGCCGGCAGCGTATACGTACAATACGCGCGGCTGGTTCTGGGTGGCCACGTTAGTGTCGTCCAGAATGTAGATGTAGTGATTGGGCTCACTGGTGAGCGTCGCCGTAGTGGTGAGCGCCGCCAGATCCGCGTGTTTGATACGGTCGCCCAAACGCGCCGCCGTGAAATCGCTGGGATTATTGACGTTCAGACCCGTCAAATCAGCGACTGTGGGATTATCAATGTTGTTGCCCACGATCAGCGAATACAGGCCGCGGTCGTCCGAATAGCGGATAACATGCAGTTTGTAAATGCCCTCATAGGCCGGGCTGACATTATTATTGGTAAACTTCAGATAGAAGTCATAAGCCAGCTGGCTCTCCGGCATCGGAACATTGGTAAATTCGTAATAGCCGTTGAACTGACTGCCGGCCGTGTTGTTCTTCGTCGCAGTCACACCGGCGATCGGCGTACCCGCCTTATCCACCAGCTCGATCACGTCTTCGCTGACAAAGCTCTTGACGCGGATCGTGCCATAATCGCCCTCGATTTCGGGATTGGCGGTATAGAGACCCTTGATGTTCTTATAATCGTTAGTGGTCGTATCGAACTCGTCGTCGGCCAGATAGCCCTTTTCCTTGGCTGCCGTGGCCAGAACAGCCTTGGCGGCGTCTTTCTCGACCCAAATCAGCTCAGGTCTGATCGAACCGGCCTCAACAACCTGAATATCAATAGTCTTGGTATAGCCGGTCACGGTATCGGTAGCTTTCAGCTTGGCAGTGCCGGGCGCAATGCCAACCACCAGACCATTCGCGTCAACCGTGGCGACACTGCCCGCCGGGTCATACGTAACCTCTTCGTCCTCGCCGGGGGTCTCGCCCTCGGTGGTCGCGGAAGGAGTCGCGTCCGCGGCAGGGTCGCGCTTCAGCAATTCTTCAATGATCTCCCACTGAACGGTGGTAGAAATAGTGCTGGCGTCAAACAGGTTGAAGCTTTCAAACTTGGCGGTGGCCGTTACGCTGCCGCCGGCCGGGATCAGAATACTGTCCGGGGTAATGCTGGAAGTCTTGCCGACTACGCGCGTTAAAGTGTTCTTATCGGCTTCGTCCGGGTTCTTAAACTCGCCGGACTTACCGGAAGTGCCGTTGCCCAACTGGCCATAAGTGTTCTGGCCGGTGGCATAAACCGAACCGTCGTCCAGCACAATAGTGGAGAACGCACCGCCGGTGGCTACGCCGACCGCCCGATATTCACTTGCACCATTAAGCGGCAGTTTGGTCGGCAGCGGCTGGTCGCTCGTGGTGCCCAGGCCGGTACGGCCCTGGGCGCTGTCGCCCCATACCCAAACGCTCTGATCGTCCAGCAGCGCTACGTTATGGGTGGCGCCAACGGCCACGGATACCACATACTTGCCGGGCTGGCCGTCAAAGCCGCTTACCAGCGACGGCGTAAAGTCAGGACTGGTGCTGGCGCTGGCCGAGGTGCCCAGCTGACCCTCACCGTTATAGCCCCAGGAAATCAGTTTGCCGTCATTCAGCAGCACAACAACGTGGCTCTTGCCGTCATAGGTACGAACGATCTTGCCGTCGTATTCGCCCAGGCTGATCTGCTCCGGTTTCAGGTACTGCTCAGCAATGCCCGAAGCACCGGCCGCAGCGCCGATACCGCCGATCTGATGTGCGGTGTTATCGCCCCAGCCCCACAGCGTGCCGTCATAACGAACCGCCTTGGTGCTGTTGCCGCCCGCGCCGATGCTGATATCGACGGCCTTGTTGATGTTAATGGTCTGAACCGGTACACGGCGGGAGTCAACGTCCAAACCGATACCGAGCTGACCTTTCTGGTTATCGCCCCAGGCGTAGATGCTGCCATCTGCTGCCAGCGCGATAGTATGGCATTCACCGGCCGAGAGCTTGGTGATGATGCTGTTCTCCAGCAGACCGCCAACCTTGGTGGGCGTGGTAACAAAGTCATCGGTAACGCCCAAGCCCAACTGGCCGCGGCTGTTATCGCCCCAGGCGTAAACCTCGCCCTTGTTGGTCAGCGCCAGAGAATGATACTCGCCGGCGCAGACCGCCACGATGTTGGTGCCGGCGTCCAGAATGGAAGAGAAGTCCACCTGGATCGGGGAAGCGGCGGAATTCTGCGAACCGTCGCCTAACTGGCCATAATAGTTATAGCCCCAAGCCCAAACCGAACCGTCCGCTTTCAGCGCCAGACTGTGTGCGTTGCCGGAGGAAACCATCGGCATAGCCACGCCGTCTTCACTGGTAACGGAAATGATACAAATCGAAGTGAGTTCACCGCGCGAGATCTTCAGGTGGGTGACGCCGGGCGTCTTGCCCGTGATCTCCACGCCGCTGGAAGTGGCGCTGCCCCATTCCGCGATGTCCTCGTTCTGCATATGATACTCGAAGGTGCCGCCGGAGCTGCTGGTATCCTCAGTCAGCAAATTGAATTTATCGCCGAAGTAAGTGTCCAGCGTAACCGTTCCGCCAACAGGAACCGTCAAATTATCGTTATAGATGAGCTGCTGTCTTTCACCGATCAGAACCGGCGTGCTGCTCTTGGTTTCATTGCGGTTGACCGCAACAGTACCCTGCGTGTAATCGCCCCAGCCGTAAACGTTGCCGTCGACGTCAGAAAGTACGGTGTACTTGCTGCCGGCGCTGATTTGATTAGCACGGATACCGTCATTCATCAGGAACGTGTTGCGCAGAGGATCGCTCTGGTCGGTGTAAGAACCGTTGCCCAGCTGACCCTTATCGTTCAGACCAAAGCCGCGCACATAGCCCTCGTTATCCAGCAGGAAAGAGTGCTGATCGCCGGCGCTGATCTCCATAATACTGTCAACGTTCTGCACCATGGCAGGCGTCGAAGTAGCGCTGCCCGCGCGGCCCAGCTGGCCGACGGTGTTGTTGCCGACGCTCAGAACGCTGGCCGTACGGTTCAGGAACAAGCTGTGATCCGTACCGGCACTGATCTGAATAATATCGTTCAGGCTGCTGACCAGAACCGGCGTCTTGACAACAGTCTCACCGGAGATCGCCAACTGGCCGTAACGGTTGCTGCCGGTGGCATAAACCGAACCGCTGGCAGTCAGGAACAGCGAATGTTCCGCGCCCGCCGAAATAAAGGCAATGCTGCTGAGACCCAGCGGCGTAGGCGTCATCTGACGGTTCACCGCGTTGCCCAGGCCGATCTCGCCGTTTTCGTTGTTGCCCCAGCCATAAACCCGGCCGGTCTTATCCAGCGCCAGGCTGAAGTTCTTGCCGGCAGCGATGGCCATGATATCGGTCAGGCCGTTCACCTGCGTCATCGAGCTGCTGTTGCCGCCGCCGGTGCCCAACTGGCCGTAGCCGTTATCGCCGGCCGCCCAAACCGTGCCGTCTTCCGCGATAGCCAGAGTATGGTTATAACCAACCGCGATCTCCTTAAAGGTATGGCCGGTCGGGCTGATCTGCGTCAGCACGTCGGTGTTTGCGGTATTGCCCACACCCAGCTGGCCGCTGGAATTGATACCAAAGCTCCAAATGGTGCCGTCATGGCGCAGCGCCACGGCATGGCTGCCATTCGTCAAAATCTTCGGCTGGAAGTCATAAGAAGCGCCCTCCGGCAGCACGATAACTTTCAGGAAAGCCTCGTCCTTGGTATAACCGGATTCTTCCACACTGATGTAGGCAATACCCGGTGCGTTGGCCGTGATAATACCCGTGTTTTCAACGATGGAAGCCACCGGGCTGTTGTTGGTATGATAAGCGAATTCGTCCGCTTCAACATTGGGCTGATACAGGTTGAATACACTGAAGCCGCCCTTTAACTGCGCGGTGTCGCCCGCGTGCAGATAGATCGTGCCCAGAACCACCTCAAACGAATTATCGGCATCGGTCGTATCTTTATCCAGCAGCAGCTGAAGCTCATTGCTGCCCACCACGGTAGGCGTAAAGCGGTTAGTCGTCGTGCCGTCGCCCAGCTGGCCGCTGCTGTTCAGACCACTGCCCCAAACCGTGCCTTCCTGTTCAATTTCCAGGCGCAGGTCATAGCCGCTGCCCAGAGCGGTCATGATCTTATCCTCGGTCTTTCTGGCCGGAACAGTCGGGATCAGCGCATCTGCCGTCTCGTTGTTGCCCAGCTGACCATTGGCATTGTAGCCCCAGACGTAAACCGCGCCGTCCTTATCCAGCGCCTGCGACCAATATCTGCCGGCCGCGATATCCACGATATTCGCCAGGTAATCGCCGGTATTCGTCTGCGCACCCTTCAGAACCATATACGGTCTGGAGGGGTTATCGGTTCTGTTATTGCGGCCCAGCTGACCGTGGCCGTTCTTGCCGATCGACCAAACGTTGCCGTTCTTATCCAGCGCCAACAGATGATCGTAACCGGCGGCGATCTTCACCACGTCAACGTCATCGCGGCCATTCGTGCCGCCCTTGAAGCCGAAGATCTTCTCCGGCATGGCGTTCGGCACAACCTGCCATACGCTGCCGTCAACCGTCAATACATATTCGCCCGAAAGGCCGACCACATTGGTGAACCAGTTGAGTTTCTGCGGCGTATCAACGCTGCCGAAGCCCTCGCCCCAGCCGTAAACATTGCCGGACTGCGTCAACATATAGGAAGTGTTTTCCTTGGCGCTCACCCGAACCGGCACAACCGGCTGACCGTTTTCTTCCGGCAGCACGATCTCGGTCGGCACGGCCACCACCGCGTCCGGCTGGTTGGTGCCCAGCTGGCCGTAGAAGTTATCGCCCCAAGCATAAACCTTATAATCGGAACCAACCTTGCTGATAGCCAGTACATGAGACTTACCGGCCACCACATATCTGACGTCCGTCAGGTAGGCAGCCGCGTCAGGGCTTACCACCTGTACCGGAACGGTCTTGCCGCTCAATACGTCCGCCGTCATATTCTGGCCGAGCTGGCCGGAGGTGTTGTCGCCCCAAGTCCAGACCGTACCGTCGGCTTTCAGCGCCACGGTGAACTGCTCGCCGCCGACGATCATCGGCAGCACCGTATCCGCCGTACTGTGAATGTTGACCGTAATATAAGCCGCAGTCACATCGCCCCTGGTCGTGTCAACGATCCGCAGAATTGCCTGACCGCTTTCCACCTGCGGTGTGATAGTGACCATATCGCTTTCCACCGTCAAAATGTTCGGGTTCAGCGAGCTGGCCTTAAACGTGCCCACCGTATCGCCGGGACGCAGCAGCAGGTTCAGGTTATCCGAGAGCGCCAGCTTAAGCTGGTTGCCGTTCAGATCGGTGCCATTCTTAAGATCGAAAGAGCTGCCGGTAAGGATATCGATCACCTGCGGATCCACGGAGATCTGCTGCTGACCCGCCAAAACGGGCTGCGCCGAGTCCATGTCGTCCTCATTGCCTAACTGGGCGTTTTCATTCGCGCCAAAGCTCCAGACAAAGCCCTCGTTATCCACGCTGGAGCTATGCGTCGTGCCCGCGTCGATCCAGGTGATGTTGGCGGTATTGTTCGTCTCGTCAAATTTCGGATAAGAGATCACCATATACGGCAGTGCCTGCGCGGCAGCGGGGCTGCCGTCAACCTCTGCCTGGCCGGATTGACCCTTATCGTTGGCGCCCCAGCCATACACAGCGCCATTATTGGTCAGTATCAGGCTGTAACCGTTGCCGGCCGCCACCTGCCGGGCGCCCGTAAACTGGCCGCCGTCCTCCAGCGACCGTACCTGAACCGGCTGATCAGAGCCTTCGCCGCGCTCGTTGATACCAAGCTCACCATTGCTGTTCTGACCGAACGCCCACACCTTGGTTTCGCTGTCGATCAACAGCGTGTGGTTAGGCGTATCCAAGCTGCTGGAAGCGGCAATGATCACCTTGCCGTCCAGACCGTTCTTCTTCGCGATCGAAGCTTCCGTGCTGTTGGCCGGAATAGTCCAAACCGAGCCGTCAGCCTTCAGAGCATAACTGCCGGAAACGCTGACCGTTTCGGTAAACAGGCTCAGCGCTGTCGGCGCAATGCCATAGCCCGTGCTGCCGGAAGCCTTGCCGGCGGCATAAAGCTTGCCGTTCTGCGTGATGAAGTAGCTGGCGTCAGCCGTCGCCGCGATATCTGCAATATCGCCCGCGATATCCGGCAATGCCACCTGAACCGGCACCGTGCTGTACGGCGTGACCGCCGTGGTGGCGTTAATGCCCAGCTTGCCGCTGGCGTTGCTGCCCCAAGCCCAAACCGTGCCGTCGGAAGCCAGTGCCAGCACATGATCCACACCCACTGCAATGCGGGTGATATATTCGCCGTTGGTGAAGCCGAAATCAATGGGCTGCGTGAAGATACGCTTGCTGCCGCTGTTATCGCCGTCACCCAACTGACCCTTATCGTTGCGGCCCCATGTGTAAACCGTGCCTGCCTTGTCCACGGCCACAGTGAAGCCCTCGCCGGCGGAAGTCTGCGGGATAACCAGATAATCCGCAGCAGCGTCCAGCACCGTAATTTCAGTATAAGCCTTATGGCCATTGCCGTCGTCGGCAATGATCACGCCGCGGCCGGCTGCCGCGCCGGTCACTTTGGCCGATTTGCCGTCAGCTGCCGCCGCCACGGTGGCGACGCCGGGATAGACCGAATTAAATGTAAAGGTCGTGTCATCAGCCGCATTAGCCAGCACGTTGAAGAAAGGCTGGAATACCGGCGTAACGGTTATTTCCTGACCAACTTTGATCGTGTGGTGATAACCCTCAGCAATGTAGACGTAATCCTCGCCCACCTTGACCGGGTTCAGCTGATTGTTGCCCATATTCAGGTTGCCCAGCTGGTTATCGCTGTTGGAACCCCAAACATAAACGTCACCGTTCTCGACGATAACGCCGGTATGCATACCGCCGGCCGCCACGTCCATGGCCGTAAGCGTCGGCTCGCTGACCAGCTCCTGCGCCACGGCAAGATTTTCCGTTTGCCCGTTGCCCAGCTTGCCGTTAGCGGCAGAACCCCAAGTGTAGACCGTGCCGTCGACCGTCATGGCGATCATCTGAATACTGGAAACAGTGTTGGCGCCGGAACCGGTCGTCAGATCATAGCCGCCGATACTGATATCGGTGACATTGGCCAGGTTGGCGTCCCAACCGGTGGTCACCGGCACAGGCGTGGCGCTGTAACCGCCCATAACTTCATGGTTGCCCAACTGCAGGGACTGGTTATCGCCCCATACATAAACCTCGCGGTCGGAGGTCAAAGCCGCAAAGTTGCGGCCGCCGCCCACGATAGCCACGGCGTCGGACAGGCCGCGCACGTTGGTGATCGTCGTGGAACGCGGCAGATCGGTCGGCGCCGCGCCGGTGCCCAGAACGCCTCTGGTGTTATCACCAAAGGTAAGCACACTGCCGCTGGGCAGCAAAATGGCACTGCTGTAAGAAGCCGCCGCAATACCCATAGCGCCGGAGAGCGTGGAGGAACCGCCGATACCCTTGACCTTAACCGGCGTCGGGTTCTGCGTGTTGCCGCTGGTATCATAGTTGCCCTGACCCAGCTGACCCGCGTTGTTGCGGCCCCAGACGAACACTTCGCCGTTGCTGTTCATCGCCATGCTGTGGTAAGCACCGGCAGCAATGGCCACGATATTGGTCAGGCCGTTAATGCGAACAGGCTGGTCGGCATAAGCCATGGTGGTGCGGTTAACGCCCAGCTGGCCATAGTTATTGTTGCCCCAGGCAAACACTTCGCCCTGATCGTTCAGCGCCAGGGTGTGCTCGCCGCCCGCCGCGATAGTTATAATATCCTTAAACTCGAATTCATTGCCGTTTTCGACGGGAATTTCCGGATCGACGAAATATTCCAGCTTAAGCGGCGTCGGGATACTGGTCTGTTCACTGCTGATACCGACCTTACCCTTGTCGTTGCTGCCCCAGGCCCAAACGGTGCCGTCGCTCTTCAAGGCCACGGTATGCGTTTTGCCCATCGTCAGCTGCGGATTAGTGAAGCCATCGGAAACCGTCACACGGCAGGCCGCCGTCTTGCCGGTCACGCTGTCTTTCACCAGAACGGTGGTCTCGCCGCGTCTCAGGGCATTAACCGTACACGTGGCGCCATCAGCGCTGATGGAGACCACAGTGTCATCAACCACGCGCCATTCCAGCGAACCAGCCGCACCAGCCGCGCCAAACAGGTTCAGCAGGTTGCCGTCATTGTTCACCGTCAGGGTGCCGGTGGTGTTATCAGTCAAATTCAGCCGCATCATGGCGTCCATCGTCATCGGCGAGCTGCCCACCATAATAGGCAGAGCCGAAGCCTGCGTGGTGCCGTCGCCCAGCTGGCTCTGATCGTTGACGCCCCAGGCATACAGGTTGCCGTTAATATCAGAAGCCAACACATATTGGCTGGTCGGCCCGGTGGCCAGCAGCATGGCGTTGCGGAAGTAATCATCGGTCAGCGAGTCGTTGTAAACCGCCGTCGGCACCTTAGAGCTGCCGCCGAAAGCACGGTTGCCCAACTGGCCGGCGTTGTTGGTGCCGAACATCAGCACGTTGCGGTTGCCCTTGATCTCGGTATCGGCCACAGCGGGATCGTCATAAATAACGCCGCTGAACTGTTTACCGGAGATCAGGTGGCTGGCGTTGGTCAGATTGACCGCCGTGCCGTCGCCGTCGGGATCAATATATTTGGTAGGAACCGGCAGTTTGTTGGTGGCGCCGGTGGCATTGTTGCCGATTTCACCGCTGCCGTTGCTGCCGAAGCCATATACAACATTCGTGAAGTTATCATCTTTGAATTGCAGCGTGTTGATCAGCGTGCCGATCTCACCGGCAGCCACTTCCACCACGCCGAACAATGCGTCGGAGCCTTCAGGGTTCAGCACCTGCTGCGGCGTATTCTTGTTTTGCGTATTGCCCAGACCCAACCGGCCGTTCTGGTTATAACCCATGGTGGCCGCCGTGCCGTCAGCGCGCAGAATTACCGCGTGGTTACTGCCGAACGCCGCGTCGATCGCGTTGTTCACACCAACCACCTTGATCGGCAGCGTATTCGCGCCGGTGTGCATGGTGCCCAGCTCGTTGTTGTCATTGCGCCCCCAGGCATAGGCCGCGCCGTTCTCCATAATGGCCATGGCGTTATGCTCGCCGGCCACGATCTTGGCTACCGCGCCGGTAGTGGTATCGCCCAGAGTAGTGGTGCCGCCGTCCGGCCCCACAACCAGCACCGGCGACGTCTCGTTGACAGCTGCCGCAGTGCCCTGGCCGATCTGGCCAAAGTTATTCTGCCCCCAGGCGTAAACCTGGCCGTCCTTGGTCAGCGCCAGGCTGAAGTTTTCGCCCGCCGCAATGCCTTTGATGTTGGTCAAAGGCTGACCGCCTTCCAGTTTGACCTGGATCGGCTTGCCGGAGGTAGCGTCGGTTATCGACGCGTCGCCCAGCTGGCCGTTGCTGTTGCTGCCCCAAGCCCAAACCGTACCGTCGGATTTCAGCGCCAACGAATGGGAGGCGCCCACGGCGATCTGCGGGAAGACGTCATTCAAATTAGTATCGGTATTGCTCAAATCTGCCGTCTCGGGCAGCACGGATACCTGCACCAGCGAGTACAGACCCGCCTGTTTTTCGTAAACCACAATGGTGGCCGTGCCGACGCCCTCAAAGTAGACGCGGTTCTCCGCATCGACCCTGGCTACACGCGGTTCGGTGGAAGCCGTGAAGATGTCAGTGTAGCTGGTTGTCGAATTATTAAATACGTTAAAGGTTTCGGATACGTTGGCCGTGATCAGCAGCGGAGCCGAGCCCACTTTGGCCAAATACCGATGACCCACGTTCAGCTTCAATTCCTTAACGCCGGCGAAGACCGGGGTGTTGGTGTTCAGCAGGCGGCCGTTGCCCAGCTGGCCGGAGTTGCCGAGACCCCAGGTGATCACATTGCCGTCTTCCATCACGCCGGCGGAATGTGCGCTGTTATTTTCCGTTGCGATACTGATCACGTTCTGCAGCTTCGGCGCCGTCTGGGATATCACACCGGGCACAGCGTTGTGGAAAGTGCTGCCGGTGGTATTGGTGCCGTCGCCCAACTGACCGTAGTTGTTCTGGCCGGCGCCCATAACCTCGCCGTTGCTGATAAACGTATCATCATTAAATTTAGTACTGCTGATCAAAGCCAGCGTGCTCTTGCCGCCCTGGATCTGAATACTGCCGCGCAGGTTGTTGCTGACCTCGGGCACATTCTGGGTGGTGGTGCCGCGCTGCTTTTCGTTGTTGCGCCCCCAGGTGAACACACGCTGGGCGCTGGTGAGCGCAAACGCGTCGCCGTAACCGGCCGCGATCATTACCACCGGATTGGCCAGCTTCAAAACGGAGTTGCCATATACAGTGGAAGTATTATTCTGGCCATGCTCACGGTTGGTGTTGCCGCCCCAGATGGCCACCGTGCCGTTCTTCTTCACGGCATAGCTGGTGTTAAGAGCGCCCGCCGCGATGTCAATGGCGCTGCCGATGCCGGTATAAGTAGGCTCGGTAAATCTGGCCACCGTCAGCGGGGATACCTGGCGCGCCGCGTTGACGCCCCAGCCGTAAACGTCGCCCTTGGTCGTCAATGCCAAAGCAAAGCTGCTGCCGGCCACACCGCCCGCAGAAACCTTGGCGATCTTAATGTCGTTATCGGTAAAGTACGAGATCAGCGAAGGCGTCAGGTTCGGCGTCGTGTCGCCGCTGCCCAGCTGCCCCTGGCCGTTCGCGCCCCAGGAATAAACCTGACCTTCTCTGCCCACAGCCAGCAGGAAGTCGCCGCCGGCCGCCACTTGCTTGATACCGGAGAGGACACGCTGCGGGGTGGTTTCAATATACTGGCTGGCCTGGTTGGCGTTGGCCGTGCCATAGCTCATATCGCCCCAGACGTAGAGGTCGCCGTTGGCGCGCAGGGCAGCCGTAAAGCCGCTGCCGGTGGCCACCATCGGGTACACCACATACTTGTCGGCGGGGTTATCAAAATCGCTGTCGTTCGGGACGACCGAAACGCGCAGGTAGAACGTGCGGCTGGCGGTTCCGGCGGCATTGCTCACCGTGACGGCGGCATAAGTTTCGCCGGTGCGTACACCGGTCAGCACCATGCCGCTGGCCGAAGCAATTTCGGTGTTCCAGGGCTCGCAGGTATATGTATAGGAACCTGCGGGCAGGTCATATAACAAATTGAAGTTGGATTTAACCGTCAGCAAGGTGGAGACGCTGGCGCTCTCGCCGACATGCAGCAGCACGCCCTCCGTCGGATAATCGACGGCAAGCTGTTCGCTGACGGACTGCGCCAGATTGATCTTATCCGCGCCCGTCTGCAAGCCAAGCTGAGCCGAGCCGTTGCTGCCCACGCTCCAAACCGAGCCGTCGCGGTTGACGAACATCGTGTGAGAGCCGATGGTGGCAGTGGCTGCCGAAAGCACGTCAGAAGTGCTGGTGGGGGTGCCCACAGTGTCGATGGAGACGGTCTTCATTGGAGCGGAGCTGTTGGTGTTCACGTAAGTGCCGTCGCCCAGCTGGCCGCTGGTGCCAAGGCCGGTGGCGTGCAGCACGTTGTTCGTGGAGCGTTCCATAAACAGCATGGCGTCGCCGCCGCCAAAGAGCTGATAACCGCCGCGGTCAGTCAGCAGGGTAGGCGTGATCAAGCCGCCGGTGCTGTTGTTCAGCATGTTGTTGGTGTTGGCGCCCCAGCCGTAAACCTGGCCGCCGGGCACCGCCACATTATCGGTGGCAGTATCAATATGATACGTGGCCGCCACGCCGTTCAAGCTGCCCGCTGCGATGGCAAAGATCTTGTCTTTGATGGGAACCAGCATGGAAGAGCTCATCGCGCTGCGGTTGCCCAAGCCCATTTCATAGCTGGTGTTACGGCCGGTCGCGTAAACCGAGCCGTTAGTGCGCAGCACGTAGGCCGTGGCGCCCTTGCCGATGGCAGCGGTGCGGCCGTCGGCATAGCCGGTGTACACAGGTGCAGTGAAGCTGACGTCCGTGCGGTTAACGATCTGCTTGTCGCTGTTGGAACCCCAGCCGTAAACCGCGCCGGTATCGTCAACAGCCAGCATAAAGATATTGTCATTATCTACGCCGCCCACGGCAATTTGCAGAATATTTTGCAGATTATTGCCGGTGACGCCGCTCTGTTCGCCCTTCAAAACGGGGGTCGGGACGGCCACATACTGCGAAGTTGTGCCATGACCCAGCTGCCCCTTGTGGTTCTGGCCCCAGGTGTAAAGCGTGCCGTTCTCGGCCAAAGCGACCGAGACGTTGCCCACCGCGGCGATCTTTACGATCGGGGACTCCTGGCCGAGGAAGCCGGTGCCGTCGGGCGAGACGACCTGCTGCGGGTAATCGGCCTGGCCGTTGCCCTGGCCGCTGCCCAGCTGCCCATAGTTATTTTCGCCCCAAGCCCAAACGGTGCCGTCCGCTTTCAGCGCCAGCGTATGGTTGCTGCCGGCAGCCAACTGCGGGAAAGCCACGCCGCCCTCGCGGGTGACTTCCACCTTGATAACACCGGAAACCAGCGGATCGCCCACTACGTTGGCGATGACCCAAGTCGTGCCGATACCGGTTGCTGTCATCTCACCGGTGGTCAAATTAACGCTGACAATGTCGCTCTTGCCGTCATAGGTGCGCCAATGCAGACCCGATGTCGGCACCGCGCCGCCGCCCGCGTCGAAGACGTTGAACGCGTCAACGTAAGGCGTAGCCGGAGTAACTCTCTCATTCAGCGCCATATTATAAAGGTACTTATCCATCACCAGGAAAGTGTTGCCGGTACGCTGTGGCTGATAATATACCTGCCCAGCGACCAGGCTGGGGTTACCCAAATTATTAAAGTTGATACCCCAACCCCAAACCGAACCATTTTCCTTAATGGCAAAGTGATACGTTCTTTGCTGCTGTGTTTCCGCTGCTTCGGCTGCATCAATCACCGAAGGTTCCGAAACCGCAATAACATCAGTCAGCGGGTCGGTGCTGGTAGCCGAACTTTGCCCGGCCTGAACATAGCCAACAGAGCCGGAGGCCACATTCTCGCCGCGGCCAGCGTTCCACCCAAACCAATAGCTGCCGGAGGAAGAGCCATAATTACGTCCGCCGGTATAAAGCAGACCATTCGATTTCAAAACGGCATTGTTGGCAAAACCGCCCACCTGCACAACATTCAGGTTAGCATCATTGTTATAGGAAGCCGCCGCCTGAGGCAAAGGTATGTTGGCAGCGGAAGTTGCGCCAGGTTCAACACCGCCAAAGGCGTTTTGACCCCAACCCCAAAGCTTGCCATCCATAGTAATTGCGTTGCCATAAGCATAACCGGAGGAGACGTTCACAGCCTTTTCCGGATACATTTTAACGATTGTCGGAGGTACTGCAACCGTGTCATTACCAACAACGCCATTACCAATCTGCCCAGCATTATTGAGACCCCAAGCAACAATCGTGCCGTCTTTCTGCAGCAGATAAGCGACGGTAGTACCTCTCAACACCTCAATCTGGGTGCCGTTGCGCAGCAAGCCGCTTTGGGCAGAAAGATCAACCGGCAAAGCGTGTTCCGTATACGCCGCCATAGTGGTAGCCTGTGGTTCCATCAAGGTATTGCCCCAGCCGTAAAGCTTAGCGTCGGCAGACAGCGCCATAACGGCGGCAACTGTTCTGTCGGACGAGCCGGAAATATCCACAATGCGCGCAGAGTCAGTACCATCGCCCAGCAGGTAATTTCTGTGGGTGGTGGCGTTATAGCGATGACCCAACACGCGCTTGGCGACATTGGAGGACGCTTCAGTGTTGTTGTTGCCGAGAGCGTACCAACGATTGTCGCCCCAAGCCCAAACATAACCGTTTTCGTCCAGAGCCACCAGCGAAGTGCTGGTCAGCGAAATTTTAACAATGCCGTCCAGCGGGATCAGCTGGCTGTTGGCGTCGTTCCAGCGCATAACCTGCACGGGTATGGTGGAAGCGTCGTTGGTGCCGATACCCAGCTGGCCGTAAGCGTTGTAGCCCCAAGTCCAGACGGTGCCGTCCGCTTTCAAGGCCGCGCCGAAACTTGCGCCCGCGACGACTTCAGGATAGGCGATGAAGCCTTCCTCCGCCGGCACAACGCGCACGGTGAAGAAGCCCTCTGCCCCCTTGCTGTCTTTCACGGTAACGCAGGCAATGCCCGCTTTCAGCGCCACAAGGTCATCACCCTGCACGGCGAGGACACTGGGGTTCAGCGAGGTCATCGTCAGACCCGTGGGGGTATAGCTGGTGTCATACATCAGGTTCAGGCCGGTATCCACCTTGATGGAGCCGGGATCAAGGCGCAGCTTATCGCCCACCTTGATGGCGGTACGGGATTTGCCGTCCTGCACGTAAAGGTCGTTGTAATAATCGACAAGGGTGAAGCTGCTGCCGTTTTCGGAGAGAAGCAGCTTCCGGATATCCAGATAGCTTTGCGCCGCAGCGCGCACCGGCGTGTTGAACGTTTGGCCGTTGGTGCTGTTGCCGAACTGCCCCGCGTCCACGCCCCACATGTAAATGTTGCCGTTGGCGTGAATCGCCGAATTGACGTTCGCGGCAATGATGGCCGACAGATTGTTGCAGTTGTAAAGGTTGCCGTCTTTACCTATATTAATAATATCCGTCAGATATTGGTTGGTGCCGGGGGCTTCGCCGCGCAGAACCGTGCCCACGCTGCCCGCCGTAACGGTGGCGCCGCGCCCCAGAGAGGGCTGGTTGGCCGCGCCCATCGTGCCCACGGTGCCGTCCGCGCGCAGAACCGCCGAGTTCATGTTAATGCGCGCCTCCACCGGCATGTCATAGTCAATACCGGAAAAGCCGCTGATGGCAACTATATTGTTGCTTGTTGAGCCGTTGCCCAACGCATAGCCGGAGGATATACCCGCGCCATACATCTCGCCGTTGACGTTGAACGCCAGCGTGTTGCCGTTGCCGCTGGCCATGCCCACAACCTTATCGCGCGGCATATCGGTGATACCCGGCGCAAAGACCGCATCGCCGACGCTGTCCGCCCGCATAAGGCGTCCGTTATTGCCGTGCGCCCAGGTAATCAAAACACCGTCGGTGCGCAGTGCCAGTGCATGCGAACCGCTAAGCTCGATATCGATAATATTAGAAAGCAGGCCAGACTCCAAGCTGGTTGCCTGCGGCGTGTTGAAGTTAATGCTCGTCGCGCTGTTGGGGCTGGCCACGCCATACCTGTTGGTGCCCCAGCCGTAAATGTTGCCGTCTTTGTCCAGCGCCAGCATGTTGTCAACCATCGTGCGCGTGTCGTCAACGCTGCTCAAGGCAATATCCACGATGACCTTACCGGAAAGCAGACCCTCCACCTTGGCCGCATAGTTGCGGGTGCCGCCGGTGACGCCGTTGCCCAGCTGACCAAACGTGTTGTCGCCCCATGTCCAAACGCGGCCGTTCTTGTCCAGCGCCATGCCGTTATAAGTGCCCGCCGCGATCTTAACGATGCCGGTAAGCGGGTTGCCCTCTTCGTCCACTACCTGCATGGGCGTGTTCATCGTGCCGTCCATGCCGATACCAAGGTGGCCGTAGGTGTTGTCGCCCCAGCTCCACACGGTGCCGTCGGTTTTCAGCGCGGTGGTGCTGTTATAGCCGTTGTGCACATCGGGGAAAGTCTCGCCGCCCAGAACGTCGTTGGGCACAACTTGGATCTTGAAGAACGCCTGCACGTCCTCGCCATCTTCCACAATAAGGGTAGCAATGCCGGGCTTCTGCGCCACGAACCGCCCGTTTTCCACCTTCATAACGTCGGTGTTCAGCGAGCGTATGCTCACGTTCTCCGGCTCATACGTGCCGTAATCGCGCCAAACCGTGAACGCGCCCTGCACACCGATAATGTCTTCCTCGGTGAACGCCAGCGCGTCGCCCACCTTAAGGGCGGTGAAGATGGTGTCGTCCGCGCGCACGAACGTGTTGTTCTTAATATGTACGCGTTCGCCGCCGGCCGCGGTGCTCGCGTAATAGTCCACGGCGACGTCGGAGCTGCCCGCGGTAAATGTCAATACCGCTTCGTCCCCGCCGTATGTCGAAACCGCCGCGTCATACGTCGAAACCGTCGTGCCCGAACCAGCCGGGAAATACGTTGCCGCCGAAGCGTCCAGGTAATTCTCCATACCGGAGTATACCATCACAGGGGTATACTCTGTCGTGCCTGTTTTACCATTACCCAACTGGCCTTTATTATTGTAGCCCCAACCCCAAACGTAACCGTCGCGGTCAATGGCAAAAGTATAAGATGCTTTGTTATATGTCGTACCGTTAGCCGGGGTTTGGTCAGTGCCATAAGCCAGCTCGGCAATGCCGATAATATTGCTCAATTTGCCGCTGGCGTCACCCTGCTCGCCGGTCGCCACGGTGTTAATGAAATTACCGTAACCGCTGACCTTGGGTATACCCAAAGCCGTGCAGTTGCCGTTACCTCTGGTATAAACATGGCCGTCTGCTTTCAGAATTGCAGAGAAAGTCAGCGAACCGGCAGCCACCGGAAAGTTGCCCGCCGCCGTGGTGCCGGACATCGTATTGCCGGACGGATCCGTTACTTCATCACCGGGTCTGCTCCACGCAGATATTGTATCGCCGCTGCCCAAATTATGCCAACCTACACCCCTAACTTTCCCGTCAACCATAAGTTCTTCAGCGCCGTCATACGTCCGGGTAATATACAACAGGCCTCGGTTGCCGGCTATACTGGCAGTTAAGCCGTTAGAAGTGGAAAGATACTTATCACCACCCAAACGCCCAAAACCATAAACCGAGCCGTCTTTTTTCATGCCATAATAATTGTCGCCGATACCGGAAACGCCAACGATAAGCATATCCTTAAACGTGCTGACAACCGTGGAAAGGTCTATCGGCAGCGTATATGTCGCCACATTTGCAGTGCTGGTAGTATTAAACTTGTTGCGCGAACCCCAGAACCACACTGTGCCATCCGCGCCGATCGCCATGCTGGTACCGTTTTTATAATAGTTACCGCCCGCAGCCACGCTCGTAATTTTAGCGGTGCTCTGGCCAAGATAGCCGCTGCCGGAGGGAGCCTTGACCAGCTTGGCGTATGTGCAGACGTTTTTATCGCCCTGACCGCACTCACCGTAGCCGTTATAACCCCAGCTCCACAGCATGCCGTTTTCGTCCAACGCCACAACGTGGCGCTGCCCCACGCCGATCCGTACAATGCCGGTCAGCGGCGTCAATTCGCCGTTGCCGCCCATACGCATGGCCTGGGTCGGCTGGGCATAAAGCGTCGAATTATCCAGGCCCATTGCCAGACGGCCATACTGATTGCTGCCCCAGCCCCAAACGGTGCCGTTGGATTTCAGCGTCATTACGAACGCATCGCCCGCCACAACCTGCGGATACGTTATGTACGTAACCGGGTTGCTGCCGCCCACGCCGGCCGGGGTGACTTTCAGATACAAGATGCCCAGCACATTGCTGGTGCTGCTCTGGCGCACAACGATAAACGTCTGGCCAACATCTCTAACCGTCACCACGCCGCGGCTCACCGTCGCCACATTCGGGTTAGTGGAGAGCCACGTCAGGTTGCTGGCGTCTATCCAGTTGCCGTCACTGTTCTTAACGCCATCATGCACGTCCAGAACGTCGCCCACCTGCAAAGCGCCGCGCAGCGCGCTGCCGTTCTGCACGAACTCAAACATGTCGTAATAAATGTTCACCGTGCCCAGGCTGCTGCCGCCGCGGGTCAGCGTGCCGCGCTTAATTTCGTAATAAGTCGCGGTCGCCATCGGCTCGATCGGCGTCTCCTCCATCGTGGTCAGTGCTTCCTCGCTTACCGCGGGGTCGGCTGCTTCAGGCTCGGTGATTTCAGCCTGTTCCGGTTGAGTTTCTTCCTTATTATATATATCTTCGCTTACAGCGGGTTCACTGCCATCAGCCGTGCCAATTTCACCCTCGCCAATTTCCGGTTCGGTGATTTCGCTCTCGGGCTCGCTGATTTCGGGTTCAGTAACCTCAGCCGGTTCGCTGACTTCGGGTTCGCTGACCTCAGCCGCCGGTTCGGTTACCTCAGCCGCCTGCGTGCTGACCTCAGGCACGCTGACTTCCATCGGCGCCAGCGGCAGCGTTTCTTTCGGCTGCGTCTCCTCTGCCGCCGCCTGCGTGTTCTGCTGCGTAAACGCCAAATCGAAGCCGCCCGCCGTCTCCGGTTCCGCCGCTTCCTGTTCAGTTTCTTCCTTATTATATGTATCTTCGCTTACAGCGGCCTCGCTGCCATCATTCGCGCCGGTTTTTTCCTCCTCCTCGTCCGCCGCGTATGCCGCCGCCATCTCGTCAAGAGTCGTCTCGTCCTCGGTGTTCTCGCCCTCGGCGTATGCCGCCGCCAGGTCGTCGGTGTTCTCGGTGCTCTCGGTATTCTCGTCCGCCGGCTCGGTCACGTCCCCGCTCAAAATCTTCGCGTACTCGATCGGGTCAATGCCCTGCGCTTTCAGCTCCTCCAGCTTCGCCTCGGTGAACACGCCCATCTCCTCAAGGCTCACGCCCTGCTCGATGAACTTGTCAACGTCAACGCCCATCTCGGTCAGCATTTCCTGCGTCAGGTCGCCCAGGTTCAGCTCCTGCCACATCTCCACCAAAAACTCCAGCGTTTCCTTATCCTCGGCCTGGCCAAACATCGTCTGCATGCTCTCAAGCGCAGCCTCTTCCTCGCTCTGCTCGTCCTGCGGGGTCTGCTGGTTCTGCTGGTTCATCAGCTCCTCCAGCAGCTTCTGATATTCCTCATTGGCCGCCTGCTGTTCGGCGATCATCTCCGGGGTGGCTTCCGGTGTAAAATACGCCGTGCCGCTCTCCGCGCTGCCGTCGCCGGTATAACTTACGCTGTACGCGGCCTCGATCGCCTCGCCGGCCTCAAAAGCCTCTTTCGCCTCGCCCAGCCAGGTCAAAGTCGCCTTGCTCTGCACGATAAGTCTGGTCTGCTGCGCCGGGTCAGCGGTGAAATAGCCCTCGCTCGCGGTAACCTCGCCGGGGGTCACGGCCAAATGTTCCGCGTCGTCAGTCGTCCATTCCAGCCAATCGGCGTATACCGCGGGGTTCAGCGTCTGCGTCGTCACAAAGCCGCCCAACGCCTCGCCGTCCTCGTTCCGCGCCGTGATGGCGAAAACCGGGCTCTCCTGCGCTATGCTGTATATCGCAGAGACCTCGATCTCCTCGCCGGTCTGCTTAAACTGCACGCCCGGGTTGATGAGCATCAACGCAGGAATAGACTCCGAGGTTTCCTCCTCTGAGCCTGCTCCATCGTCATTCACCTCGCCCGGCGGCGGGTCACTGCCGGCGTCCGTTTCGGGTGCCTCTTCCTGCGCCGTCGGCGCACTGAAATCATACTGCCCGATCGGTGACGCATACACCGTACTGCTGAAAACCATGCTCAGCAGCAGCAGTATTGATAAGAATTTGCTGAAACGTTTGTGTTTGGTAATCATAGAACCCAGACCCCTTACAAAAATTTTCCAATGACAACACCGCATAAAGCATGACAACAACATCAGCGGTGCGCCGGTAATCAGAAATCCAAAATATAAGACCAAACGCCCGTTTTCGTCGGCTGGAATGTGTCAGCCGTATCGGAGACGGGTGCTTTATTTTGACAGGCTTGTGTGGGATTATTTGTTCCTGTAATCGCACTGGAAATTAACTGCTATGCTACGATTCACGTTATCGCTGTATGATAAATCGCCGGA
>CANQPG010000009.1 GCA_947625705.1 uncultured Peptococcaceae bacterium | reverse complement strand
GCAGCCGCTGTCGGCGCCGGTGCGGTTGAACACCACGGCCTGCCAGACGTGCCCATGCTCACAGCGCCACCAGACCTTTTGGCGGCTGCCATAGGATATCTGCTGCGGCGAAAGCGCCCCGTTCAGCGTTGGGTGCCATTCCCGCAGCAGCTTCTGCATGCCCCTCTCCTCACAATATTCAGCCAAGCTTTTTTTCATCACTGATCACCGCTTTTCTTGGTCGGTCGCCCCGGCGCTTGCGGGAATATAGACAAAATATGAATTTTGTCCTATGAGATCAAACCAAGGCTGTCCAGCCTCCGTTGGTGCTCCGCGCCGGAGGTCAAAAGGTAGATACGCGTGGTTTCAATGCTGGAATGTCCAAGGACGTCGGCCAGCTTGGCAATGTCCCGGGAAGCGCGGTAAAACGCCGTGGCGAACAAGTGCCGCAGATTGTGCGGGAACACCTTGCCCGGCTCCACCCCGGCGTGTTTGCACAATGCTTTCATCTCCGCCCAGATCTGGCGGCGGGAAAGCGGTTTGCCGTTTCTGGTGAGGAATATCTCACCGGAAGCGGTTTTTTGTTTTTTGGCATATTTCAGCAGCTTGCGGCAGAGCTTCCCCGGCAGTATTATGGTGCGTATCTTGCCTTTCAGGGATATCTCCGTCCGCCCGCGCCGCGCCGCCTCCACCGTGATATAGCGCAGCTCGGAAACGCGGATCCCCGTGCCGCAGATGGTTTCCATCACCAGGCCAAGGCGCTCCTGACCGCGCTCCTTGGCCGTGGTTATCAGCGCGTCGTAATCGTCCTTGGTCAGCTCCCGCCCGGCTTCCCGGAACAGCCGCCGCTGCACCTTCAAAAATTTGACGCGGCAATCCTCCCGCCCCATAAAACGCAGCAGCCCGTTCAGCGCGGCCAGCATGCCGTTGATGGTGGCCGGCCGATAGTTTCCCGCCAAAAGCTCCTCTTTCCATTCGTTCACCGCCTGCCGGCTCACCTCCCGCTCCGCCAGCCAGGCGGCAAAGGCGCAGGTATCGCGCCGGTATTTCGCCACCGTACCGGGCGCGCGCCCCTCGGCCTTAAGCTCATCGGCATAGTCGGCAATCGCCGTGTGGATACATTTATATCGTTTCATTTGCAAGCCCTCCGCTTCACAAGATAAAACTATTGTACCCCCAAATGTCAATATTATCGGCTGGCGTTTTGGCTTATCCCAACGCGTTTTCCGCCATACCGGACAATTTGACGCAAAAATGCGGGAAATTTGCACATGACGCCCCAAGCCCGGCGGAATTTGTTATAATATTTGCAGCTTATTGCGGCAATAAAGCAAACGACCCCCGCTTGCCGCCGGGTACGCTGTTTCTGACGTTGCATCTATCTTCAGCACTTCTTTAATATGCAGAAGCTCCCGACCGCAGCCGGCCGGGAGTTTCTGTTTTATTATACCCGCAGCAGATGAGTTACAGCCAGCTGCCGGGCCGCCGCGGTACTGCATATCACCCAGCCCACCTGAAGCCGCCGGCCGGCGCAAATGGAGCAAATGCTTTCCGGGCATTGCACGCCATAACAACTAAGTATTGGCTATATAATGCCGGGCGATTTATAATATAAGTGCGGTTTTAAGCTATTTTAATGTAAGGAGGCAAAACAATGTTAGGTAATTTTTCGTACTGCAACCCCACCAAACTGTATTTCGGCGAGGATTCGCTGCGCTTTCTGAACGAGGAGCTGCCCAAATACGGCGCCAAAGTCATGCTGGCCTACGGCGGCGGTTCCATCAAGCAAAACGGCATCTACGATCAGGTCATGGCCATCTTGCAGGCCAACGGCAAAACGGTTCTGGAAGATCCCGGCGTTATGCCCAACCCCACCGTGGAGAAACTTTACGAGGGCTGTCAAATCGCCCGCCAAAACGAAGTCGATTTGATTTTGGCCGTCGGCGGCGGCTCGGTCTGCGATTATGCCAAGGCGGTCTCGGTTTCGGCCTACTGCGAGGAAGACCCCTGGGATAAGTATTACCTGCGCATGGAGGACGTGGACAATAAGATCATTCCGGTGGGCTGTGTGCTGACCATGGTAGGCACGGGTTCGGAAATGAACGGCGGCGCGGTCATCACCAACCACGCCAGCAAGCTGAAGATCGGCCATGTGTTCGGCTCCAACGTGTTCCCCAAATTCGCCGTGTTGAACCCGGTGTTCACCTACACGCTGCCGCAATACCAGATGATCGCCGGTATTTACGATATCATGAACCACATTACCGAGCAGTATTTCTCCGGCGATGACGACAACACTTCCGATTATATCAGCGAGGGCTTGCTGCGCTCCCTTATCCACAGCGCCCGCATTGCCGTCAAAGATCCCCGGGATTATGCCGCCCGCAGCAATATCATGTGGACGGCGACATGGGCGCTCAACACGTTGGTGGCCATGGGCAAAACCACCGACTGGATGGTGCATATGATCGGTCAGTCTATCGGCGCTTATACCGACGCCACTCACGGCATGACCCTTTCCGCCGTCTCCATGGCTTATTACCGCCATATCTGCCCTTACGGCCTGGCCAAATTCAAGCGGTTTGCCGTGAATGTTTGGGACGTTGACCCGGCCGGCAAAACCGACGAGCAAATCGCCGCCGAGGGGCTGGATCGTATGGAAGCCTGGATGCGGGAGATCGGTCTGGTCATGAACATCAGCGAGCTTGGCGTAACCGAGGATATGCTGGAGGGGATCGCCCAGGGCTCTTTCATTATGGACGGCGGCTATAAGGTGCTGACCAAAGACGAGATCATCGGCATATTAAAAGCCAGCATGTAAAAAAACAGCGACAAAAAACTCCGAACCGCGTTGGTTCGGAGTTTTGCTTTGGGCCGAACAGTTTATTATTTTCCCGCCGCCGTCAAATTCAAGCCATTTACCCAAGCGGCCGCCGTTTTTGCATAATCAAACACGCTTCTTGCGGCATAAAGTGCCGAAACCAGCCGCAAGCAAACAATCAAACAGCTGAGCAAAAGGCATTTTTACGGCAGACTATTTTCGTCTTATCCGGGTCGATCCGGGAGCTTTCCATGATCAGCCGGCCAATCTCATCTGCATAAATCTCGCCGCAGAGGGGATTTTTAACGCTGTCTATCCTGCTGTGAACCACCGCCCGCACTTCGCTGTTTTCAAACGCCAGGTCGGTCTGTTCCATGGTACAGTCCGTCAAAACCAGCCCCCGGCAATAGCACAGCGGCTGCGTGCCGATGATCTTGCAGCGAACCAGGTGCAGATTTTCCGAATACCAGCCGAGATACTCACCCCGCACAACGCAGTCCGTCACCGTAACATTTTTGCTGTGCCAAAAAGCGTCTTTGGTGTTCAGCTCGGAATGGCAAATCACCGCATTTTCCACATACTGGAAAGAATATTTACCGTTCATCTGCAATCCGTCTATGGCCATATCCCGGCACTCAAAAAAGGGATATTCCGATTCCAGGGTACATTCGGCAAGCCGCAGATCACTGCACCGCCAGGTAAATTCCGGCGACTTTATATCGCAGTCCCGCAAAACGATGCCGCCATGACATTCCCGCAGCGCCTTGATACCGTGCAGTCGGGAATTTTCCAGCCGGACATTCTCATCATACCAAAGCGCCGCCCGGCAGTTCTCCGTCATGGTGCTGTCCCGGATAACCGCCCCTTTGGTATGCCAAAAGGGATAACGCAGATTAAAATAGCAGTTTGCCACAGTAATATTTGAACTTTCTTTCAAGGCCGATTCACCGTCTGCCGGCCCGTCGAAAGAACAGTCGGTAATTTCCGCACCGTCAATGCCGTATAAAGCCCTCTCCTCGTCAAAAATTTGCTTGGCAAATTGCATAAACAATCCCCTCTCTTATACATCTGATAAAACAAATGCTCCAGGCATTCAATTTATAAGCCTGTTTTTAGCTTTGAATTTATTATATACTCAGTTTTAAGTAATAGCAAATACTCATATTAAATATACAGCTATGCTTGAAAGGTATATACGTCTTGTTTGCATTTTTTCTTGGCTTATGCCTTGTCAAGCCCAGAGAAAATATGTATAATTTAGCTTGCAGAGTTTATTTTTGTTCTTTTTTCAGGTGATGAGTTGGCCCAATCAATGGCAAAATGATTATTGCGTAAATTTAATTTTTAATAGAAAGGAATAATGCTATGAAAAGGTTTTTAAGCAGACGGACGATAGCATGGCTGCTGACTGTGGTAATGATAGTCAGCGTTTTGCCTGTGCCGGCATTTGCCGAGGACGGGCAGGCAGTCAACGAGCCTGTGATCGCAAGTAAACTGCCCACAGAGGAAACAGACCCTGTGGTAGACCTATTTAGTTTGAAAGAAAACCAGAAGATGGTATCCAGCGATGCAGAGCTGGAGTATGCCATCACAACGGCAACGGGGACAAAGGAAGAGCCGACCGAGATTCTTCTGGAAAATGATATTACATTGACGTCCACATTAAATATTGTGGATAAATTTATAACACTTGCTCCTGCCGGTACAGAAAGAGTGACCATAACTGCGGCAAGTGATTTCAACGTAACAAACCAACGAATGATTATTGTTGGTGATGGTACCGGCGAGGCATATTTTGGCGCGAAAGAAATTAATTTTGTCGGTTCCGGCAATGATGAAAATAAGTATGCAATTTTGCTTGCCAACGCCAATACCGATCTTGAATTGACCAACTGTAAAGTAACAGGTGGTTATTCTCCTGGTGTAGCTCATGGTGCCGGCGTTATGATTTATGGCGTTGCAACATTTGATGGTGTTGAAATCTGTGATAACTACGGTTATAGATGTGGCGGTTTGTATTCTCAGGCAGGAGCAAATGTTCATTTTATGAACGGCTCTATCCATGATAATGCAATTAACCTTGACTATGCTGGCGGTGTCTATGTAAACGCTACCGGATATATTAAAATTGAGAACAGCTCCATCTATGGCAACAGTGCTCAAACCGGCTCTGCTGTTTTTTCCGCCGGCGTCGTTGACTTAGATAATGTTAATATATATATGAAAACAAAAACTGTGCAAGTATATATGTAACCAACTGGGGCGCTGACAATACATTAACGGTCAAGGACTGTACTTTCAGGGATAACGAAGGGGGCGACATCAATCCCAGTGCCATCACGGATTTGTTTGTGGCGGGAAATACGCAGATGGCGATTTCCGCTTCGCTTAATGATAATCTGAAAGTCAGAGGACTTGGCGCTGAGGCAAGAATTGTTGTAGAACATCCTGCGGAAATCAGTGCAGACAGTGCATATGTACTGACCGAAACAGACCTGAATGCATTTGAGATGAAGACTGAGGGCTGCACTCTTTACCTGGACAAAGCAGCAAATGTAATTAAGTCGGCGGGAGCAACGACCGTCACTTTCCATGCCAATGACGGTACTGACGCTGACGCGGCACAGACATTACCTGCCGGCGTTGCCGCAGCGCTTAATAAAAATACTTTCACCAACGGAGCTAAGATCTTTGCCGGCTGGAACACTCAGGCAGACGGTTCGGGTCAGGCCTATGCCGACGGCGCCGAGGTAACATTTGGTGCAGATACGGATTTGTATGCGCAGTGGAAAGATGACAACTCGGCAAGCGGCAATTGCGGCCCTAAGGACGGCAATGGCGAATTTACCGATACTGCCAAATGGGCATTTGACGCCGAGACAGGCGTTTTAACCGTCAGCGGCCAAGGTACTACGGCAGATTTTGCCAGTGGTGAAGCCAAGCCGTGGTCTGCTGTTTATTCAGACATTAAAAAAGTTGTCGTAAAAGACGGCGTTGACCGAATTGGACAGCGATCCTTCCAGAGCGCGCCAAATCTTAAAGAGCTTACTCTGGAGGGTGATGTAATTGTCGGAGACCGTTCTTTCCAAGAGGTTAAGTTGGAAACACTGAACGGGCAGAATTATATTACTAAAATAGAAGGACGAGCATTTAAATTACTTCAGGTTGCGGCATTAGATGTTTCCAATGCAACGGAGATTGGCGAATACGCTTTTGAAAATGTGAAAGAAAGTGCGACAGGATTAAAATCAATTAAACTTGGCAAAAATTTAAGCAAAATTGGCAAACTGGCTTTTTTGTATGCGCCTGTTACTGTCTTAATGATTCCGGACAAAACAGAGATCAATAGTCTCGCTTTTTATCAAATGAAGCAGTTGATTGCATTAAAATTGCCTGATGCACTGCCAAGCGATATGACAGAGCAATCTTTCTGGGGGCTGCCGTCAAACTGTGTCGTTTATTTTAATGAAACAGCTGGGGCTGAAACAGTAAAAAAGTTGTTTGCTGACGTAGGAAAAACCAACCTTCCGCTTGCTGTATTAAACGGCGGCAAATTTGCCGATGACACAGCTTTTGAGGCCGGCAAGTTGGCCACTCCCGTGAATAACGATGAAAACTTATCGTTTGCCGGTTGGTATGAGAATGCAGATTTCTCCGGCAATGCCGTAACCGACGCCGCCGCCGGCAAAACATACTATGCCAAGTGGACTTCTGCTGATGAATTAAGCGGCTTCTGCGGCGACCCCAATGTAAATAATGGCAAAGATGTTCGTTGGGCATTTGACGCTGCAACAGGCACATTGACCATCATCGGTACAGGAGATATGACAAATACTAATGCTCCTTGGAATGGATTGGTTGGTGTTAAATCCATAGAAATTGGTGACGGAGTTACTTCTATTGGCGATGGAGCCTTCACACGTTTTCATGATTTGGCAAGCATAAGCATTGGAAAAGATGTTAAATCTATCGGCGCATGGTCATTCTTTGAATGTACAAGCTTAAAAGAGCTGGTGCTGCCGGAAAAACTTGAAACAATTAAAGAATATGCTTTTAGAAAATGTACCGGTTTAACAGGCACACTTACAATACCAAATTCTGTTAAAACAATTGAAAAACAGGCATTTAGAGAATGTACTTCTTTGGAGGGATTAGTTCTTGGTTCTTCAATTGAAGCAATTGGAGCGGAGGCCTTTATTCATTGTTCGGCTATAAAGGGAAGTTTGGTTATACCGGATTCTGTTAAAAATATAGATAGTGCTGCTTTCGAAAATACACCTCTTATTACAGATCTACATATCGGAAAGGGAATTGAAAGTATCGGCAATAATGCTTTTGACGGTTTTAATGCTGGTGTATCACTGCTTTCATCTATTGATATGACAGCTGTTTCAAGTAATATTGTACTTGGAAATAATGTATTTTATAGGGCGGCAGATTTATGTGTTGTTTATATAAATGACGATGCTAATTTACCCAAGATCACTGATCCTGTAATTGTTGCCGTAACCAACGGCGGTGCTTTCCCTGCCGATACCACATTTGAAGCCGGCAAACTGGCGACCCCTCAAAAGGCCGACAACATCTTTGACGGCTGGTATGAAAGTGCGGATTTCTCCGGCTCGGCAGTAACCGACGCCGTCGCCGGCAAAACCTATTATGCCAAGTGGAACACTGCAAGCGGCAGCATTACGGACACTGCGAAATGGGCGTTTGATACCGAAACGGGCGCTTTGACCATTGGCGGTACCGGCGAAATAGCAGATTTTAATAATCCCGGCGAGCAGCCCTGGAGCTCTTTCAGCGGCGAAATTAAGGATCTGGTGATTTCTGAGGGGATCACCAAAATTGGTAAGAATGTATTCTGTGAACTGCCTATCCGCGGCAGCGTAACAATTCCCGCCTCCGTTACGGAGATCGATCCCCTTGCCTTCCTTGGGTGTGCAAACATTACGGAATTCGTTGTGGCTGAGCAGAACACTGCTTTCTCTGCCATGAACGGCATTTTGTATAAGAAGCTGCCCTCCGACCGGTTGGAGCTGGCTGCTTATCCCTGCGCCAAGGCAGACGAAACCTTTACGGTTCCGGAGAATGTAACTAAATTTGGCCCTCATGCCATGCGATACACGCAATTTAAGCATATCGCTATCCCCGATTCGGTTACAGAGTTTGGCGCGTATTGCTTAAACAATGCCGCCTTGGTTGAGCTCACCATTCCCGCAACGGTTACGGCAATCGGTGAAAATGCCTTGGCGGCTGAAAACCTGAAAGTATTAGACTTGACACAGGTTGGGGCAGGCAGTCTCCCCAACATGGCGAACGCAGGCTTGCAGTCTATGGCGGCTCAAAGCTTTATTCTGCTGGATCAGGCGAACCTTGCTGCACAGATCGCAAATTGCTTCGACCCAGCCAAGACAAGTGTTCTGGTGATGAACGGCGGTTCTTTCCCCGCTGTGACTGTGTTGGAAAACGGCAGGCTGGCGCCCCCGGTAAAAGACGGCCACCTCTTTAACGGTTGGTTTACCGACGCGGATTTCACAACAGCTGCTCCCGAAACGGCTGCTGCCGGCGCAACCTACTATGCAAAATGGGATTTGGCAGGCAAACTGACGGCAACTGCCGCAGGATACACCGGAAATTATGACGGAGAATTCCACACCGTTACCGTTACCCCCAGCGATGCCGGCGCCACGGTCCTTTATTCCGCCGATAACGGCAAGACATACACCGACAAGATACCTCAGTACAAGAACTCCGGAGAGTATGTCGTATATTACAAGGTGCAGAAAGCCGGCTGCCTGGATGTGACCGGCGCCGTATTGGTAAGCATTGGCAAGATCCCCAACCCTGTTACCATCACTCCTTCCGTCAAAAGGATTACAGGCGGTAAAACCGTAACGTTCACAGTTACAGCTCCCGATGACGTAACGGTCAACGGCATTACGGTAACACTTGACGGTGCTGCCTGTGAAGAAATTACCGTTACCAATAATGGTGATGTACGTATTCTGCCGTTATGCCTGCCCAAACCGGCGCATACACCTTCACGGTTGACGCCAGCGGCGATAAGATCAACAACAGCGCCAATGACGCGGCCTGCACCGTTACCGTTGTTAAGAAAACCAGCTCCGGCGGCAGCTCCGGCAGCTCTGCCACAAAGCCTGTTGTTGGCACGGTCGTCAGCCCGGTTGATGCAACCATGACGGCAGAAGCCGCCAAGACCGACGCCAACAAGGCGGCTGCAAAGGCTGACAATGCAGACGATACCCTTGCTCTTGTAAGCAAGAACGGCACAACTGTATCCGGTAAGGACTTTAGCCAGCCGGCCATTCTGTCTATTCCTGTAAACACACAGGGCGTAGAAGATGTGAACGACCTGACCATTGCCAGGTTGAACCCCGAAACCGGCAAGCTGGCAATTATCGGCGGTTCCTATGACGCAGCAGTAAAGGCAGTAGTTGGTTATATCACTGAAGCAGGCGACTACTTCGTTGTAAATAAGGGCGATCTTATCACCATCATTCTGCAGATCAACAACTATCTTGCCAAAGTGAACGGTGCAGATAAGGTTCTGGACTCCGCTCCCATTATTTCTCAGAACAGAACCATGGTTCCTATTCGTTTCGTCGCAGAAACGTTTGGCGCCGAGGTAAAGTGGCTGGAAGCAACCCAAACTGTTGTTATTACTGTAGATGGCAAGGTTCTTACCATGACCATTGGCAAGGAACTGGAGGGCTTGGGCGCTGCTCCCGTCATCAGTGATAACCGTACCATGGTTCCCATTCGCTACATCTCCACTGAACTGGAAGCAAGTACCGTTTGGGTTCCTTCTACCAAAACTGTAGCTATTGCTAAATAGAATAAGGAAAGAAAAGGCGGTGCCGCTTAGTGATTTATAATCTCTAAGCGGTACCGCTTTTTAAGCGAGGCACTTTTTCTTATATAGTCCGGCACATACAACAATTTAGCAGAGGCAGTTTTATTTATTCGGCAATTTCTGCTGCTTGCATTTTCATACCTCCCGCCCCCGCCGCCGAAGTTGTATCCCGAAAACAACACGCGCCCCGCGTTATTGACGGTAATGTGCTGCTCCACAGCCTTATCATAATCGCTGCCATTGCGCTTACGCCCGATAGACAATATTGATACTGCTTAAATTGCTTCTGGCGTCATAATCTGACGATATTTTGCCCCAACTGTATCTCGCCTGCGACCCGATCCCCCATTCGTTTAATATATCGTCATGCAATATTTTTCTTTTCGGCTCATCATTTGCGGAAAATTCTTGATCACAGCAGATTAAAGAAACCATATATATCTTGCCGTTCCGAAAAAATAAGCTTACCATATATTTTCGATCAGCAATAATTTGCTGCCCGTCAAGATAAATAATTTTTATGCCGTCTTGATTCCGGTAAAATTTCGTCTGCTTAAACTGCTCAAAGGAAAACCCCGGATAAATCGTTAATTTATCCGATACTGCAATAAATCCCTCACGGATACCAGCCATTTTTTATCTCCCCTGCTTTGATAAATAAGACAAACACAACCCATCAAAAGGCTTGCCTAAATCGAGGAACATGAAAGACTCCGGAACTACAAAAGTATTGGTGAATACACCACCGGCGAAACGAAAACCGGCAAAGGTAAGCGTACCATTACCCTGCCGCCAAGCACGGCAGATATTTTGCGGCTAAGAAAGGCTGCGGCGTTGACGAAGTGGATATTTCCTAACCCAACAAAACCGGAATTGCCTATCGCGCCGCAAGCCGCTTACAATCGATTAAAAGCTATCCTTAAGCGGTCTGGATTGCCGGATATACGTTTCCATGATCTGCGGCAAAAAGCGGCTGTGTGCATCGATACGGGCATAGTTGGGGCAGAGATACCCGAAACCCCTGAACAACCCAAGAGAACGCCTAAATGGGTGGATTTCACCCCATATAAACCGCCGCGCCGCCGACCGGGAACGGGCGGCGGTGTCAGTCAATAAAGAGCCTAAACACACCAACTTGACCAATCTGTAAAATGCCGTAAACCAATAATAAAATTTGTTACCTTGATGTTACCTTATGACAAAAATCATCGCTTTTTACGGACACTTTTTCGTGTAAAAAACGTGTATGGAGTAAAAGCAAGAACCCCGCAAGCCGCATGGCCTGGGGGTTCTTCATCTTTTTGGTGGAGACGACTGGAATCGAACCAGTGACCTCTTGCATGTCAAGCAAGCACTCTCAATACACAAAGCACCTGCTAAAATGCTATATAAGCAAGCAAAACAGCCGTCTGTTACACCAATTTTACACCAATCGCACAAAAATTAACGGTTTGATGCAAGAGCCCGGATATGACAATTCTTAAATAACAACATCAGAAATATCACATTATCATAAGTTCTGACTGTACTATTTGTCGAAAAAAACGTTTTTGTTTGGTGCTGCTCAATCTTTTTACTTGCAGATGATATAAACACATAGCATGAATTTACTAAAGTTTTTGCACCTGCGTAACCAGTGTTTCAGCATCAATGGCGCTTTTTTCGTCATCAACTATCAATCCCAATGCTTTAGCACGTTTATACATTTGTTCAACCTTTTCAATGCTGATACCCCAAGCCTCAAAGGCAACCTCGGTATTAACGGAATAGTAGTTGAAGCAGCCAACTCCCTTTTCACGCATAAGTGTCCGCGCCTTGCGCTTAAACTTAGCAATCGTTGCTGGAGATATGTCTCCAAACAGTTCCCGAATTTCTGCACTGCCCAATTCAACATTAGTGTAATAAATACGCAGTACCGTTTCTGGTACTGCCAATTTTATGCGGTCTTTCATGTTTGCTCACCTCCTTTCAATTCTGTTTGCCTTGCTCTGTTCCATGTGCTATAATCACAGTAACATAGGAGGTATATATAATGGCCAAACGATATATTGTAGATTTACGAAATTTGGAACCCACAAAGCGCGAAGCAGCCTACCAACAGCTAGACACTTTGGCTTTTATGGTAACTCGAATATTTGGCACAACCGGATTTGAGTTTGCCGATGTTATTTGGGATTCCTCAGACGATTTTACTACATCGCCTGCTTTGCCGCACAATTGCCCATACAAAGAAATGTAATCAACGAACAAAACATTTGGAGGTTATACATGGACATACAAATGACCAACTCAACTCGCGCTTTCTTATGTCTGATATATAAGGAATATCTAAACCGCCTACAAAACGGAGCAACACAACGAGAAGCCTGCGATTTTGAAAGCCCCAAAAAAAGAATTGACAACTTTTTGCCTAATGCCAAAAATCCTGATATTGTTATAGCCCTTGCGGAACTTAAACAAAAAGGACTTATTTCGCTCCGAATCAGAAATGGTTTCCATTTGACTAGCGAAGCTATAATATACATGGAAAATCTTTTCCCCGGTGGCTTGTCTGATTTAATTGCAGGTATCCATAAACTCGCTTCCTTCGCCAAAATATTTCTCCCTTAATTATTGATTATTCCCTAAACAGCCGACCGTCTATATGGATTTTCACATATTCAGACGCTTCGGTTGTTTTTGCTTTTAACTCAAATCTCCGTTGATGTTCCGGCACCAGCGGTACTTTTTTATGACACTAAATATAATCTCTCCTTTCAATTCCGTTTGCCCTGCTCCAGTCCATGTGCTATAATCAAAGTAACAAAGGAGAGGTTACTATGCCTATAAAAACAATTGATGCCCGTAGTATTTACAGCATCCATTCTATTAACAAAAAGGACACACCCTGCAAATACAATGAAGTTACTGAATGCCCAATATGCCATACTACATTAGTACCTCAAATTCTAGATGCATATATCCATGTTCCAGATAACAGCATCTTTACCAGCCTGCTCTATGTAATATGTTTTTGCCATAAATGTCACAAAATTTTTATATGCACATATTCACGCAACAATTTATACGAATATGATGATTACCTTGATTTTTCCCATTTGCAAGATATTTCACCTCAGATTCCAAAACCACTAAGCTTTTCTCCTGAAATTTGTAAGTTATCGCCTAATTTTGTAGAAACATATAATCAATCCAATGAAGCTGAATGTAACAGCATGACGCAGATATGTGGCCTTGGGTATAGAAAAGCATTAGAATTCCTTGTAAAAGACTACTTATGTCACAAATTTCCCAACCAATCAGAAAACATAAAAAACGAATTTTTAAGCAGTAGCATTAAGAGAATTGATGATGTCCGTATCAAGACATTAGCAGAGCGCGCCACATGGATTGGTAATGATGAAACTCATTACACCAAAATACATGAAAACCTTAATCTCGACGATATGAAAAGATTTATAAAAGCAATGCTGAACTATATTGAATCCGAGCTTGCTTTTGAAGAAGCAGACGCAATACCTCGAAAATGACGCGACTGTTCTGCAAGAAATTTACCCCCTCCTCACTCCAATATTGCGTTTTGATATAATACAGCTCTTCCGGCATACCGCTACCAGTTTAAGCTGATATTTCGATTACTTAAATAACTCTTGTGCTGTATATTCCTCTAAAATAGGCACTTTTATATTATCAAAGGTTATTACTTCACTCTCTATGCGTTATCCCTAGCCATTGCTTCCGTATACAACTAATCAACATCGTATTCCTGAAACCATTCCGTCCTAATCTTTACACCACTAAGATTTCCGAGTTTTGCCATCAGACTATGGGTAGTCCTTCTGCTAAGTAAAATCTATTTTCGCAGGTTGATTTTACCCTTAATTCATGCTACAATTTAAGGGAAAGGGCGGTGATTAAGGAAATGCGGATTTTTGATTATGAGACGATAAAAAACCGGAAATGGGATTCGGATATTCTTGGCCTTATAGCAGCTATTTATAAAGAGGCCGGAAAGCAGGAGTTATATCTGAAGCAGCGTCCGGCGGAACTGGAAAAGCTGGTGGATATTGCCAAGATACAGAGCACCGAAGCGTCCAATGCCATCGAGGGGATAGTTACAACGGATACTCGTATCAGACAACTCGTTGCCGAAAAGACGACCCCCAAAAACCGTGACGAACAGGAAATTGCCGGGTATCGTGATGCGCTCAGTATAATTCACGAAAATTTTGATGTTATTCCTGTTGCCAGCAATTATATCCTTCAGCTACACAAAGTAATGTATAGCCACACCAACAATCCTATGGCCGGTAAGCTGAAGAATGTGCAGAACTATATAACCGCAGGATTTGCCGATGGTCATACGGAAGTAATCTTTACACCGCTGCCGCCATATGAAACCGCCGAAGCGCTGAATAGAATTTGCGCAGAATACAACAAGGTAATTGGCAATTTAGATTTAGAGCCGCTTATTGCTATTCCTGTGTTCATTCACGATTTTTTGTGTATCCACCCGTTCAATGACGGCAACGGCAGAATAAGCCGTCTGCTGACTACCCTGTTGCTGTACCGCAGCGGCTTCTTGGTAGGCAAATATATTTCCTTAGAAGCCAAAATCGCAAAGGATAAAGGTTTATATTATGACGCCTTACAGCAGTCACAGCATGGCTGGCATGACGGGGCCGAAGATTTTACGCCGTTTATCAAATATTTTCTTGGTATGGTGCTTGCAGCATATAAAGACTTTGAAGACAGATTTCTGGTCGTAGGCGAAAAACTGCCTGCGGTTGAAGTCGTACGAAAAGCTGCCGCCACAAAAATAGGCAGATTCAGCAAACGCGATATATTGGAGCTTTGTCCCTTCTTAAGTGTGAGTTCTGTGGAAGGTAGCTTAAGAAAATTAGTGCAATCCGGGGAATTGGCTCGTGAAGGTGCTGGTAAATCGACACGCTATTATCGTAAATAATAAAACCGTCTTTTGTTAAACTACCCTATGAAAAATACAAAAACCTCCTGTGATAGATTAAAAACTACCATAGGAGGTTTTGTTATGGTCAGAGAAACCGGCATATCCAATAACATAAATCGCATTAACAAAAAGCTATATACCGCTTTTAACTTGCTCACCATAAGGGCGCATCTTTTTGGTGACAGCGAAACCAAGACCTCTACAGTTGTTTTGGTCTTGGTTTTTTCTGTCCATTTGTCGAGCGATATAATTCATTCAGCATACCGTAAGGCGCGCCCCAAAGCAACCAAAAAATCCACTCTGCTACAAGTAGAATGGTAAAAGAAAATCCCAACCCGAAAAGTATAATCCGGGCTGGGATTTAATTGTTTAGACAGTCAAGAGGCTATATCTGCGGTCAGGTCGGGCTGCTATCTGGTGCAGGCCGCCTACTCGATAACGGTCTATTTTGTGGCGTCTAGTATTCCTTGCATATATGCCAATACCAGTTGTACTTGTTCTGTTGATAGCTGCTTGCTTAGCGTAAGCAGCTTTTCTTCATTGATATTATCAGGAACGCGGACAGGATTGCGGACATCTGAAAGCCCCATTATATAATCAATACTGGCATTAAACAACTTGGACATTTTTGCCAGTTGTATGAAGCTGGGATAGTGCTTTTGGTTCTCATACGCGCTGATAGTTTCCTGCGCCACTTCTAATTCTATGCTAAGGCGGATTTGTGTCATCTTTAATTCTTCACGCAGCTGTTTGATACGGTTTTTCATGCATAACACCTCTGCTCAAAGTGTACAGGTTGTACTTGTATTTTGTAGAGGATTGCGCTATAATTTATACAGGTTTAACCTATATTGTGTAGAAAGGATTTGATGTTATGCAGAAAAAACTTTTAACAACTTTGCTGCTGGCATTGGTGCTGGCGATTGGCGCGGCTCTGCCTGCTTGGGCGGCGACCTCTGGCAGCTGCGGTGAAAATGCCACTTGGACTTATGACGAAACTACCAAAACGCTGACTATCAGCGGCACAGGGGTAATCAAAAGCCCAGATGGTTTTGATTATTCCGATAAGAAAGAAGTACAAAAGCTGATAATTGAAGAAGGTATAATTCAGATTAGTGATAACACTTTTTATGGTTATCAAGCTGTAGTTGAAATAAGTATACCTGACAGTGTAACGCATATAGGAAGCCGCGCCTTTTCCGGCTGCAGCAGCTTAACGGAAATTGATATCCCGGCGCGGTTAATTCGTATTGGTGATTATGCCTTTGACGGCTGTCATAATTTAACAGCAATCAATGTAGACCCCAACAACCCGCAATATGCTTCCATAGATGGTGCAGTGTTTAATAAAGAAAAAACGGAGCTTATGTTTTGCCCACAAGGTAAAACTGCATATACAGTTCCTGATAGCGTCACCGGTATTTATGGTTACGCATTCAATGATTGTGCAGAATTGCTTACTGTGTCTATACCGGATAGTGTTACAGCTTTAGGACAGCGGGCATTTAGTGGATGCTGCAGTTTGACCAATATCAATATTCCCGCTGGTATGACCAATATTGCTGATTATGCATTTCAAAATTGTCGCAGTTTAACAGATATTATTATTCCCGAAGGTTCGAAAGATATATTTTGGAATACTTTTGATGGTTGCAGCAGCTTAACCAACATAACCATACCTACCAGTGTAACGCGTATTTACTCAGACGCTTTTAAGGATTGTAGCAGCCTGCGCAATATTACTTATACCGGCACTAAGGAACAATGGGCGCAGGTTAATATTGCGACCGGCAATCAAGAGCTGCAGCTGGCGACAGTAACCTGCACCGACGGTAAGCCGGTTGAACCAGAACAGCCCACCAAACCTGAGGAGCCGACTGGAGACGTTCTCTATGGTATCGTGGTAAATATCGATAATGATAATGTTGCTATCTTTACGCAAGAGGGCGGAACTGTTACCTATACAATGACTAACGCTGCTGCCGGTATATTAAGCAAGGATAAGCTGGGACAGTTAGTGGCCTATGAATTGAACACTAACAAAAAGGTCAGCAGTTTTAATTTTAACTCACAGGACTTATTAGGCAGAGGAAATATTATTGCAATTAAAAACAATGCTTACTTAGTTGGCACTCGCACTATAACAGTGGCAGCAAACGCTGTGATTTTTGAGGTCAGCAAAGCCGATGGCGCTATTGATGTTGCTATCGTACCTCGTAGCGTCCTGCTTGCCGGCGGCGATTTTTATCCGGGCAATTTGAACGAGGCTGGTATTAGAGCTTATTGCAAGTATTTCTCCAACAGCGATGATACTGTTAAGGTTTTGGCATATACCCGCTCCAGCAGCCTCATCTACAAATATGGCGTAATCGACGACTATGACTTCAAGACCGCCGACAAAGACCATGCGATAACTTTCTACGATGACGACACCGTTTATGAGTTGGATATCACCGGCGCTGATGCTGGCAATGACCAGTTGGCTATCTATACCCTGCTCGGTGACAAGGTAAATGTTAAATTCGCTTATGCTAGAAAAGACGGTATGAAGGATAAGGCAATGGAAGTTAAGGGCTTTACTGACGGTCTGATGAGCTTCGATACTGCCATGGTTGTTGACGAAGCGGTCGCTGCATATACGGACATTATGACCGATAAGGATACCGTGGTTTACCTCATCAACGCTTCCACCGGCAAGTATGTTCTGGGTGAGTTGTACGATATTTCCAAGGGCAGCTATGTATATGTTCCCATGGTAGATGAGAACGACAACGCTGATTTGGTAATCGTTGACGAGTACACCGATTACGATAGTATGTCTCCCCGTCAGGATTTGGTTTGGACAAAAACCGGCACTGTTCAGCTTAAATATGGCGAGGATAAAACTTATGTTAATGCCGCTGCCAACAACAGCGAGGGCGGCAGCACCCCCACTTATACCAGCAGCAAGCCAGAAGTCGCCACAGTTGACACGGAGGGCAATGTAACGATTGTCGGCCCGGGCAGAACTATTATCAGCGCCTGTGCCGAGGCAGTGGAGAACAAATACCGTCAAACGGTTATCAGCTATACCTTAAATGTCCTGCCTCATGAAGTGACAATCAGCAGCGTTACAGTTGCGGATAAGGAATATGACGGCAACAAGAATGCTGTCGTTCAGGAGATAAAGTTTGCCGGTTTGCTGGACAGCGATGTCCTGCGCGAGGGTATAGATTATACGGTTAATGCGGTATTTGATAAAGTCAGCCCCGGCGAGCGCACAGTAACGGTGACTGTTACTATGCTGAATAAAAAGTATAGTCTTGGCAGCAATACGCTTACGGCTAAAGCAACAATCAAACAGCCGACCAAGCCGATTGTGCCGGAATCGCTGACGCTGTCCTTGGAGAACGGTGGCTTGGGAAAACGGATTTTGGTGGAGGCAGAAGCGGGACGTTGGTTGACGATTCAGACCAGCCGTGCCGGGGCGGTTGTAATTTCCACTGTACAAGGGAACGGTTCCGGTTCTGTTACTTTCTCTGCCCCCTTGGGTAGCTCTGTACAGGTTTGGGAAACTGACGATGAATTGACTTTTGTTAATGGTATGCCTACTAATCCCATATTAAAAACGGCCAAGCTGGATTTGTAAGGGGGGCGAGCCAATGCGAAAATCAATAATTGCAGTTTTTATCAGTTTATGCATAAGCTTAATGGTGGCGCTGCCGGTGCTTGCCGCCGATACTGTTAAAAGCTCTACGATTACCATCTCTGCCGAGAATTTATTACCCGGTTATTATCTTTGTGCAATTTGGGACGGCGAAGAACTTTTAAGGCTGTATGATTGTACTGTTGAAGCAGCAGGCAAGATAAATGCCACGGTAGAAGTCGGCAAAGACTTTCCGGCTGGTAAAGAATTGCAGGTGGGCATTTCCCGCACAGACCCGCAATATACCGAGCCTATTGTTACGCAAACCGTTAAAGTAAACGCTGTTGATATCACACCGAGCACTGGCGGTGGTGGCGGCACGGGCGGTAGCGGCGGTGCTAGCGGCGGTGCTGGTGGCGGTGGTGGTTCAACCGTAACTACATCGGATAAGCCGGAAGAAAGCGTGAATACGGATAACAATAAAACTTTTAGCGACGTTCCGGCGAATGCTTGGTATGCTGACGCAGTAAAATATGTAACCGATAATGGTATGATGAAGGGTAGCGGCGATGGTAGCTTCAGTCCAGATGAAGTTACTACCCGCGGTCAGCTTGTAACCATTCTTTACCGTTTGGAAAAAGAACCACCTGCAGGTACGACATCGTTCAGCGATATTAAGAGCGATCAATATTACGCTGCGGCAGTAGCTTGGGCGTCCAGCAATAACGTTGTTAAAGGCTATGAAAACGGCACTTTCGGCGCAAACGATAACCTGACGCGTGAACAAATTGCGGTTATTCTGTTCCGCTATGCCGAGTTAAAGAGCGTAGATGTTATTGCCAAAAGCGATTTAAGCGGTTTTGCCGATAGCGCAAAAGTTTCTGGCTGGGCCGCTCCCGCTATGCAGTGGGCGGTGGCACGCGGTCTGATTAAGGGCGATGATGGCGCGCTCAATCCGCAGGGCGAAGCTACCCGCGCGGAGATTGCAACTATCTTAATGAGATATTGTGAGAGTATCGCAAAGTAAGCTAAGCACAGAAAAAAGAAAACAAAACAGCCTATCCTGCTTTTTGGGATAGGCTGTTTTTGTTAGCGCTTTAGCAACAGTAAAAAATAGGGTAACCGGGTGGCGTTTTGCCACTCGGTTGCCCTATTCTTTTAATTTGCCTTTACTAATGCATCAAAATAATATTTATATGTGTAGGTTTCAATTTAATTCAACAACTCTAGGCCGTTTCAATTTTATTCTTTATATCAAGTAACTCATCTACAAACTTCCTTCTATCATAATCAGACGAACCAATGTTATTGCTTTTCAGATAATCCATAATTTCTTCTGTCCCATATGCCTCATTAGTAATCAACTCTGCATAACATGAAAAAAACAAGGAAACGGTGTTATTTAAAGATTGATGTAAACGTTTATCTGTTTTATTTGTTACATCTACCGTTCCCAAAGCATCTATAATAAAAATAGCATTATCAATATTTCGAGCAATAAACAGCTTTAATTGTTTAAGCGTATAAATATCAAACCAATGTAATTGATTTATTCTAGATTCATAATCATCCAAAGAAGAATTAACCAAAATTATACTTTTATCTTTTATTATGTGTTTATTAAACTTTAATATATTTTCATCAGTTTTTACAATTCTGCCTAAAACAATAGCATCAATTTCTGTATCTTCAAAGGACTCTCTATCTATGTTATCCGACACCTCCTTCTCATAGAGAAGAAGTAGTTGCCGAATTTCTTGAAACTCTTTATCTGCAATTTCTAACAATCCAGCCAGACGAGAAAAATTACGTCGGATATTTCTAGGAATTGCAACCTCTGTTTTATATCCTAAATCATGTTCAATTTCGGCCCATGCATGTTGCAAAACAGAACGTATTTGTATTTCACATTTCAAACCTTTATAAGGCATATACTCAGCAAGTTCCAACCGTTTAGAATTCATTTCAACAACATAATGAACACTGCAATAGCCAAAGCGGTCTGGCTCTAAAGCCGCACGCTTATCAATAGAATTTTCTCTATCAATCTTAAATTCTCTCTCTATTATATCTGCTACTTTATCTACATCATCAGAATAATATGTAATGACTCTTATGCCAGCAATATCAGTTAAATCATCTAATTTGATATATTTATTCTTCTTGTCAATCTTTCCACCAAGACTATCCCTATCTTTTAATCGACTTGTAATATCATTGCAAATTATGCCCTCTTGATTTAAAATTCCTTGAATAAGTCGTTCTACAGATGTAGCAAAATTATGATACAATTCATGTTTTTCATCATATTCAGCCAAAATATTTGCTTTAATGCTCATAACCCACAAATCCTCCCCAAAACATTTTTATCCCATCGTCTTAATCATACCTTAAATAAACGCAACTTCCTTATAAGAAAGCCCGTACTTCACATAAAGCTCCTCGCCCATCCCAAACTTGGAAAAAATTCCACATAGACACAAATTAATTATAGCAATCCGACAAAATATTTACAATCTTTATTTTGGTAATTACATTCCTTATAAACTGTAAAAGTTTGTGTTAATACCTATAATTAAACAAGCCACTAACAACAATACAAGCTATCAACCTGCCTGAAAAAATAAAACAAAAGCGCCCTCTTTCTATCAGAGGACGCTTTTGTCATTTAGGCTGTTTTATTGTATTGCCTCAATTTATTACATTTGATAAATTGAGCTAATACACCAACTGTTTTCAACGATGCAATTTTGTAAGATGCAGTCTTGTATTTTCCTCAAAAGCAGCCTATACTGAAAGCACAAATATCTGTGCCGAAGGAATCAGCATCTCAAAAGGAGCGTGCGACTATGACTTCCGAAAAACAACCAACGCCCGAAGAAACCAAGGTCAACGATTTGAACGAGATAACCGAAGAAGCTTTTGATAATATGACCGAAGACGAGAAATTCATGTTTATCGCCAAGCGTATACTGCGCGAGCATAAGGCTGCTTTTGAAGAACTGGCAAAGTAACCTGCCCGCCGAACATGCCCCGCAGACGCGATTTTAGCCACTCTGGGCGGTTTTAATTGCGTCCATGAGGAATTATGCCTATTCATCAAAATGTTGTGTAAAGTAATTATTGCACTATGCAATTTGTACGAAATATGCAACTGTTAAGCTTGTTGAGGGAAGTGAGAAAAATGTCACCCCGATATACTCTAATGCACAAAGATATTCCTGTGCTGGAGCTGAACATTGATTCTGCTTCCGGCGTCATAGCAAACATCGGGGAAGTATACAGCATTGAGCATATCCCGGTCGGTACGCTTTACGTGAACGACCCGACCAAGCCTGACCGTGGCCTGCTGAATAAATGGTTGTGCGGCAGAACTATCCCCGATACCAGACCGGGCATACGAGAGACACTTCAACGGCTCCATATTGCCACATCTCAACTTTTGACGCTCAAAGCGTTGGGGTTAAGCCTTTCCGACCAATACTGGCTGCGGCCTGCCGGTGCGGAAATCACTTGGCAAGATGTTAATTTCTTTACCAATGACTTTTCGCAGGATATTGGCAGCATTTTGTTTCGGCGTAAAAGGTCTGACAAGAATGTTAATTTCCTTTCCCCGGACAGTACCACTGACGGTCGGCTGCCAAAGCAATGGACGCTTAAAGACGGACGGCGTTATCTATTAAAGGGCGGCAGCGGAGCCACCCAACAGGAGCCATATAACGAGGTTTTCGCGTCCGAACTGATGGAGTGTTTGCACATTCCGCATGTCAAATATGAATTGGCAACGCTGAATAGCTACCCATATAGCATTTGTCAAGACTTCATATCTCAGGACACCGAGCTAGTATCAGCGTACTATATTATGCAAACCGCAAGTAAGCCTGATAATATATCTGCTTACCAACATTATCTGAACTGCTGCGAGACACTCGGCGTCAAAAATATACCGCAGAAAACTGAGAAGATACTGGTTTTGGATTATCTGATTGCTAATGAAGACCGACATCTGAATAACTTTGGGTTAGTGCGGAATGCTGACACACTGGAATATCTTGGCGCAGCGCCCATTTACGATAACGGCACATCGCTGTGGTACAATAAGCCAGTTGGTCTTATCCGCGCTGACGACGAAATGCCGGCCAAACCTTTTGCAGATAGTCATGCTGCTCAAATTAAACTGGTAACAGATTTCAGTTGGCTGGACTTCAATGCACTGAGTTCGCTTCCAGAAGTTTTCTGGACAATAGTTAAAGGCTCCGTATTCATAGACGAGCAACGCTGCGAAGCAATATGCAGCGCTTTTAATGAGCGCGTCAACCAACTGCGCTCTATCGCTGGTTGCTGATTTAACGATACCAAGAAGACGACAGCCCTCCCTTGAAACAAAAGTAACTGCCTACCACCCCGGCAGTTACTTTTTTATGTGGCGTTATATGAAAAATCGACTTGATTAGGTAGGCTACGCAATAAATAAATATTCATACAAATAATTTCTGCATATACACTGTGACAAAAAAAGAAACCGTTTTATTTGCAAAAAAAGATTTTATTTTTTTCTAAAATAAAAAACGACTTGACGGCTGAAAAAAGGCCGCTTTTTGGTGTCAGCACGGAACGGGAGCAAAAAGTGGTCAAAATCGGAAGAATACCCCGCAATCCATAGCCAAATACCCCGCAATCCGGGGTATTTTCGAGGTTTTTTGTTTTTTGAGAGTGGGAATGGGGCTGAAAAAGGCGGATTTTTCGTGTCGAAAAATGTAAAAACCTCAGATTTGGTTAAAATTCATATAGGTTTGGGGTAGGATTGGGACGTTTCCGAAAAAAAACCCCCGCAATCCGCTATGAAATACCCCGCAATCATAGGGTAAATAGGCCGCAATCGTGGGTTTTGAGCTATGTAGTTGGGTAGGAGACCCCCGCAGTCGAACGCGGGGTTTTGGCATTTTCGGGGCATTTTTCCGCCCGATTTTGCTTGGGCGAGAGCAGCAGAAAAAATTACAAAAGTGTGATTATTTACTACAAAATGTAATTTACAATTTGTTAATCAAAATTACAAAAATTGCAATTTTTTACTACAAATTGTAGTTGGCAAAATGACGGTTTCGGAAGCTGAAAAAATGAATAACAGCTATTAATTATGCAATATCTGCTTATACAAATCAACAGACGAATTAGCTGCTGTTTAGGGGCAAAAATAAAACTTTCAAAAAAATTTGCAAAACGCTCCTATCTGAGTTTTTACTGTTGCGCGCTTGCCGTTTTGCTGCTACAATGAGCAAACCAAAAAATTTCAAGGAGGTATTTTCAATGGGAGACGTTAGTTTGATTGCCCGCAGAAAAGCGGCAAAAAGTGTGGAGTTTGGCTGGAGCGGCAACGGCGGTTATTTTACGATGCTGGGCGATGTGCTGCTGACCTATTACCAAAGCCCGAAGATGGTCAACTATTTGTTCAGCTTGGGGCAATTCAGCTTGCTGCGCGAGCCGCTTAGTGAATGGGAGACCGGCATATGGCGCACCAGACCGACCGGCGAACCGCATTGGCAGGGCACCAGCGAGCTGGAGATTTATGACCATCTGCTGTTTGTGGACTGCGCTTATTTTTACGATTTGGACGGGCGCTGGTATTATGTTGCGCCTAAAGCGTTTAATGTTAAAATGCCGCTGGAATTAGTCGGCAACAATTTGGACGATGAAGCGCGAGAGTATGCGTTTCTGCACACGGTGGAACAGCAGATTATTCGGACGGTGACGCAGGATTGGTATACTAACAATGCAGCGTTCCGGGCATATGCCGAGGCCAACGGTTATGACACGGATAAAATGGCAGCGTTGGAAACGGAGCTTTGCGGCAGCGATGCGCCCCTTTATGATTTTATGTGCAAGCACCGGAGGCTGCATAACTATTTTGATTACTGGGTAGTGATAAAGGCCACGGAAGATAACCAAAAGATTGAGCAAATCATGCTGCGGGAAAAAGGCGAGGAGCATGTGGAAACTATTGAATGGTAAACCAGCTTGCCGCCCCGCCCCCCGCCCCCAAGACACGAAAACATTTTAGCTTGACAATTTATACTCTTCCCTTTCAATGTGGTTGATTTTATTGTCGTTATCATCATAAATATCTGTGGCAGAACACTCAGCAAGAACACCGCCCCTTTGGTCTATGTAACCTTTCGCTTCGCGATATGGAACTTTAATTTTTTTTGGTCGCTTGATTCCCCGGCTGGTACGGTAAATGCGCACACCGGTTGGGTACAGCGCCAGCCGTGCGCCTTTAACAAATTTCTTGGCGACAAAATTGCCGTCTTCATCAAGCACCCTTTTTTCGGCAATATGGGCTTCGCTCAAGTCGTATGTATCAGGCAGCTCGTCGATTGTCATATCTGCCAGATAAGCGGTCAAATAGGCACAGAGATTATCGGCGCTGTTAATGCTTTTATCGAGAGCTTTGGTTTTGGTAAAACCGCGCCCCCAGCAATCTTCTACCACTTCGTTGGGCATGAAGGGCGCTTTATGGTCAAATATCAAAATGGCATGGGTATGCCAGGAACGGTTGGCGTTCGGCTCAACAACATAAATCCACTCAAAGTGACCAAACTTCACTTTACACTTATAGAAGAATTTTTCCATGTGTCTGGATATTTTCTTTACCTCGGTCATGTGTTCCCGGTAAGTCAACGTCAGCCATTTGCAATGTGATACATCGGTAACATTAGCCGCTATCAAATCCCTTAAATTGTCAAACTGTTTTTTGACGTTATTTTTATTCTGACCTTTGTTTTCGGTATGCTTAAATTGCTTTAACTCACCTGTGTTTGTATTAAGATAAGTATCTTTAGTTATTTTAGCAATGTGGCTTCCTCCTGTATTAAATAACATTGCGGATATTCTCGCTTTATTACCTGCAACAATCATCTTGACCTCCTGTTCATTAGAAATATACGTTGGGGGAACTTTTTTTGTTTTAACCATGTGTCTTCTCCTTGTTTGGCTGGGGGAGTTGTTACCAGTTATATCAAGTTAAGATAGAACATTTTTTTGATATGCTGCAACAATCCGTTATTTTTCTGCGTAAACAGCCTTATATGAACAGTATGTAATTTTGTGTGAAAAAACCTAAACTGCTCATATCTGAAAAATAAGCCGTCAACCAAGGAGAGAATCCTGCAAACAAAAAAGAGCCTCTTTGCTTGAAGCAAAGAGGCTCTATAAAGCGTATCATGACTCCCAAACACACGAATTAAGACAAATTATTCTAATAGCGAAAATTTATCAAAATGCGTCTAGCTGGGCTTTTGTTATTGTACTTAAAAAACAACATAAAAATCCTGTACTTTTTTCGCCGATTTGGAATTTTTCACACATACTCTATATATAAAGACAAACACCTGCAATACCAGATGTAGAGGTTTGTCGGAAAGGAGGTAATGCTTATGGCTAAGAATGCTGTACCGGTATGGAACAAATATGCGCTGACGCTGGACGAAGCGGCGCTTTATTTCGGCATTGGCAAAAACCGCCTGCGCGAAATGACCGACAGCCAAAACAACCCTTATGTCATTTGGGTTGGCAACAAGCGGCTTATCAAGCGTGAGAGCTTTGAGAAATATCTCGAAACGCTTTATTGCGCATAAAAAAACATTGATGCTGCGAGAGATGATGTGATAGAATATCGTTGTCATATTTGGGCTCTCCGCATCGGAAAGGAGCGTTATGAGCAAAAAAAGACGTGACACCAAAGGTCACGTATTAAACAGAGGAGAGAGCCAGAGAAAAGACGGTTCATACCAGTACCGCTACACGACGGCAAACGGCAAGCGCCAAACTGTATACGCGGCAGACCTCAACAGCCTGCGGGCAAAAGAGAAAGAAATTGCCGACAGCTTACATAAAGGCATTGACTACGCGGCAGGCAGCATAACCGTCCACGACATGGTAAAAAAGTATCTTTTCCTGCACCGGGGGCTTAAGCAAAGCACCAAGGAATGGCATGAGCAGATGATTAAGCTGCTGGATTATGATGGCTTCGGCGACCGCGCTATCAAGAATATCAAATTGTCCGACGCGCAGGCATGGCTGGGTATGTTGAGCGAAAACGGCAAAGGCTACAGTTCACTATCAGGGTTAAAGGGGATTTTGAAACCGGCCTTTGAATTGGCCTGCCGGGAAAATGTTATCAGCAGCAACCCCTTTGCGTTCAAAATCACGGAAATTGCCGCAAACGACAGCAGGGAGCGCCACGCCCTGACGTTGGCCGAGCAGCAAACATGGCTGGATTTCGTCAAAAACGACCCGGCCTATGCGGTTTATTACGATTGGTTTGTTATTCTGCTGGGAACAGGGCTGCGTGTCAGCGAATTTTGCGGCCTGACCATGCACGACATCGACTGGCAAAACCACGCCATACATGTGCAGCGCCAGTTGATACGCGGCAAAGGCCGCAGGCTTTACACCAGCAGCCTGAAGACCCATAATGGCAAGCGCGTCATTCCTATGACGGAAGACGTTGCTGCCAGCCTGCGTAATGTTATCGCCGCGCGCCCCAAGGGGAATGTGGCGTTTATGCTGGACGGCTGCCGCGATTTTCTCTTTATCACGCGAGATGGTACGCCGCATGACCGGGGTAATATCGCCAACACCATTAAACGTATCAAGCAGAAATATGATACGCAGCACGCCAAACCGTTCCCCGACATCTCGCCGCATATCCTGCGTCACACCTTTTGCACCAATATGGTCAACAACGGCATGACGCCCAAGGATTTGCAGTACATTATGGGACATGCTGACATCAGAACGACGCTCGGTAAATATGCCCATACAAATGCCGAGCAAGCAGCGGCGGAAATGCTGCGCATTGAACAGCAGCGAAAAGCCCTTGCCCGGTGAGTTTGCGGCACCAAAATCACTACACCAATTTTACACCATTTGGTGGTGTAAATGCGTAGATTTGCGGACATTTTTGGACAAGTTGTCCTCCCAGCGAAGACAGGACGACATAACAAAACCCCTGCCAATCATGCCGTTTAGCAGGGGGTTTTGTCTACATTCATCTGGTGGAGACGACTGGAATCGAACCAGTGACCTCTTGCATGTCAAGCAAGCACTCTAACCAACTGAGCTACGCCTCCACATTTCGTTCCTGATTAGTATAGCATTTTCTTCGCCCGCCGTCAAGCTATTTTGACAAGCAGGTTTGCGGCGGTTATAATATAAGTAAGTTTTGATAATGAAAGGAGAATTTCCATGAAGAAATTTAGCCTTTGGGCGGCGCTGTTTCTGCTGCTGGCGGGGCTTTGCGCCTGCGGGCAGCAGCCGAACCAAACAGCGGAGAACACCCCCGCCCCACTACCGGAGGGCACGGCGTGGGTAAAATATTTTAACACGTGGCTGCCGGTATCGGTGGTGGCGGACGGCGAGCAGTTTTTGCAAACGCCGCTTATCACCCGTGACGGTACGCCATGGTATTTTGAAGTGTATGAACTGCTGGGGCTGCCGCAGGATTATCACGGCGAGGAGCTGCTTCAGCCGCTGCGTTTGCCGGCAACGGCGGTGATAACCGTCAGTACGTGGCATAATTATGCCGTGAAGGATATGCTTGCGCCGGGCAGCCAAACGCCGCTGGATATTGCTGACGACGGCTGGCTGGACGATTACGTTTGGGGTGACGACAGCACTTTGTTTGGCGGGGTAGCGCTTTCCGGTGATTGGGAGCCGTTCCCCACGCCGGTGCGTTTTGAGGCATACACACCGGAGAAACAGCCGCAGGACTTACCCGGCGAGGAGCGTATCATGGAGATCTTGCAAAGCCTGGCGGAAGAGAATAACGCCGATGTGCCGCCACTGCTGGCCAAGTGCGGCTACTATTTTGATATTGACGGCGACGGACGCGAGGAGGCGCTGCTGAACTTCGGCAATTTGTGTAATATGCAGGCAGACGCGCCCAACCCCCCGGCGGCGGCTAACCCCCTAATATACAGCATGACGGTGTATGTTTCCGGCAGCGGCGAGGTGCTGACCATGGACAGCTTCGGCTTTACGGTAGAGCAGCAGCCTTTGTTTATGGATATGAACGATTCCAATAATGATATTTATTACAGCTATCTGCCGCCAAAGCAGGCTGACGACTGGTATGAACAATACTGCGCGGCGTATCAATATGACGCGGCGGACGGCATAGCGCCCTCGCCCATTTACAACTGCGGCGAGTTTGACCCGGCGGGCGAAATGCACATGGTGCTGGCGGATATCGACGGCGACGGGCAGGCGGAAATGCTGACCTGTATGCACACGATTTATTATCCTCTCTCGGTGTATAAATTTGACGGCGATATGCCGGTCAGCCAATTCGAAGTCATCACCCCGGCGTAAAAAATATTGACTATTTACGCATAAAGTTTTATAATAAATGATTATTACATAACTTGGAGGCATAGCATGGATAAGCAACAAATCGAAGAATATTTAAGCCGCGACCACCTGACGGACGTGCAGCGTGCCGAGGAACACCTGCGCCCCGTGCTGCTGCCCACGCCGCTGATGGCCAGCTCCTTTTTCAGCCAGGAATATGGCTCGGAGGTTTACATCAAGCCGGAGAATTTGCAGCGCACCGGCTCGTTTAAGATCCGCGGCGCGTACAACAAGATAAGCTCTCTCACCAAGGAGGAGAGCGCGCACGGCATTATCGCCGCCAGCGCCGGCAACCACGCGCAGGGCTGCGCCATTTCCGCCAAGATGGGCGGCGTTAAGGCCACCATTGTTATGCCGAACGTGACGCCGCTTTTGAAAGTGGAGGCCACCAAAAGCTACGGCGCGGACGTGGTCATCGCGGGCGACGTGTTCGACGAGGCATATGACAAGGCCATTCAGCTGGCCGCCGAGAACGGCTATACGTTCATTCACCCGTTTGACGATTACGAGGTCATCTGCGGCCAGGGCACCATTGCGCTGGAGATTTTGCAGGAGCTGCCCGACGCAGACGAAATACTCGTCCCCATCGGCGGCGGCGGTTTGGCGGCAGGCATTGCCATGGCGGCCAAGGCGCTGCGCCCCGACATCAAAGTCATCGGTGTGGAGCCGATCGGCGCGATGTCGATGAAAAAATCCATTGACACCGGCCACCCCTGCACGCTGGAGAATATGAAGACCTGCGCCGAGGGCGTGGCGGTGCGCCGCCCCGGCGACCTGACGTTCGCCCTCTGCTCGCAGTATCTGGACGACATCGTCACCGTTTCCGAAAAGGATATTATGGAAGCGTTCCTTTTGACGCTGGAGAAGCACAAGCTGGTGGCCGAGACCTCCGGTGTGGTGCCGCTGGCCGCCGTGAAAAAGCGCGCCGCCAAGGGCAAGAAGATCGTCTGCCCCATCTCCGGCGGCAATATCGACATGGTGACGATATCCTCCATCATCAACCAGGGCATGATCAGCCGCGGGCGCATTATGTGCTTCTCGGTGGAGCTGCCCGACAAGCCGTGGCAGCTGGCGAAAGTGGCCAGCCTGCTGGCGCAGCACAACGCCAACGTCATCGAATTGCAGCATAACCAGTTCAAGGCGATCGACCGCTATGCCAACAAGGTGGTGCTGGAAGTGACGGTGGAGACCAACGGCCACCTGCACATTCAAGAGGTTTTGGAAGCGCTGCAAGATGAAGGGTTTGCCGTCAAGCGTATTTACTAAGTCAGAAACGACAAAAAATAACCCCATACCACCACGGTACGGGGTTGTTTTTTTACTTGGGAGGGTGTTGATAATACTTGCCGCGAAATTTAGCGCAGCGAAGCGGAGGTCATGTAGCGGAAAGTTTTATCAACACCCCAATTATTCAACGGTTGCGCCGCGGATACGTTTCTTCTTCCTCCGGTTCCGGGAGAATTTTATCCGCCGCCGTCTGCTCGCTTTTGCCGATCTTACGGAAGCCACGCTTGCCCATTTGCTCGGTGATCGGCATGGGCTGCGGTTTGGGCGCCGCTTTCGGCTGCGGTTCGGCGGTCTTGGCCTGCTCCGCCGCTTTTTGTTCGTATAAAGCCTGCGCCCGGGCAATCGCCGCTTCGTCCGGTTGATATTCCGGCTGCTGCTGCTCCAACACTTTCAGGCGGAAGTTATCCAGCACGGCGTTCACAAACGGTGCGGAATCGTCGGTGCCGTATTGCTTGGCCAGCTCCACCGCCTCGTCGATGGCGATGGCCGCGGGGGTCTCCGGTAGGTATTTCAGCTCATACATCGCCAAATGCAGCAGCACCCTGTCCACCGAGAACAGGCGCTCATACTGCCAGGAGCTGGCAAATTTGCGGATATACTGCTCCGTCTCAAAGCGCTTGGCCCAAGCGCCCTCGACCAAAGCCTTGGCAAACGCCGCGTTCTCCGGTTGAAGCCCGGCCTCCGCCAGCGTCTCCCCCGTCATCTGCCATTCATTTTCGCCCTCCAGCAGCTGAAACAGCATTTGGAAAGCCGCCTCACGCGCCTTATGCCTGCTCAAAAGCCTGTCCCCCTCAAACTCAAAAAGTATGCGCCCCACTATTTGCGGCTGAATTTCTGCCGCAGCTGATCAAACCAGGAATCCGGGCTGTCGCCGGCGTCCAGCCGCCAGCCGATAAACAGGCCGACCGCCCCGCAGACGGCCACCACCAGCGTCCGCCAGAAGCCGAACACTGCAAAGCACAAGCCCAGCAGCAAGCCCCCCGCCACACCGAGACACACGCCGGGGTGGGCGGCGTAAAATTGTTTGCACCAATCAACGTAATTCATCGCGCAAATCCTCCCGCTGCGTTAAGCCTCCGCCCCGGCTTCGCCGATAACATCGGCAATGATGACCTTGACGGCGGTCACATTCAGACCCACCATGCTTTCCAGCTGCTGCTTCACGGCGGTTTGCAGATTGGCCGCCAGCTCCTGCATATTGGCGTTCGCCCTGGCCGTCACTTTCAAGATGACCTCCGCGCCCTCAGCCGCACCGGCAATTTTGCTCTCCAGGCTGATGACGTCGGGGAATTGCAGCTTCTGCTGCTGGATAATGCAATCGACCGCCTGGGTGCTTATCTGCACGTTGCTGCCCTCGCCGCCCACTTTCACGACGTTGGCCGCTCTGACCTCGCTCTTCTTGCCGCCGCCCCGGCAGACCACACCGAAAAACAGCAGCACGGCCAGCAAGATCAGCACGCCCGAGCAAATCAGCACCAGCCAACGGCTGTCAAACGCCGCCGCCAGCCCCCAGCTGATATAATACTCCGCCTCGCGCGGCATAAAGCACATCGCCATGCCGCCAAGCCCCGCCGCCAGCACCAGCAGCACCAGCACAAACAGCAACAGTTTTTCCAAAACACGCATAAAAATACCACCTTTTACCCTTTTAAACGGGTCAACTACGCACTGCATTTACCCCGCCAACCCAGCAAAGGGCTATGGCAAAATGCCGATAGCCCCTGCGAACAGGCAAAGCAAATTTTTTTGGCCGCAAGACTTATTCCTCCGCCTCGGCTTCGGCGGGAGCCTCCTCCGCGGGAGCCTCCTCCACGAACTGAACGCCCGTAACATGGACATTGACGGCGGTAACGTTAAGCCCCGTCATATCCTCCACGGCCTGCTTCACGGCCTGCTGAATGGCGCCGCAGACCTCGGGGATCTTCCGGCCGTATTCCACCACGATGCTGATATCCAGCGTGACGTCCTTTTCGGCGATCTCCACCTTGACGCCCTTAGTCAGCTGCTTCTTGCCCAGCATCTGGGAAAGCCCGCTGACCACGCCGCCGCTCATGCTGGCCACGCCGGCAATTTCCGACGCCGCAATGCCCGCAATCGTCGCCACCACGTCGTTGGCGATTTTTACGGTATTTGTATCCTCTTGATTTTGAACCTCAACTTCCAAAATCTGTTCATCCATGAGAAACACCTCCGATGTATTGATAAGTTAATTATAACAGAAAGCCCCGCGGAATACAACCGCCTTTTTGCGGATTTGGCCGCCGCTTTCCGCTATTCTTTCAGTATCACGATGACGTTCTCATAGCCGATCCCGGTATAATTATCCACCAGCGCCGCGATCTTGGCCGCCTCGCTGTCGCTTAAGGTCTCCTTATCCCCGGAAAGCACCACGTTGATCTTGGCCGGCTGGATAAACACCGCCGCCTCGCCGCCGTATTTGGCCACCAGGATACTTTCCAGCAGCAGCTCCTGCTCGATCGCCTCGGCCTGCGCCATGATCCGCTGCTGCGCCGCCTCGCGCACCGTATCCGACGTCGCGTCGTCGTCGATCAAGCCCTGCAAAAGCTCCAGCTGGCGCGAGCGCGCCTTTTCGCGCTCCAGCCGGTAGTTGATGAAGAAATCGCTGTCGCTGTTGACCGAAAACTCCCCGGCCTTATCCAGATCCTGCTGCAGATCCGCCAGATCGTCGCCCGCCGTCGGGGCGGCTGCGTCAGCTTTATTCTCATCATCACCCGCCTGCGTATCGTCCGCGGGCTTATCTTCGTTCGCCGCGTCCTGCTCATCGTCCAGCAGCTCCAATTTCCCCGCGCCCTCGCCGCTCACCTTCTGCACGTCATACGGCAGGGTGTCGGTGACGTAAAGCACGTCCTGCTGCGCCAGACGGCGCTCGTTCTCCTCCAGCCCCAGATAGGCTGAAAGCATAATTAACATCACCGCAAACGTCAGCGTCCACTTGTTCAGCGCCAGCCGCTTCAAGCCCGCCAGCCGCCCGGAATCACGTTTCTCCCGAATTTTCATCTGATAAACCCCTTTCTTTATTGCCCCGTCAGTCCGCCGGGCAGATCACGATTTTATGCGGCGGAATATCCAGCAGATTTTGCAGCGCCTCCGCCATTTGGCGGCAAACCGCCGGGTCGTCCGCCCCCGCCGCCACCACCAGCACCCCCTGCACCTCAGGGCTGCTTTGACGCACCGCCACCGGGCTGGAGTTCCCCTCGGCCAGCACCAGATCGTCGCTTCTGGTCTGCTCGGTGGTGCTGCGGACGCCGCCCATCTGGTCGTTTTCTTCCGTTGTGCGCAGCGTTGTGCTGGCGTTGACGGCGTAATCCGTGCGCCCGCTTTCGGCAAACGTCAGCGCGACGGAGACCTCGCCCGCCCCGCGAATTTTACCGAGAATTTCCGCCAGCTTTTGCTCCAGCTGCGCTGTCTCGTCCAATTCCGCCGCCGTCTGCGGCGGCGGTTCGGCGCTGCTATACGGCACGCCGGCGTTATCCTGCCGCGCCAGCCACGAGGAAAGCCCCATCAGCAGCAGCCCCACCGCCAGCAGCAAAAGCAGCAGCGGCAGCCGCCTTTTCTCCTTTTCCGAAAGCCCCAGCTTCGCCAAAAATTCCGGTTTAAAAAGCTCCATAACGCACCTCGCCCCAACCTCAATCCGCCGCCGCGTATGACGCGACCGACACCTGCACGGCGCTCTCCTCCAGGTCATAAAACGCCGCCACGCTGCGCCGAACGCTCGCGGCAATCGCCTGCGCCTGTGCGGCTTGTTCTTCGGCCACGCTTAACAATATGACGACTCGTCCCCAATTATGCCCGGACATTTCGGCGGACGAGGCCAGCTCCACCGTGACCTCAGCATTGTTGACGCCCTCCTGAAGCTCGCTGAAAGCCGCCAGCTGCTGCGCCACCTCGGCGGCCAGCTCCTGCTCGGCATCAGCCTCCGCCTGTTCGGAAAGATTGCTGCCAGCCGCGATGATCGCTTCCGTGTTATCGGGCGGCACCACGAAAATGGCCGCCGAGACCGCCCCGCCCCCCGCGTCTCCGGCCGGGGCGAGGAGCGCACCCGCCAGCAGCAGCCCCATGACCAGCCGGGCGTATTTTTTGATCTGACCGGAGGGCAGCAGCACCTCCAAAAACAGCGCCAGCCCGGATAATATCAGCACCTGGCGCGTGACCGCCGTGAGTATATCCACCAGAGCCAACCGCCCCGCCCCCTTTCCGCTAGCGCAGCGCCAGCATGATGTTGCCCATACCGATAATTATGCAGATCAGGAAAAAAAAGAAGATGGCCGCCGCCGCCACCACCGCAAAAAACAGCACCACCACCCCGGCCAGGGCGTTTAAAAGCTCCGCCAGCGCCGCGTCGCCCAGCGGCTCGCAGAGCGCCCCCGCCAGCCGAAAGCACAAATACAGCAGCAGAATTTTCACGGCGGGCAGCACGCAAAGCAGCGCCAGCACCACGATCCCCGCCACGCCGACCACGTTTTTTAACAGCAGCGCCGTGCCCACCACGGTATCCATCACGTCGGCGATGGTGCGGCCGACCACCGGGATAAAAATGCCGCTGGCGCTTTTGACCGCGCGGAAGCCCAGGCCGTCCAGCGCCGCGCCCGATAGCCGCAGCACCGAGAGAAACGCCGTGAACACCGAGAGCATGACCGTGAACACGCCCATCGCCAGATCGCGCGCCAGCTTGGCCAGCCCCGAGAGCTTCACCCCGGCGGGGAGCCGCCCGAACAGCGTCAAAGCCCCGCTGATATATAAGAGGGGCAGCACAAAAAACCGCAGGATATGCAGCGACACGCTGACGGCAAACAGCAGTGTGGGGTTAAACAGCGCCACCGACGACGCGCCGCCCAGCGATACCAGCAGCGTCAGCAGCACCGGCAGCAGTGCGTAGACAAAGTCGCTCATCACATGCACCGCCTCGCCCGCCGTGTCGCCGCAAAGACGGAACGCCTGCACCGCCAGCCCCATGAACGCCAGATACACCACGCTGGCCGCCAGCTTCCCCACGCCCTTTTGCTCAAACCGCGCCAGCAGCATGGTGAACACCGAAAGCGTCAGCAGCTGCCCGAACAACGCCAGCGCCCCGTTCACCTCCCGCGTGAACGCCTGCGCCGCCGTCTCGGCAAACAGCTGCGGCGAAAGCGCAATTTGACCCTGCCGCGCCTGCCGCCAAAGCTCGTCCAAACCGCCGCCCGGCAGATACTCGCCGAGATATTCGCCCACCTCGTCGATACTATGCTCCAGCTCCGTCATATCCGGTGTGACGGCAGAGGTATCCACCGCCAGCGCCCAGCCGGGCAGCCAGCAAAACGCCAGCAGCAGCCCAAAGAGCGCCATTCGCCCGCGCCAAACCCGCATGTCACCCACCGCCCCTCACGGCAAAATTTGCAGCACCGTGTCCAGAATGTTCACGATGACCGGCACCGCCAGCAGCATGACCGAAATTTTGCCGGCCAGCTCTACCTTGGCGGCATACGCGCTCTCGCCCGCGTCGCGGCAAAGGCTGGCAATAAACTCGGCGGCATAGCTTATCGCCAAAATTTTCAGTATAATGCCCAAATACCCGCCGGAAAGCCCCGCGCCCTCCGCCAGGCGGCGAAACACCGCCAAAATCTCGCTTAAAAGCGGCAGCAGCCGCAGCAGCACCAGCGCCGAAACGCCAAGCGCCAGCAGATATGAGAGCGCCGGCAGCCCGCTCTGCTTCAGCAGCAGCGACACAAACAGCCCCGCCAGCACCACCCCGGCCAGCATAAAAAACAGCGACATTTTGCGCCACCCTCAATATAAATTGAATACGCTCTGCACCTCATTGAACAGCGAGAGCACCAGCGGCAGCACCTGCAAAAGCGCGATGACCAGCCCCGCCAGCAGCACCAGATAGCTGTACTCCTCGCGCCCGGCCTGCTTTAACAGCGCGTTGATCACCGTTACCGCGATGGCCAGCCCCGCCAGAAAAAATATTAAGCTAACGTCCATATGCCCCTCCCCTTATTAAAGCGCCAGGCAGATCAGCAGCAGGCCGCTGCTCCACCCCAGCGCCGCCAGCAGCCGCGCCAGCCGCCGGTAACGCTCTGCCGCCTCGGTGTGCAGCGCCTTTAAGCGCTCCTCTGTCAGCGCCAGCAGCCGCTTTTGCTGCGCCAGCCCCGAAGCGCCCAGCCCCGCGCCCAAATCGCGCAGAGCCTGCGTATCGCCCGGCAAAAGATGCGCCCCCGCCGCATTTTCCGCCAGCAGCTCCTGCCAGCTTGCCGCCAGGCCGGAACCGGCGTCTAAGCGCGCCGCCAGCTCTTGCCAAAACGCCGCCGCCGCGCCATCGGTCTGCGCCGTTATACTGCCGCAGAGACGGGAAAGCGGCAGCGCCCCAAACGTCATCTCCGTCTGCATAACGCGCACCGCGGCAAGCCAGCTGTCCAGCTCCTGCACCCGGCGGAACAGCGCCTGACGCAGTTCCCCAAAGACGCCGACACAGGCCAGCAAAACCGCCGCCGCCCCGCCCAAGCCTATCAGATTAAAGCCCATTAAAGCAGCCGCACCCCCTGCCCGTCATAAACCGCGCCGGGGAAAACTCCCCCGCCCCGCCGCACCGGGAAAATAACACGTTCAAAGAAGCCCGCCGCCGCCAATTCCCCCAAATGCGGCCGCGCCAAAAGCTCGCCGTAGCTTGCCGCGTGGGCGCTGGCCAGCACCCCCACCCCGGCGTTCAGCGCATCGGAAAGCGCCTGCGCGTCGGCGGCGCTGCCGATTTCGTCCGTCACCACCAGCTGCGGCCCCATTGAGCGCAGCAGTATCGCCACCGCCCGCGCTTTATCGCAGGCCGAAATGATATCCGTGCGGCTGCCCAGATCAAGCTGCGGCTCGCCGCCGCAGACCGCGCCCAGCTCCATGCGCTCGTCGGCCACGCCGATGTTCAGGGGCGCGATACCGGCCGCACCATCGGAAAGCTGGCGCACCATGTCGCGCAGCAGCGTAGTCTTACCGACGCCGGGCGGGGCGGCCAAGAGCGTCCGCAGCACCCGCCCCCGGGATATCACCCACGGCCAGAACGGCGCCGCCGCCCCAATGACTTCGCGCGCCACCCGCACGTTCAAGCTGCATATATCACGGAAGCCGCCCAAGCGCCCCTCGTCATACCAGGCCTCGCCGATCAGGCCGACCCGGTGGCCGCCCGGCAGCGTAATGAAGCCCTGCTTCAGTTGCTCCTCAAAGGCGTAGACGGAATTATCCAACAGGCGCATCAGCTGCCGCTGCTGCAAATCAACCGTCCAGACGAGCGGCAATGTTTGCTCACCCGCAGCCAGCGTGAGGCGCACGGGACGCCCGACCCGCAGACGAATTTCCTGGAGATCCGCCGCAGCCGCCTCGCTTATCGCCGCCGCCAGCTCCGGCAACAGCCCATGCAGCAGCGTTTCCGGTACGTCTTTTGGCATATGCGCCCCTCCTCCCGTTACGCTAAATTTTATTTGGGGAAAGGGGCAAATAGAACAAGCCCCCGGCGACATTTAGGCACAAAAAAAGAGCCGCCCGAGGGCGGCTAAATTCAGCATATAAGGAAGAATTTGTGTACACAGCCAAAAAACATGGCAATATGCCTTGACAAAACGCGAAAAATAATATAATATCCTAAGTAGGATAAGATACTAATAAGGAGAATATATTGGATTATGAAGCGCCATACGATCCAAGCCGCCTTGGTACTTGAAACTGTGAACAAATTGCAGTCCCATGCCACGGCAGATGAAGTCTATCAGGAAATTGTGCGGGAGCACCCGCATATCAGCCGGGGGACTGTATATCGCAATTTGAACCGACTGGCACAAGCGGGAGAAATTCGCAAGATAGAGCTTGCCGGCGGGGCTGACCGTTTTGATCACCTCTGCCAGGATCACTGTCATGTGCGGTGCGAGAAATGCGGGCGGGTTTTCGATGTGGACATGGATTTTGTCTCTGGACTGGAGCAGAATATCCGCGATCCCCGCGGTTTCCGGTTTAACGGCTATGATATTATTTTTAGGGGAATCTGTCCGGAGTACAGAAAATTAACCAGGTAATACGGGCTATGCCAAGCGGCCTGTAAATATATTAGAAAAGAGGTGCATTTTGATGAGAAGCATTACCAAGCTGGACCTGCAATATGCGCACAGGTTTTACGGCTTCAAGGGCGAAGCACAGTACCTGCATGGGCATACAGGCGTACTTACGATTGAAGTAGAAGATTCTATCGAACCCGGCGTCAACATGGTTTTCCCCTGCAATGAGATCAAAAAAACCGCCTGGAACGTGCTGCAGAACTTTGACCACGCACTGATCCTGCGGGAAGATGACCCCCTGCTGCCCGCAATTCTTGATGTGTACGAAAAGCAGGGGATCAAGGACGGCGCGCCGACAAATCAAATGACCGGGCCGGCTTTCCGGACGGAGTTGGCCACCGCCTACCCGGATTGCCGTCTGGTTGTCACCAAGGAAACCATGACCGTAGAAGGCATGATTAAAATTGTCTACGACCTGCTGAAGGACAAGCTGAATATTGCTAAACTCACCTTTACCAGCGGTGTGAATGCAGCCTCTGCGGAGTTCCGGACAAACAATCAGATTGATCGCTGCCCGTTGTGCGGCATTGCCCTGAACGAAAACGGCGTTTGCCCGAAGTGCGGTTACAAAAAGTAATAAACAAACAAGAGCTTGACACGAGTAAGCGGTCAAGCTCTTGTTTTTGATGATCAGAGCCGCCCCGCAGGGCGGCTCTTAAAAATTGCTTTGGTTTAAGGTTTAGTCCTCTTTCTTGTCGTCGGCTTCCTCGCCCTCAACCTCAACATAGTCGGCGTCATTGGAGAACACCGCCGCGTCGCACACCGGGCAGACGACCTCGATCGGCTCGTCGGCGTCCAGAATATCGGAGCTGAAGCAAACCGTCTCATGGCAGTTGGGGCAGGTCACCTCAACGTAATCGTCGTCGTCGCAGTCGCACTCGTCGTCATCGCAGCAGCAATCATCGTCGCAGCCGCAGTCACACTCGTCCTCGCCGAACACCTCGTCCTCAACCTCGGAAAGATCTTCGTCCAGCTCGTCAACATAATCATATACTTCGTCCAAATCGTCAGACATCTCGCCAAGCGCGTCGGCCATATCAGCCATGATATCCAGCATGGAACTGATCAGCTTGCCCTCTTTGGAGTCCTCGTCGAGCTCCATACCCTTGGCCAAGCCCTGCAAAAATACGACTCTTTCTTTCAATTCACACATCAGCAAAACCTCCTTTTTTAGCTGCTTCTGTATTCGGTAATAAGCATACGCATAAACCGGGCGTTTATTCAGCCTGCCCCAAAGGGAGGATCAAACGCGCTCGATATATTCGCCGGTCTCGGTGTTGACGCGAACAACGTCGCCCTCGTTGATGAAGAACGGCACTTTGATGATCGCGCCGGTCTCGGTAGTGGCGGGCTTGGTGCCGCCGGTGGCGGTATCGCCCTTGATGCCGGGTTCGGTCTCGGTGATGGTCAGCTCCACCTGCGGCGGGAAATCCACGCCCAGGATCGCGCCCTTGAAGAACAGAATGTAAAGATCCATGTTCTCTTTCAGATATTTCAGCTTGGGGCCAATCTGCTCGGCGGTCAGCGTCATCTGGTCATAGGTGTTGTTGTCCATGAACACATAGTCGCCGTCGTTATAGAGATACTGCATCTGCTTGCGCTCCAAATGCGCTTTCGGCACTTTCTCGCCCGCGGCAAAGGTACGCTCCACCACGCCGCCGGTGCGCACGTTTTTCAGCTTTGTCCGCACAAACGCGGAGCCCTTGCCGGGCTTAACATGCTGAAAATCAACGACAACGAAAGCCTCGCCGTCCAAATCAATAGATACGCCGTTACGAAAATCATTACTGGAAATCACGAAAAATACCTCCCCAACAGGCTGAAAATAAATTCAGCTTATAGTCGAATTAAATTAACCCTGTATAGTATACCACACTTGGCACGGCCAGACAAGCATTTTTTGCCAAAGCCCCGCCCAGTGTAGGGTGTAACATTAGATTGCAAAGTTCAGACGAACTTCGCAGTCTATTTTTTTATATCCAAAACGGCCGAGAAAGGAGCGTGAAAACGTGGCAACTTACAAGACTATTACCTTCGACGACAGAAAAGCGATCGCGGCTTTATACGAAAAAGGCGTCACCACCGCCGAAATTTCGGAAGCTGTCGGCGTCCCTAAAAAGACGCTTTATGGTGAACTGAAGCGCGGCGACACCGGTGAACTTGACCAGAATCAGCGTCCGGCCTACGATCCGGTTCTGGCACAGAAGACCTACCAGGAAAATATTCGTCGTCGTGGCAGAAGACGAAAGGAGGTCAACCCATGACGCGATCACAGGCCGCCAGGCGAAAACGAAACCGAATTCGCCTGGCCATAAGGAACACGGCGTCCCTTCTTTCAATATTCGCCTTCCTGGCCATGTTAGGGGCCGTCGGCGCTGTCGAGTGCGACAGGGTTCCACTTCTGGAAGGAACGGTCAGAACGTTCGGATTCCTGTTCATCTGGGCCGGACTGCTACTTCTGGCCGGCGCCTTCCCAGTACGCAAGGAAAGGAGGAAACGCCATGAAGTACACCGCGACACTGTCACCGGTCCAGGTCGGACAAGCCGTCAAAAGCCTGATTCTTCTTGGTGAAAAGAAAATCACGATCGAAGAAACAGAAAAAGACCGTTTCGTCGTCACCACAACAACCGAAACGGCCCATTCCAAAAAAACCTGTAAATAGTATAGCACAGAAAGGAGCAAATTTCAATGCTGAATTTTTATGACACTGAAGCCGTGAAGGCTTTTACCTTAAAAATCCTGGTCGAGAACCGTGAACTGACCGAAAGTCTGGAATATGAACGTCGCAGTTCGACCGACTGGTTCAACCGCTTCAAGGAATCCGAAGCAAAGGCCGCCGGCGCTGATAAGGCCGCCGCGATCCTGGACAGCGTGTCCGAAGAAATCTTCAAGACCCTTGAATCCGCCGATCTTCCGGCAGAAGTGAACAACGTGATCGCCTTCCTGAGCCACTGCCTGAACGACGCGAAGGCTGTCCTGAAAGGAGGTTCCCCGAATGAATAATAGTCTGTATGAAATCACCCGTGAATATCTGGAAGCCTTCGACCGTTTGGAGGTCGACGAAGAAACCGGCGAAATCCTGAATTTCGAAGCAGTGGACGCCCTGGCCGGTGTGTTTGAGGAAAAGGCCGAATCTGTGGCCTGTTACATTAAGAACCTGGAAGCCTTTATCGGTTCCCTGAAGACAGAGGAATCGAGCCTGGCAGAGCGCAGAAAGAGCGCAGAACGTAAGGTCGACAACATGAAGAAGTATCTGGCTTCCTGTCTGGACGCCGCCGGCCGCGAGAAGGTCGAAACCGCAAAGGTCCGCGTGTCCTTCAGAAAGTCCGTCGCGGTAAGTATCGACGACGAAGGCGCCCTTCCGGCTGACTATATCGTGGAAACCGTGTCCACGAAGCCGGACAAGACGGCGATCAAGAAGGCAATTCAGGCCGGTCAGGAAATCACCGGCGCGTCGTTGGTCGAAAACCGAAACATTCAGATCAAGTAAGGGGGCGACGACATGAAAGAATTCACCATTCCCCTTCTGACTGAACAGGACATTGACTGTCGCGTTCAGTCCGTCAGCAAGGCGAAGACCGGAAAGGTCGGCGCGGTCCTTCTTCTCTACAAGGACGCCCGTGTCGATATGCGAATCCTGGACCTGGTCTTCGGCCCTGGCAACTGGCAGAGAACCCACGAAGTAATCAACGGGAATCTGTTCTGTTCGATCGACATCTGGGACGAAGAAAAAAAGACCTGGGTCCGGAAACAGGACGTCGGTGTCGAGAGCAACACCGAAAAGGAAAAGGGCCAGGCGTCGGACGCCTTCAAACGTGCCGGCTTTAATGTCGGGATCGGCCGCGAACTTTACACCGGCCCGTTCATTTATGTCGAACTGGCCGATAACGAATTCTATTCCGAACGCCAGGGAAACAAGGAAGTCTTCAAGTGCTATTCGAACACACGCTTCAAGGTGTCGAAGATCGCCTATGACGACCGCCGCGAAATCTGTGACCTGGTTATCGTCGACCGGAACGGCGTTGTCCGCTTCAATATGAACGGTTACGCCCAGGCGCACAGAAGCGGCCAGAACGCGCCCCAGAACGCTTCCCAGGGCCAGGGTGGACAAACTACCCGTCAGGCGCCCC
>CANQPG010000008.1 GCA_947625705.1 uncultured Peptococcaceae bacterium | reverse complement strand
CCGTATTCGCCGTCGATATCCAGGCCGGTATGGCCGCCGCCGCGCGTGCCGTAGTAGGAGCTGATACGGGTGGCCGTGGTCGGCCAGATCATGCCCGCGTCGGTGATATACGTGGAAGAACGGGCTGCGGTCTTCACCACGCCGCCCTGCAAAACGATCTCGTCCACCGCTTCCACCAGCGTGTTAGAGCTGATCTCCTGGCGGGCGGTTTCCACGCCGTTGGTCTGCACCATCTGAATGGTGACCTCGCGCGAACCGTTGCTGCCGGCCTGCTTGGTCTCGGTCTGGCCATAGCGCAGCTTGGTATCGGTCTCGTAAACGGTCTCGAACGGAACTTCCTCGGTTTTGGTCTTTTCCAGCACCACCACCACGTTAACGGGGGCGGCAGTTTGACCTTCGCCCTTCAAAAAGAGCTTCGCCTCGTTCAGATCCTTGATATCCGCAACCTGTACTTCGGTAGGCTCAACAATAACTTCTTCGGCAAATTTGGCGTCCAAGACAGTCATTGTTGAATCGTCCGGCAGATAGGATTTTTTCAGATATTCCAGCGCGTTGGCGGCTTCCTCCGCCGTGGCCAGATAAACGACCGGCTGGCCGTCCACATCGATCGCCGCGCCGTGGGTCATCAAATGCGTTGCGTCGGCCAGCAGTTGGGCGGCCTCGCTGCGCGACACGGTTTTGGTGCCGGGGGTGACCTCGGTGGAAACCGTCACATCTTCCTTAAAGAAAACTTCGTTGCCGACGGTATTGGCCTGCTCCTGCAAGTATTTTTCCAGCACGGCGTCGGCCTGCGTTTCGCCCTGCACGGCGGCCACCTGCTTGCCGTCTACCAGGATCGCCGCCGGGTTGCCGTCCAGCCCGCACATCAGCGCCATAACCAGCGCCGCCAGCAGCAGACCGCCGCAAACCAGCAACATAAGCTGCTTCGGTGATTTAGTTATACTCATAAAGTGACTGACTCCTTTATAATTGGCGGCCGCATTTATACGCCCCGCCGTTGTTGACAAATTTGGCAAGTAATCGACAATTTATCCACATTTTGACCACAGAAAACGCCGAAATACTGCTTGCACGAACATTATTATAGCACAAAAATGTGGAAAAATCAAGTCCTGCCTGTCACCTGCCCAAATATGGCTAAAGCGCAGTTAAAGGCGGTGATTTTGCCCTTGACTGCGCTTAGTTGGAAATTTTTTCTCCGTAATATCCGGCCTACCACAATGCCGGATATCGGGGTGGTTTATTGCAGGCCGGGGGTCTCGCTTATGGCCTGCCAAACGCCGTTAATATCCGGTGTGTGCGCGGTGTATTCCAGCAGCGTGTCGCCCGCCTTAAGGCCGAAGCGCACGTATTTGGCGTTTTGATCGCTCTCGCCGGCCAGCCGCTGCAAAATGTCCGCGGTGAAGTCCGCCGCCGGGAAGATCGGGTCGGTCACCTGCTGCCACATATCCTCCGGTATCGTCTCGGCATACGGCAGGGCATAAAGCGACTGATCCCACGTTTCCGGCCGGTCAGCCTCGGCCAGACGCGGCTCGTCCGCCGCCGTATACGGCGAGATCCTGAGCGTCAGATAGTTATACGCGCCGTCGGTATAATTAAGCAGCAGAGTTCCTGTGATGGCGCCGGTATCATTCAGAGCAGCGGTATCGGGCACGCCCCCGGCCAGGTGCAGGGTGGCGGTCTCCAGCTGCATATCCTCCGGGAGGGTGGGCGGCAGATACGCGGCGCAGGCGATCATGTTGGCCACCTCCTCCGCCGTCAGCTTAATGACGGTTTCCGCCTGTTTGGGGGCGCAGTCCGCGCTGCGGCCGGCAAGCGTCGGCAGGGCATTTTGGCCGTAGGATATATTTTCGCCGCCGTCGGCGGGCGCAAAAAGCAGGGCGGGGGCGTCCGTCTGCCGTTGGGGACGCGCCGGTTCCGGTTCGGTCTGCGTTTGGTTCAAAAACGGCAGTGAAAGCGCCAGCGTCAGGCAGGCCAGCACCAGCGCCGAGTTTTTCAGCCGCTTATTTTTGGCGGCATTCTGCTTTTTGGCGGCCAGCTTCTGCCCGGTGGCGGCGATCAGCTGCGCGTCCGGGCGGATATGCTGCATTTCGGCGCGGTATTTCTCCTTAAAATTCATCGTCTTCATCTCCTTTCAAAATATCTTTCAGCTTGCGTCGGGCGCGGGTCAGCTGCATACGCACCGTACTGTCGCGCCGGGATAAAAGCTCGGCGATCTCGGCGCTTGTCAAGCCCTCGTAGTAAAAAAGGTGGATCAGCACGCGATCCTGCGGCGGCAGCATTGAAAGCGCCTCGGCGATCGCACTTTCCGGCTCGGGTGGGGCGGCGGCGTTTTCCGAAAGCGGCAGAGCAGCCAGGCGCCGGGCGGCGGCGCGGAAGCTTTTGCTGCAGTTGGCCGTCACTTTCAAAAACCAGGCGCGCTCGTGCTGGGGGCTTTCAAACCGGGGGCGGCGGCTGATAAACCGCAGGAACACCTGCTGGAAGATATCCTCCGCGTCCTCGCGGCTGCCGCATTTGGCGTAGGCCAGCTTATACACCATGTCGGCGTTGCGGGCGATCAGCTGCTCCAGCTCCTGCTGGGTCATGTCGTCCGCAGGCTCGCCAAACGCTGTGATAACCATGCTTTTTCCTCCTTTCTACCCTTTAATACCTTGGCAATGGCCGAAATGCAACAACAAAATCAAAAATTTTTTTGTTTTTTGCGGGGCTCCGATAATACTTTTCCACTTCATGACCTCCGCTTCGCTTCGCTAAATCAGTGGAAAAGTATTATCCGAGCCCGCTGGAGACAAAAACACTTCACAAGCCGGCCATTGATAAAACTTTTCGCTACATGAGTTCCGCTTCGCTGCACTAAATTTCGCGGAAAGTATTAGCAATACCCGCTGAATGGGGCGGTTTGGCGTGCTTGTTCGCTTGACGGCGTCCTGTTGACATACTATAATAATATAGTATAACGAAGCGAGGCAAAAGCCAAGCAAAATTTTGGGCGAGGGGGCGGTTCGATGCAGGTGACGGGTGAAAAGCGGCGCGGTGTTTGGGCGCGCCTCAAGTTTTGGTATCACAATGCCCGGCCGGTATCGCTGCCGCAAAGCCTGCTGCCCGCGCTGGCGGCTTATGCGCTGGCCGCGGGCGAGGCGGGGTTTGCTCCGCTTATCGGCCTGCTGGCCATTCTGGGGGCGGAGCTGGCGCATTTAAGCCTCAATTTGTTTGACGATTACTTTGATTATAAGAAGATCGGCAGCGGCTTCCGCAGCGATCTGGCAAAAAAGGGCGAGCGCGCCCGCACTGCCAAATGCGCGTATATCACATCGGGCGCGGCGACGCTTGATGAGCTGCTTTTGGCCTGCCTCGGCTTCGGCGGGGCGGCGGCGTTATGCGGTCTTTTGGTGTGGCTGGCGGCGGGCTGGCCGATCGTCTGGCCGGCGGCGCTGGGGCTGCTGCTGGGGATCGAGTATTCCGGTGAGCCGCTGCGTTTGAGCTATCGCGGTTTCGGCGAGCTGACGATCGGCGTTATCTTCGGGCCGCTGCTGGGTCTGGGGGTGTATCTGGCGGCGGGCGGCGCGCATATCTGGCGGGCGCTGGCGCTGGGGCTGGCGCTGGGTCTTTTAGTGACCAACATCGTTTATACGCACTCGGTGCTGGATATCAAGGCGGACGCTTTCGCCGGGAAGCGAACTTTGGCGGCGTTGCTGCAAACGCCGGGGCGGCAGCTTATGGCGACGGCGGTGTTCAGCTTTCTGCCATATCTGCTGGTGGGGCTGGCTGTGCTGGCGTGGGGGCTTTCGCCCTGGTGGCTGCTGACGTGGCTGACGCTGCCCCTGGCCGCGGCGCTTTACGGCTCCGTTCGGCAGTTTCTGCGGCAGCCGGGGGCGCGGCCGAGGCGCCTGTTCTGGTATGGCCCGATGGGCGATTGGCCGAAGCTCTGCGCGGCGGGGCTGGATTGGTTCATGCTGCGGTGGTTTCTGGCGCGGAACCTGCTTTCGGCGTTTGCCGTTTTGTGCCTGCTGGCGGGGCTTTTGGCGTGATATATGATAAGGTAAGGAGACGTTATGCTGAAACAGTTATTTTACCTGCCGTGGTGGTTCTTCCGGGCGCGGGTGCTGGGGCAAAAGCGGCCGCTGCAAACGGTGCTTTTCGTATCGAATATCTGCAACCTGCGCTGCAAGCATTGCGCGGAGAGCGGCCATGCCGGGGGTATCAGCCGCACCTATGAGGAGCTTGCCGGGGAGATGGAGTATGCCTACGGCCTGGGTTCGCGGTTCATTGATTTTGAGGGCGGCGAGCCGACGATCTGGCGTGACGGCGATTATAATTTGAACGATTTGATGGCGCTGGCCAAAAAGATCGGCTTCTATTCCTGCACGGTGACGACCAACGCGCAGCTGCCGATCGACTGGCTGCACGCCGACAGCATTTGGGTGAGCCTGGACGGCGTGGGCAAATATCACGACATGATCCGCGGCGAGGGGGCGTTCGCCCGGCTGGAGCAGCATATTGCCGAATCGCACCAGCCGCATTTGAGCGTGAACATGGCCATCAACCGCCTGAACGCGCCCTCGGTGGCCGAGACGATCGAATATGCCAAAAACAATCCGGCCATTGAGCAGATATCGCTGAATTTCCACACGCCCTACGCGGGCACGGAGCATATGGCGCTGCCGTGGGCGGAGCGGGTGCGGCTGCTGGATACCATTATCGACTATAAGCGGCGGGGTTATCCGATCATGAACAGCGTTTCCGGGCTTAAGCTGATGAAAACCAACGATTTCCCCAAGGATTGCTGGGTGTCGAACTTTATTCTGGCGGACGGCACGCGCCTGGCCGAGTGCGCCGGCAAAACGGCGGGCGTCTGCGACGAGTGCGGCTTCTGCATGGCGGGAGAAATGCGGAGCGTTTTGACACTTCGTCCCGATACAATTCTTGCAGGACTTAAATTAAGATTACCTGCTAAAAAAAGTTAGTTTGCTATGGAATACACGTTAAGCTGACGGGCATTGATAAATTTTTCCGCTGCATGACCTCCGCTTCGCTTCGCTAAATTTCGCGGAAAAAATTATCAATACCCTTTTGCAATAAAGTATATATAATAAGGAAGAAAAAAGTCATAAGGAGGCAACCATGACAAAATATACCACACAAATGGCGGCGGCGCGCGCGGGCGTTATCACGCCGGAGCTGGCCAAATGCGCCGAATATGAGGGCATCGCGGCGGAGGAGCTGCGCGGGCTGGTGGCGGCGGGGCAGGCAGTGATACCGGCCAACAAAAACCACAAATGCCTGCGCCCCTTTGCCATCGGGCGGCAGCTTAAGACGAAGATCAACGTGAACCTCGGCACCTCGCGCGACTGCCTGGATATGGAGCAGGAGCTGGCCAAGGTGCAGAGCGCCGTCGATATGGGCGCCGAGGCCATCATGGATTTGAGCAGCTTCGGCGACACCAAGGTATTTCGGCGGCGGCTGGCGGCGGAATGTCCCGCGGTTCTCGGCACCGTGCCGATCTATGACGCGCTGGTCTACTATGACAAGCCGCTGGCGGAGATCACCGCGCAGGAGTGGCTGGACGTTTTTCGTATGCACGCGGCGGACGGCGTGGATTTTATGACGATACACTGCGGCATGAACCGCGCGACGGCGGCGCGCTTCCGCGCCAATCCGCGGCTGATGAACATTGTCTCACGCGGGGGCAGCCTGATGTTTGCGTGGATGACGGCCACCGGCGAGGAAAATCCGTTCTTTGCGCATTTCGACGATATCCTGCAAATTTGCCGCGAATATGACGTGACCTTGAGCCTCGGCGACGCCTGCCGCCCGGGGTGCGTGGCCGACGCGGGGGATATTGCGCAGATCGAGGAGCTTATCGTGCTGGGCGAGCTGACCCGCCGCGCCTGGGAGCAGGACGTGCAGGTGATGATTGAGGGGCCGGGGCATATGCAGCTGGATCAGATCGCCGCCAATATGCAGATACAGCAGACGATCTGCCACGGCGCGCCTTTTTATGTGCTGGGGCCGCTGGTGACGGACATTGCCCCCGGCTATGACCACATCACGGCGGCCATCGGCGGGGCGCTGGCGGCGGCGAACGGCGCAGCCTTTTTGTGCTATGTTACCCCGGCGGAGCATTTGCGGCTGCCCGATCTGGCCGACGTTAAGGAGGGCATAATTGCCTCGCGTATCGCGGCGCACGCGGCCGATTTGGCGAAAGGTATCCCCGGCGCGCGCAACTGGGACGACGCGATGGCGCGTGCCCGCCAAAAGCTGGACTGGGAAGCGCAGTTCAACCTTGCCATTGACCCGGAAAAGGCGCGGCGCTATCGGGCGGAGTCTACCCCCGCCTGCGAGGATACCTGCACCATGTGCGGCAAAATGTGCGCCGTGCGCAACATGAACAAGGCGCTGGCGGGGGAAACCGTCGACGTGATGGAAAAAGACTAAATATCTTCGCGGTTTTTTACATTTATCTCTTTTTCCATCTTTTCAATAATCATTTCTATCAGATAGCAACGTGCGCTGTAATCCAAGTTTTCATCTTTCAGAATGTTTTTTATGTTGCCAATATCCTTGGCAAGCTCCGATTTTCGATACGTAATCAGCACTATGTCAGATTGATAGGTTTCAAAGGCTTGTTTTGCCATTCTTTCAATATCTTCATCATGCTTCATAATAATTCACCTCTTTTATTACTTTATATTAATTTTTATTAATAGTCAATATTTTGTAGTATAAAGTGATAGTATAAAGCTAGTCTTTAGCTTGGAGTTGATGTGATGAAGCCATTGAAACGCGTAATAAGCATTTCCTTAGATGAAGATGTTATCGAGAAACTGAAGCTGCTGGCGGAGGAGAATGACCGTTCGCTTTCGCAGTATATCAATCTGATAGCGAAGAAATATCTAGAGGGAGAGGAAAGAATTAAATAACGCATACCCACCGAGTTAGTTCGGTGGGTATATTTTTCTCCGTTTGGGGCAAACTGCAAAATGTGTAAATCCAAGGCGGGGAGGGCGTTTCATGCGGGTGCCAGAGCATTTGGCAGTGATACCGGACGGCAACCGGCGCTGGGCGGAGCGCCACGGGCTAAAGCGAGAGCAGGGCTATCAGTTTGGGCTGGCGCCGGGGGTGCAGCTGCTGCGCCAGGCCAAGGCGGCGGGCGTGAAAGAGCTGACGTTTTACGGCTTCACCACCGATAACTGCAAGCGGCCGCGCGCCCAGCGGGATAGCTTCTCCGCCGCGTGTGTGGAGGCCGTGCGGCTGCTTTCCGGTGAGGGGGCAGACCTCTTGGTGGTGGGCAATTACGCGTCGCCTCAGTTTCCGTCGGAGCTTCTGCCCTATCAGACGCGGCAGCGGGTGGCGGGCGGCGGCATACGCCTGAATTTTCTGGTCAATTACGGCTGGGAATGGGATCTGGCGGGGCTTTCTGATGTGGCTAACCCGACGCGCCCCGGTTTGTGTGCGGCCTTACGCTCGCATGACGTGTCGCGGATCGATCTGGTGGTGCGCTGGGGCGGTATGCGCAGGCTTTCCGGGCTGCTGCCGGTGCAGGCGGTGTATGCGGATTTTTTCGTGGTGGAGGCGCTCTGGCCGGACTGCCAGCCGGAGCATTTGCAGGCGGCCTTGCAGTGGTATGACCAGCAGGACGTGACGCTGGGCGGCTGAGCGGAAAAATTTGCAAAAAAATCCTCGCGGGGGCTTGACCTTTGGCGCGGAATAATATATAATATACAAGCGTTAAACCACGGGTGTTTGTAGCTCAGTTGGATAGAGCGGCCGCCTCCTAAGCGGCAGGTCGCAGGTTCGATTCCTGTCAAGCACACCAGCCGGCCGCATCCGTGAATTTAGCCGAAACATTCACGGAAGCGGTTTGCGCGTCCGTCATATGATGGGGTATGGCCAAGCGGTAAGGCACTGGTTTCTGGCACCAGCATTCCTAGGTTCGAATCCTAGTACCCCAGCCAAAGAGCCTCTCAGTTTATTGAGGGGTTCTTCTTTTATTATTGAACCCTTATGCAGGCTCGGATAATACTTTTCCACTGATTTAGCGAAGCGAAGCGGAGGTCATGAAGTGGAAAAGTTTTATCGGAGCCCATGCTTATTCCAGCGGGTATTGATAATACTTTCCGCGTAATTTGCGCAGATCATGAAGCGGAAAGTTTTATCAATGCCCTGCAAAACCCTAATATAGAGGAGATTTACTTATGCAGCTGACCGATTACATGAACGAAGCGTTGACGCTGGCCAGGCAGGCCGCAGCATTGGGCGAAGTCCCGGTTGGTGCGGTGATGGTGCAGGGCGGCGAGATCATCGCCCGCGCTCATAATTTGACGGAGGCGCGGCAGGATCCGCTGGCTCATGCCGAAATGCTGGTCATCGCCGCCGCCCAAGAGCGCCTGCAAAGCCGCGCTCTCTCCGATTGCACGCTGTTTGTCACGATGGAGCCCTGCCCGATGTGCGCCGGGGCCATCGTGCTGAGCCGCGTGGGGCGGGTGGTATACGGCTGCCCGGACAGCCGCTTCGGCGCCTGCGGCTCGGCCTTTAACGTGCCGGAGTATCAGGACGCGCTCTATAAGCCGCAGGTCATCGGCGGTATCTGCGAGGCGGCCTGCGCGGCGCTGTTGCAGGAGTTTTTCCGCAGCCGCCGCGTCTAAAGGCGCGCCCTCGGCAATATTCGCAAAATTTAGCGGCTAAAATGCCCGCTAAGGCTTGCTATTTATGTGAAAACAAGCTAAAATTAAATGTGGATAGTTTGTATGGTCACGGTACATAATCGCAACGGTTTTTTCGCATTTGTCGGGAAACCGCTTTTAATATGGCAATTTTTCGGCGGAATATGACGAAACAGGATAGGAGACGAAATTATGTCAAGCAAAAACCCCACCAAGTATGTTTTCGTGACCGGCGGCGTGGTTTCCGGTCTGGGCAAGGGCATTACGGCGGCCTCGATCGGCCGGCTGCTGAAAGCGCGCGGCGTGCGCGTGACCATGCAGAAGCTGGACCCCTATCTGAACATTGACCCCGGTACCATGAGCCCCTATCAGCACGGCGAGGTGTTCGTCACCGACGACGGCGCGGAGACCGACCTTGACCTGGGGCATTATGAGCGCTTTATCGACGAAAGCCTGAATAAATACTCCAACGTCACCTCCGGCCGCGTGTTCGACAGCGTTTTGAAAGAGGAACGCAGCGGCAGCTATGAGGGCGGCACGGTGCAGATGATCCCGCACATCACCAACAAGATCAAGGAGAATATCCGCCTGAACGTGGAGACGGCCAGCGCTGACGTGGCGATCATCGAGGTGGGCGGCACGGTGGGCGATATCGAGTCTCTGCCGTTTATCGAGGCTATCCGCCAGTTCGGCAGCGACGTGGGGCGCGAAAACTGCGTCTATGTACACGTGACGCTGGTGCCGTATCTGGCCAAATCCTGCGAAATTAAAACCAAACCCACCCAGCACAGTATCCGCGAGCTTTTAAGCCAGGGTATCCAGGCCGACGTCATCGTCTGCCGGACGGAAGTGCCGCTGCCGTATAACGCGCGGCGGAAAATCTCGCAGCTCTGCAACGTGCCGGTGGAAATGGTGATCGAAAACCTTGACCTGGACAGCCTTTACGCCATTCCGCTGGCGCTGGAGCAGGAAAACCTCTGCCAGATCATTGTGGACAAGCTGAAGCTGGCCTGTGCCGCAAGTCCCGATCTGACGGACTGGCAGCGCATGGTGGAGACCAGCCGTAATTTGCAGCACACGGTACATATCGCGCTGGTCGGCAAATATGTGGCGCTGCACGACGCTTATTTGAGCGTGGTGGAGGCGCTGAAGCACGGCGGCTTTGCCAACAACGCGGCGGTGGATATTAAATGGGTCGACTCCGAGGACATCACACCGCAGACGGTGGAGCAGATCCTTGGTGATGTGGACGGCGTTTTGGTGCCGGGCGGCTTCGGCAACCGCGGTATCGAGGGCAAAATTCTGGCCGCCCGCTATGCGCGGGAAAACGCCAAGCCCTACTTCGGCATTTGCCTGGGTATGCAGATCGCGCTGATCGAGTTCGCCCGCGACGTGCTGGGCTGGGCGGGCGCCAACTCCACCGAGTTTGACGACGCGACGCCTTATCCGGTGATCGATTTTCTGCCGGGGCAGCGCGAGGAGCGCAACCTCGGCGGGACGCTGCGGCTGGGGCTTTATCCCTGCGCGCTGGCGGCCGGCAGCCATGCTCGCGCCATTTACGGCGAGGAACTGATCCATGAGCGTCACCGCCACCGCTATGAGGTGAACAATGATTATCTGGCCGATTACGAGCGCGCCGGGCTGGTGCTGTGCGGCGCCGCGCCGGATAAAAGCGTGATCGAAATGCTGGAGCTGCCCGACCACCCGTGGTTTGTGGCCTGCCAGTTCCACCCGGAATTCAAGAGCCGCCCCAACAAGCCGCACCCGCTGTTCGCTTCGTTCATCGGCGCCAGCTTGGCGGGGCAGCAGAAATAGGCAGGGAAAAGGGGGCATATGGCAATGCAGGAACATCAGTTAGTGCTGATTTTGGACTTCGGCGGCCAGTATAACCAGCTGATCGCCCGCCGTGTCCGTGAACATAACGTCTATTGCGAGGTCAAATCATATAAAACGCCGCTGGCGGAGATCAAGGCGATGCACCCCATCGGCATTATCTTCACCGGCGGGCCGGGCAGCGTTTACGAGGCAAACTCGCCGAAATGCGACCCCGGCGTTTTTGAGCTGGGCGTGCCGGTGCTGGGTATCTGCTACGGCTGCCAGCTGCTGGCGGCGCAGCTGGGCGGCGAGGTGACCCCGGCGGCAAGTGATACCGCCCGCGAATACGGCAAAACCGCCACCGTTTACGATATCGACTGCCTGCTGTTTAAGGGGCTGCCCGCGGAGGGCGTCTCCTGGATGAGCCACGGCGACTATATGGCGAAACTCCCGGAGGGCTTTTCGCTTACGGCACATTCCGCCGCCTGCCCCAACGTGGCGATCGCCGACGCGGCGCGCGGTTTTTACGGTGTGCAGTTCCACCCGGAGGTCAACCATACCGAAAACGGCTCGGCCATGCTGCGTAATTTCCTGTATGAGATATGCCACGCCTCGGGCGACTGGACGATGGAGGACTTCAAAAAGCGCTCTATTGCCGCGATCCGCGAGAAAGTGGGCGATGGTCAGGTGCTGCTGGCGCTTTCGGGCGGCGTGGATTCGTCGGTGGCGGCGGCTCTGCTGGCCGAGGCCGTAGGGCGGCAGCTGACCTGCGTTTTCGTCGATCATGGGCTGCTGCGCAAAAACGAGGGCGACGAGGTGGAGGCCGCGTTTGCCCGTTGGGATATCAACTTTGTGCGCGTGGACGCGGGGGCGCGCTTCCTCGGGAAACTTGCCGGGGTATCCGACCCTGAGACCAAGCGCAAGATCATTGGCGAGGAATTTATCCGCGTGTTTGAGGAGGAGGGCAAGAAGATCGGCCGGGTGGATTATCTGGTGCAGGGCACCATCTACCCCGACGTGATCGAATCGGGTCTCGGCGACGCGGCGGTCATCAAGAGCCACCACAACGTGGGCGGCCTGCCGGAATATGTCGATTTTAAGGAGATCATCGAGCCGCTGCGCCAGCTTTTCAAGGACGAGGTGCGGCAGCTGGGGCGCGAGCTGGAGCTGCCGGAATATATCGTGATGCGCCAGCCGTTCCCCGGCCCGGGGCTGGCCATTCGTATTATCGGCAACATCACCGAGCCCAAGCTGGCAATACTCCGTGAGGCGGATTTCATCTTCCGCGACGAGATCGCCAAGGCCGGTCTGGAGGGCGCGATGAACCAGTATTTTGCCGTGCTGACCAATATGCGCTCCGTCGGCGTAATGGGCGACGGCCGCACTTACGATTACACGCTGGCGCTGCGCTCCGTCACCACCACCGACTTCATGACCGCTGATTGGGCGCGTATTCCTTACGATGTGCTGGATCGCGTTTCGGTGCGTATCGTCAACGAGGTGCCGCACATCAACCGCGTGGTGTATGATATCACCTCCAAGCCACCGGCGACTATCGAGTGGGAATAAATGCAAAAGCGTATTTTTTTGAGCTACTAATGGAGAAAATATATTGACCAGTTGAGTACGATATATGTTAAATTTATCAATATATATTAGGACAATAGTGTTGTTAATTATTAAATTTTGCGAAAATAATATTCTAATTTAGGAGAGAATTATGGAAAAATACAAATTGGATGAAGTTTACGGTATTTCAAGAGAAATACCGTTAAATTATGTAGAAAGAGAAAATGTTGATAGAAAATTTATGGATAATCTTAATAGGAATAAGCATATTACGATTTTTGGAAGTTCAAAGCAAGGCAAAACCTGTTTAAGAAAACATTGTCTTAATACAGATGAGTACGTAGTTGTACAATGTAGTAACAAATGGAGTTTATCGGATTTAAACACTAATATTTTGAAACGTGCAGGTTACGAGTTGGAGATTTCATCAAAAACTTCTGTTGGCGGAAAAGCAAAGATAATTGCATCTATTAAAGCTCGTTTTGGTCTAGGAGAAACAAATGTGGGCAGCGAGATGGAGAGAAATGAAAATAGCGAGACAACTTGTAAAAAACTTGAATTAGATGTCGATGATGTTAATGATATAATAGCAGCATTAAAAGAGGTGGGTTTTAATAAAAAAATTGTTCTAGAAGATTTTCATTATTTAAAAACAGAAACACAAAGGGATTTTGCTATAGAATTAAAAGCTTTTCATGAAAATTCAGAATTATGTTTCATCATTGTTGGAGTTTGGCTTGATGAAAACAAGTTAATTATATTTAATGGAGATCTTACGGGGCGTATTGTTTCTGTAAATGCAGACCTTTGGTCTGCTATAGAAATGGAGCAAGTAATAAAGAACGGAGCAGAGTTACTTAATATTGGATTTTCGGATGGCAGGGTTGCCGGAAAATTAACAAAACAAGTAAGTTATAATAAATGGTGTAATTGAAGTAAAAAGTAGCGTGTATTAACACAAAACTTAAATAAATATAGTTGAGAGAAACAAAGACTTTGTCGAGCGGGAATAATATTCCCAAAAAGGACGCCTCAATTCGGGGCGCCCTTTTTTGGCACTTGCGGGAGGGGCAAATTAATGCTAATATAAGGATAGAACGAATTGATTATGCGAATTGCAGAAAGGGTGAGGTTAAATGGATAAGACCATTAAAGATATGCTGGAGAGGCGGAGTATCCGCAAATTTAAGCCAGACATGGTGCCGCGGGAGCTGCTTGACCAAATCATCGAGGCCGGGCTTTACGCCGCCAGTGCCAAGGGTCAGCAGGCGACGCGCATTATCGCCGTGACCAACCGGGAGCTGCGGGATAAGATCGCCGAAGATAACCGGAAGATCGGCGGCTGGGAAGCCGGCTTTGATCCGTTTTACGGCGCGCCGGTCATTTTGATCGTGCTGGCCGAAAAGGACTGGCCTAACCGGGTGTATGACGGCAGCTTGGTGATGGGCAATTTAATGCTGGCGGCGCATGCCCTTGGCCTGGGCAGCTGCTGGATCCACCGCGCCAAGGAAGAGTTTGAGACGGCGGAGTATCAAGCCCTGCTGGCAAAACTCGGCCTGGCGGACGAGTTTGAGGGGATCGGCCATTGCGCCCTGGGTTATGTGGACGGTGAGGCGCCTGCCGTCGCCCCCAGAAAAGCAAACCGCGTGTTTTTTGTGGAGTAGGATTTGAATTTGCCGGGTGGGTATAAACCAATACAGCAAAGGGCGCTTTTGGCAGAGCGCCCTTTTTTTTGCACTTGCGTGGCAGATGTTGGTGCTGTTATAATGAAAGAGACAAATCATGATTTGCAGGGGGCGGCGGCATGACGCTAAAGGAAATGGAAGCCTTTTTATGTGAGAGCAAGGCGGATTTTGCTTTGCTGGGGCAGGATAAACCGATTTTGTCGGCAGCGGATGCGGCAGGATACTATCCGGTTGAGCAAGCGGCTCCGACCTTTGTTTTGCAGACAGAGAACGGCTTGATAGGGTGTGTCGCGTCCGTAAGCAGCGGGCGGTTGGATTTGGCAGCTTTAAAGCAGAAATTCGGTTATGCCAAATTAAAAATGGCCGATAAAAAGAAAATCAGCAGCCAAACGGGATATGAAGTTGGCGCAATCCCGCTGATTGGGCTGGGGCTGCCGTGTATTTTCGATAATGCGCTGCTGCAATACGATTATATATACGGCGGCACCGGGGACGAGTTGGTGACGCTGAAAATAACGCCGCAAGACGTCATGCGCCTCAATACAATTATTGGGACATTCAATTAAATTTTGTTGGGCAAACTGGCTTAAAGGAGGCCGAAATATGCAGTACACGGCGCGTTATGCGTCGCCGCTGGGGGATATTTTGCTGGCGGCGGACGCGGTGGGTTTGACGGGGCTTTGGTTCCTCGGACAGAAGTATTATGCCGCCAAGCTGGGCGAGGCAAGCGAGGGCAGACTGCCGGTTTTGGAGCAGGCGGCGCGCTGGCTGGACGTTTATTTTGCCGGTGAGCAGCCTGATTTTGCCCTGCCGCTGCACCTGTTGGGCACGCCGTTTCAGCAGGAGGTGTGGCGCGAGCTTTACGCCATACCCTACGGGCATACCGTTACCTACGGCGAAATTGCCCGCAGGCTGGCGGCGCGGCGGGGGCTGCCGCATTTTTCCGCCCAGGCGGTGGGCAGCGCAGTGGGGCGCAATCCGATCTCGGTCATTGTGCCGTGCCACCGCGTGGTGGGCGCGGGCGGCAACCTGACGGGTTATGCCGGCGGTCTGGATAAAAAAATCGCCCTCTTAAAGCTGGAGGGCGCGTACCGTGACGACTTTCATCTGCCGCCCAAAGCCGGCGGCGGACGGTAACAGCTGATCTAATGCACCTGACGCCTGCTGGCCGGGTGCATTTTTTTCGGCTTGCAGATGTAATGTATACATGGGCGCGGTCTCTTGACTTTTGCCCGGTGCGAATGGTTTAATATAAGCATCGCCAATATTTTAAGGAGTGAGATTTATGGCCGAAAAGCGGCTTTTTTGCCCGGAGGAAAAGATTAGAGCGGCGGCGGAGCAATTCGGCACGCCCTTTCATTTATATGACGAGCGGGGGATCCGCCGGCAGGCGCGGGAGCTTATGCAGGCGTTTGCCTGGGCGCCCGGCTTCCGCGAGCATTACGCGGTGAAAGCGCTGCCGAACCCGTATATATTGGAAATTCTGCGCGATGAGGGGCTGGGGGCGGATTGCAGCTCCTATGCCGAGCTGCTGCTGGCCGAGGCTGTGGGTATGCGCGGGGCGGAGATCTGCTTCACCTCCAACAACACCCCGGCGGCGGAATTTGCCAAGGCTCTCTCGCTGGGCGCAACGATCAATCTGGACGATTTTTCGCATATTGCCTTTTTGGAGCAAAACTGCGGTTTGCCGCAGCTGCTTTCGTTCCGGTATAACCCCGGCGCGGCGCGGGACGGCGGCAATGCCATCATCGGCAAACCGGAGGAGGCCAAATACGGCATGACGCATGACCAGCTGCTGCAAGCGGTCGAGGTCTGCCGCGCCAAGGGCGTTTTGCGCTTTGGGCTGCACACGATGGTGGTCTCCAACGAGCTGGCGGCGGATTACATCATCGGCACGGCTAACATGATGTTTGAGCTGGCGGTGGAAATCAAGGATAAGCTGGGCGTGGCCGTGGAGTTCATCAACCTCGGCGGCGGCCTGGGGCTGGCTTACCGCCCGGACGAACCGGAGCTGGACGTGGCCGCGGTGGGCGAGGGCATACGCCGCGAATATGAGCGGCTGATGGTTCCCGCCGGGCTGGGCAATGTGACGCTGGCGATGGAAAGCGGGCGGCTGATGACGGGGCCGCACGGTATTCTGGTGACCCGGGCGATCCACACCAAGGATATCTACCGCCATTATATCGGCGTCGACGCCTGCATGGCGCACCTGATGCGGCCGGCGCTTTACGGCGCGTATCATCATATCACGGTGCTGGGCAAGCAGGACGAGCCCGCCGACCATGTGTATGATGTGGTGGGGTCGCTGTGCGAGAACAACGATAAGTTTGCCGTGAACCGGGCGCTGCCGGAGATAAACGTGGGCGATCTGCTGGCCATTCACGACACCGGGGCGCACGGGCTGACCATGGGCTTCAATTATAACGGCAAGCTGCGCTGCCAGGAGCTTTTGCTGCAGGAGGACGGCACGATCCGCCGTATCCGCCGGGCGGAGACGATGGCCGATCTGTTTGCGACGCTGGATTATCCGGGGCTGAAGATGGAGTAAGACGAGATGAACAAGACTGAAACGCCGCTGGCAGACGCCATTGCGGCATATATCGCGAAAGCGCGGCGGCGCGGCCATATGCCGGGGCACAAGGGGCAGGCGGCGGGCTTACTCTCGCGTTTTGGCGAGCTTACGGCCTGGGACGTGACGGAGGCCGACGGGCTGGACGACCTGCACGCGCCGGCGGGGGCAATTTTGCGTGCGGAGCAGCTGATGGCGCAGGCGATCAGCGTTGAGGCGGCGCATTTTCTGGTGAACGGGGCGACGGCTGGCATACAGGCGGCGATACTTGCGGCGGCCAAGCCGGGGGAAACGCTGCTGCTGCCGCGGAATGCGCACCGTGCGGCCTGGGCGGCCATGACGCTGGGAGATATCCGCCCGCTGTGGCTGGAAGTAGCTCAGACGGCGGCGGGGCTGCCGCTGGCCGTAACTCCCCGGCAGGTGGAGCAGGCGCTTTCCGCCCACCCGGAGGTGAAAGCGGCGTTTTTTGTCTACCCCAGCTTTTACGGCGTCGGCGGCGATTTGGCGGGGTGTCTTGCGGCGGCGCGGCGGCATGGCGTCATTACTGTTGTGGACGAGGCGCACGGCGCGCCCCTGCCGTTTATCGCGGCGGATAAGTCTGCGGCGCGGCTGGGCGCCGATCTGGTGATCGACAGCTGGCATAAAAGCATGGGCAGCCTCGGCCAGACGGCAGTTTTGGGCTGCAATCGGCCGGGTTTGCAGCCGGAGCGCTGGCTGACGCTGCTGCAATCCAGCAGCCCGTCTTATCCGCTGCTGGCGTCGTTGGACGCGGCGCGGGCGGCATGGCAGGAGCAGGCGGCGGCGCGGGCAGAACATTTGCGGCGGGTGCGGCAGATATTGGCAGACGCGCTAACCGGGGCGGCCAACCTGCGTTTGGTCGGGCAGGGCGATTTGCCGGCCGGGTTTACTTATGACGAGACAAAGGCGCTGCTGTACAGTGCGGCGGGGCACAGCGGCGGGCAAATTGCCGGGAAGCTGCGGGAATGTGGCGTGGAACCGGAGTTCGCGGCGGGCGGCTTTGCTCTGCTGCTGCTGACGTATGCTGACACGGCGCCGAAACAGCTGGCGGCGGCGCTTTCGGCGGCGGACGCGGGACTTTTGGCGGTTACACCGGAGGGTGCGCCAAACCCGGCGGCGCTGCCGCTGCCGCAGCAAGCCATGACGCCGTTTGAAGCTGCCCATGCCGATTGCGAGGAAGTGCCGCTGACTGCGGCGGCGGGGCGTGTTTCTGCCGGCTTACTCACCCCGTATCCGCCGGGTATACCTGCCGTCGGCCTGGGCGAGGTGATCTCCGCCGAGATGGTGGAAATGCTGCAAGAATTGCTCAATGCTGGTGGAAAAGTGCAGGGGGTTACTGACGGCAATGTTATGGTAATAAAGTAAATTTTTGGCGGGCTCCGATAAAACTTTTCCACTTCATGACCTTCGCTAAATCAGTGGAAAAAATTATCAATGCCCATGACTTTTGACGGGCATTGATAAAACTTTTCACCTCATGACCTCCGCTTCGCTTCGCTAAAATCGGTGAAAAGTATTATCAACACCCGCTGGTGATGGGCAGTGCGGGACGGGGAAGTAACCCGCTGTGTCTAAAAGTAAAACAACTCCTCAAACTTTTTATCCAGCGCCACGCAAAGAATGAGAGCCAGCTTGGCCGTGGGGTTGAACTGGCCGGTTTCGATGGAGCTGATGGTGTTGCGCGACACGCCGACCATTTCGGCCAGCTGCGTCTGCGACAAATTTTTGGCGGCACGCGCGGCTTTTAAGTTGTTTTTCAGTATCAGTTTCTCGTCCATCAGTATAACCCCACGCAGAATTTATAAAAGTAATAAGCCGCCGCCAGCAGCAGCACGATACCGCCGGCAAGCTGCCATTTGCTTTTCAGCCACACGCCCGCATAGGTAAATCCCAGCCCGGACGACCAGAAGAAGAGCGCAAGAATATCGGCGGGCGTTTCGCCCTGAAAAGTTTTCATAAACATCATCACGATGCCCAAGGTGCTGAAGCCCCAGGCGGAAAAGGCGTCGCGGCGCAGGCGGATATCCTGCACTCTTTCGTCGCCGCCGGTGTTTTCTTTTTGGCTTTTGGCTAATATTTCTTCGCGGTTCATAGTATTTCCTCCCTCGTTTTGACAAGTTTACTTGGTAAACATATAGTACCATTGCCAAGTGTACTTGTCAAGATGTTTTTGCAAAGTTTTCTTGGCAATTTTCCCCGAACGGCAATTTGCGCCTTGACCTGAGGCGTGAATTGCCATATTATATAAGTAGACAAAATTTGGACAGGTTTTGTAGGGGGGGGCTTTGATAATTTTTTCCACGAAATTTAGTGCAGCGAAGCGGAACTCATGTAGTGGAAAAAATTTATCAAAGTCCTCTAGGTTTTGGCGGGCATTGATAAAACTTTCCACTCCATGACCTTCGCTAAATACGTGGAAAGTATTATCAATACCCGCTGGCGTAATTGCGTTAAAATTTTTTGGAGAGAAGTTATAATGCATAAAGGCTTATTCATCACATTAGAGGGCGTCGAGGGCGCGGGCAAGACAACGCAGGCGAAAATGCTGGCGGAATGGCTATCCGCGCTGGGTTTAGACGTTCTGGCGACGCGCGAGCCGGGCGCGGGGCAAATTGGCGGGCAGATACGGCAGGTTTTGCTGAACCCGGAAAACACTGAACTCGCTCCGATGACCGAGGCGCTGCTGCTGGCGGCGGATCGTGCCCAGCACGTGGCCGAAACGCTGCGCCCGGCGCTGGCGCAGGGCAAAATCGTCGTCTGCGACCGTTATGCGGACTCGTTTTTTGCGTATCAGGGCTATGGGCGGGGGCTGGATATGGCGCGGCTCATCGCGCTGAACGACGCGGCGGCGGGCGGCCTTGCCCCGGATATCACGCTGCTGCTGGAGCTGCCGCCGGAGCTTGGCCTGGCGCGGGCGCAAAAGCGCGGCGCCAGCGACCGTATGGAGCAGGAGCGGCTGGATTTTCACCGGCGTTTAAGCGACGGCTATCTGGCGTTGGCGCAGGCCGAGCCGCAGCGTATCAAGCGGATCGACGCGGCGCAGGAAGCAGCACAGGTGCAGGCGGCGATGCGGGCGGCGTTGGCTCCGCTGCTCCGTGAGAGAGGGCTGGTGGAAGATGCTGTACGATAAACTGGCGGGCATTGTGGCCGCCGGCAAGATCAGCCACGCCTGGCTGCTGACGGGGCGGCCGGAGCAGACGCTGGAACAGGCGGTGCAGCTGGCGCAGGCGCTGTTATGCCACGATTTGCGGGCGGACGGCCAGCCCTGCGGCGAGTGTGCCAGCTGCAAAAAGCTCGCGGCGGGCAATCACCCGGACTTACAGCTGGTTTTGCCGCGGGGAGCCAGCGTCAAGATCGAGCAGACGCGCGCCATGCAGTATACGGCCAACCTGGAGGCGTATGAGGGCGGGCGGCGCGTGGTGATCATTCATCAGGCGCACACCATGCCGCCGGCGGCGGCGAACAGCCTGCTGAAAATTCTGGAGGAGCCGCAGGAGGGCTTGTTTTTTATCCTGACCGCGCCCCTGGGCGACAGCCTGTTGGAGACGATACTCTCGCGCGTGGTGTGGCTGCGGCTGCCGGACGATTTGCCGAGCGGCGGCGACGATGTGTATTACACTGCGCTTTTGCCCGAAATGGCGCAGGAGCGGGAACTGACCCTTGCCATGCGGGAAAAATGCCGCCGTTTGTTTGAGCTTTTCGCGGCGGCGGACAGCGGTGCGGCGCTGCTGGTGCTGGCCAAGAGCTTCCGCGATGAAAAGGCCGGCGTCAAGCGTTCACAGGCGGTGTTTTTGGCCGAGCTTTTGGCGGCGCTGAACGAGCAGGCCGCCGGGGCGATCAAACAGGCGGCGGGCGAGGAATACAAGCTCGTCTATGCGCCGCGTTTGCTGTTTGACGAGCAGGGGGCGCTGGCGGCGGGTCTTTTGACCGAAGAAGCGGCGCGCGATATCGACGGCAACGTGAACGGCGTGCTGACGCTTTCGGTGTTGTTTCTGCGCATATATAATTTAAGGAAGCAATAAATTTTGCCGGCTCTCCCTTGCACTTTGCGGCGTTTTGTGTTACGCTAAAGAATAGGGTATTTATCGCTTGGCGCGGGCGCTTAAAGGCGGCCTAAGCTGGGCATAAATATAGGGACGAAAGAGCAAAGCGAGGACTTATCTATGGCACAAGTGGTGGGCGTGCGTTTTGAGCGCGCCGGGAAAATATATTATTTTGAGCTATCCGGGGTGGACGCCGCTTTCGGCGATCACGTTATCGTGGAGAGCAGCCGGGGGCTGGATTACGGCACGGTGGCCACGCCCGCGCAGGAGATCGACGAGCAAAGCTTATCGCAGCCGCTGAAGCCGGTTATCCGGCTGGCGACCGAGGACGACGAGCAGAGCTATCAGGAGAACAAGGCCAAGGAGCCGGCGGCGTTTGAGTTTTGCCAGCAGCAGATCATCGCGGCCAAGCTGCCGATGAAGCTGATCAAGGCCAGCTACACGTTTGACGGCAGCAAGATAGTGTTTTATTTCACGTCGGACAACCGGGTGGATTTCCGCGAGCTGGTGAAGGTGCTGGCCGGGCATTTCCACACGCGTATTGAGCTGCGCCAGGTGGGCGTGCGCGATGAGGCGCGCCTGGTGGGGGGATATTCCACCTGCGGGCGCGAGCTTTGCTGCGCCTCTTTTCTGGACGGCTTTCACCCCGTTTCCATCAAAATGGCGAAAAAGCAGAATTTGGCGCTGAACCCGGCCAAGATCTCCGGTGTCTGCGGGCGGCTGATGTGCTGCTTATACTATGAATATGACGAGAACGCACCGGAGCGCGCCGAGCAGGGCGAACCGAAGCCGGCTTTGCCCGCCTGCGACAAGAATTGCAGCGCCTGCACCGCCAAAACCTGCGGCGTGCGCGAGCGTTTGGCGGCGCTGGCGGCAGAAGACGAGCCTGATTTGGAGGCGGCGGAGCTGGCGGCGATATCGGACGATATGCCGAACGTTGACGCGGTGGAGAACGGCAAGGATACACCGGAGCATAAGGCAAACGGGGCGCGGCGCAATTCCCGGCGGCCCAATAACCGCCGCGGCGGCCGTTCGCGCCGACCCAATCAACCGAAGCAGAACGGGCAGGGGGAGAGTGAGCAACATGGCGCTGCGGAATGAGATTTGGGAAATTGAGGAAGCCCTGGCGGCGCTGCAGGATCGCTTGCAGGAGCTGCGCCTCAAAGTGGACTCGCTGGAGGTGCAGAACGCCCGCCTGCTGGAGCGCCTGAGCGAGGAAAATATCAAGAGCGAGGGCGTGGAGGAGCTGACCAAGCTCTACGACGAGGGCTATCACATTTGCGCCACCTATTTTGCGCAGCCCCGCCACGGCGAGGAGTGCCTGTTCTGCCAGAGCTTTTTGAAGGAGAACGCGTGATCTATGGCAGCTTACCAGCCGGGGGAGGCGCTCTGCCGCCCCGGCGAAGTCATCATTGATTTGCAGGAGCGGGGGCTGCGGCTGATACAAGACCCCCGCTTTTTTTGTTTTTCCGGCGACGCGGCGCGGCTGGCGGCTTTCGCGGCGGCCACATCGCCCGACGCGCGGCAGGTCATCGAGCTGGGGAGCGGCAACGGCGGCCTGACGTTTTGCCTTTGGGCGAAGCTTAAGGCGGCCTGCTGCACCGGGCTGGAAATTATGCCCGCCAACGTCAGCCTGGCGCGGCGCAGTATCGAACTGAACAAGAACGTGCCGGGGCTTTTGGGGCAGATACGTTTTGTTCTTGGCGACTGGTGTAACGTGTCGCAGTATTTCCCCGCCGCCGGCTGCGATTTGGCCGTCAGCAACCCGCCGTTTTGGCGGGCGGAAACCGGCAGGCCAAGCCCCTGCCCGGAGCGGCGGGCGGCGCGCAGCGAATGTTTCGGCGGTTTGAACTCGCTTATCAGCGCGGCGGCGTATATTCTTACGCCGGGTGGGTGCTTCTGCCTGCTGCTGCCGCAGGAGCGGCAGAGCGAGGCGGCAGAACTGCTGACGGCGGCGGGATTTGAGATTTGGCAGGAAGAAACCTGGCAGCGGCGGGTGCTGTTCGCGGCGGCCAAGTTGGCATAAGGGCGGTGAGGAAATGGACGAGCCGAAAGCAAAGCAGAAACGCGGCAAGCTCTCATTGGTGGCGACGCCGATCGGCAATCTGGCCGATGTTTCGGAGCGGCAGCGGCAGACGCTGGCGGCGGCCGATCTGGTGGCGGCGGAGGACACGCGGCACAGCGGCCTGCTGCTTACGCATTTGGGGCTTAAAAAGCCGCTTTTAAGCTATTATAAGCATAACGAGGCCGGGCGGGAGGACGAACTGCTGGCGCGTCTGGCAGCGGGCGAGGATATCGCGCTGATCAGCGACGCGGGCACGCCGGGTATCTGCGACCCGGGTTCGGCGATACTGCGCGCGGCGGCGCATGCGGGCTTTGAGGTGGACGCGATCCCCGGCCCCTGCGCGGCCATTCAGGCGCTGGTGCTTTCCGGGCTTGACACCGAGCGGTTTGCCTTTGAGGGCTTTCTGCCGCGCGGCCAAGCGAAGCGCGAATTTTTGCAGCAGCTTGCGGCAGAGGAGCGGACGCTGGTTTTTTACGAAGCGCCGCACCGCCTGCGCGAGACCATGCAAATGCTGGCGGAAGCGTTCGGCGAGCGGCCAATGGCCGTCTGCCGCGAGCTGACCAAGAAGTTTCAGGAGGTGCAGCGCGGCACGGCGGCGGAGCTTAACCAGATCTGGCAGGAGAGGGAGCCCAAGGGCGAATACGTGCTGGTGCTGGCGGGGGCAGACCCGGCTTGTCACACGCCGGAGGTGGGCGAAGAGCAGCTGAAAGCGGAGCTGAAACGCCTGCTGGACGGGGGCATGAAGCACAAGGCCGCAGCCCGCGAGGTGGCGGCGCGCTATGGCCTCCCCGTGGGCGAGGTATACGCGCTGGGGCTGGCATTAAAACGGGAATAAACGGCTAAATTGCCGCCAAAAAAAGGAAATGGCGGCTCAAGCCAGAATAAATAAAAGTTGACTATTTTGTTTTGGAGGGTTTGACGATGACAGAGAAACCGACCTTTTATATCACCACGCCGATCTATTACCCCAGCGACAAGCTGCACATCGGCCATGCCTACACCACCGTGGCCGCCGACGCGATGAAGCGCTATAAAAAGCAGCGCGGCTATGACGCCTATTTTTTGACGGGCACCGATGAGCACGGCCTGAAAATTCAGCAGCGCGCCGAGGCCGCCGGGCAGACGCCGAAAGAATTTGTGGACGGCATTGTGGCCGGTATCAAGAGCCTTTGGCAGCTGCTGGACATCGATTATGACGATTTTATCCGCACCACCGACGCGCGGCATGAGCAGGTCGTCCAAAAGCTGTTCCAGAAAATTTACGATCAGGGCGATATTTACAAGGCCGAGTATTCCGGCTGGTACTGCACGCCGTGCGAGACGTTCTTCACCGAACGCCAGCTGGGCGAGAACCACACCTGCCCGGATTGCGGCCGCCCGGTGGAGCTGGCGCAGGAGGAAAGCTATTTCTTCCAGATGAGCAAATACGCCGACCGCTGGCTGAAGTTTATTGAGGATAACCCCGATTTTATCCAGCCGGAGACCCGCCGCAACGAGATGATCAGCTTTGTGAAGCAGGGGTTGGAGGATCTTTGCGTTTCCCGCACCACGTTCGACTGGGGCATTAAGGTGCCGTTTGACGAAAAGCACGTGGTATATGTCTGGTTCGACGCGCTGGTCAACTACATTTCCGCGCTGGGCTACGGCGCCGACGACGACGCGAAATTCCAAAAATACTGGCCGGCCGACGTGCATTTGATGGCCAAAGATATTATCCGCTTCCATTCCATCATCTGGCCGATCATTTTGATGGCGGCGGGCATTGAGCTGCCGAAAAAGGTGGTGGCGCACGGCTGGCTGCTGATGCAGGACGGCAAGATGAGCAAGAGCAAGGGCAACGTCGTCGACCCGGTGGTGCTGGTGGAGAAATACGGCGTGGACGCGATCCGTTTCTTCCTGCTGCGCGAAATGGCCTACGGCATGGACGCCAATTACAGCGAGGAAGCCCTGATCAACTGCATTAACACCGACCTGGCCAACGATTACGGCAATCTGCTTTCGCGTACCACCGCCATGATCACCAAATTCCTGGGCGGCGTGGTGGCGCCGGGCAAGGAGGGCACCGAGTTTGACGCGGAGCTGAAAGAGCTGGCCGAAGCAACCCCCGCCAACATGGCGCAGTATATGGACAAGGTGGATATCGCCAACGCCGTGGCCGAGGTTTGGAAGCTGGTGGCAAAAGCCAACAAATATGTGGACGACACCGCGCCCTGGGCGCTGAACAAAAACGGCGAGACGGAGAAGCTGAAAACCGTGATGTATAATCTGGCCGAGGTGCTGCGCCAGGTGACTATCCTCATCACGCCCGTTATGCCGCACGTGGCGGCAAAGGTTTGGGCGCAGCTGGGCTTGACCCCCGAACAGGCGGGCAGCGACTGGACGGCGCTTGAATGGGGCGGCTTCCCGGCGGGGACGCAGATCTCCCGCGGCGAGCCGATCTTCCCGCGCATTGACGCCGAAAAGGCGCTGGGCGTTAAATAAGGGGTGCGTCATCATGGAGAAATTACGGCTGTTTGACACGCATTGCCACCTGAACGACCCGAAGCTGGCGCGGGATATCGAGGGGGCGCTGGCACGCGCCGAGGCGGCGGGCGTCCGCAAGATGGCGGTGGTGGGCTGCGATTGGCGGAGCTCGCTTTATGCCGTGCATTTGGCGGAAAAATTCCCGCAGCTGATCGCGCTGGTGGGGTTTCACCCCTCGGACTGCGCGGGGCTGAACGAAAAGGTGCTGGCGGAGCTTGGGGAGCTGGCGGCACTGCCGCAGGTGAAAGCGGTGGGCGAGATCGGGCTGGACTATTACTGGCCGGAGCCCGCGCATGATGTGCAGCGGCGTTGGTTCATCGAGCAGATACATCTGGCAAAGGACTTGCATAAGCCCATTGCTATCCACGACCGCGAGGCGCATGGCGACGTGTTCAACATTATTCGCGAGGAGAACGCGGGCGAATACGGCGGCGTTATGCATTGCTTTTCCGCCAGCTGGGAGCTGGCCAAGGAGGCGCTGCGCCGCAACTTCTATATTTCGATCGCCGGGCCGGTGACGTTCAAGAACTCACGGCAGCTCCCGGAGGTGGCCAAAAACTGCCCGCTCGACCGGCTGCTGATCGAAACGGACAGCCCGTATCTGGCGCCGGAGCCGCGCCGCGGCACGACGAATGAACCCGCCAACGTTTATTTTGTGGCGGAGAAGATCGCGGCGATACGGGGGATCAGCGTTGATGAAGTGGCTGAGGCTACTTATGCAAACGCGTGCCGCATTTATAACATTTAACATATCGCATATAGTTTGGCAGGTATTGATAATATTTTCCGCGTAATTTGCGCAGGTCATGAAGCGGAAAGTTTTATCAATGCCTGCCATTTTTTGTGTGGGCTTCGATAATAATTTTTCACTGATTTAGCGAAGATCATGAAGCGGCAAAGTTTTATCTAAGCCCTTTTCTGCCCCAGCGGGTATAAACGCCAAATCAGGGCATATAATCAGAATAGAGCGCGGGGATCAGGTGCCTGACCCCCGGCCAATTTGACAAACGAGCGTTTTTAGGTTAAAATATAGGCAAAAGAGCGGCCAAAATGGCAGCAGCGTGGCGCAAAATGCGGCGTTTTGCCGTCCAAAAAAGCTTGATGTGGGGCGCACGTGTGGCCGGCCGCCAAACCTGAAAACTCGGAAAAAGGAGGGCGACTTTTTGGTACAGGAACAGAATAACGAGCAGGCGTTTTGGCAGCCCGACCGCACAAGAGCAGCCAGACCGCGCCGCCGGCGGCGCAAGCTGAAGCCGACGGTGTTTGTGCTGCTGCTGGTCATGCTGTTTGGTATCGCCGCCTTTGCCTATGCCCTGACGGAAAAACAGGTGGAGCTGATCGACGACGGCGTCAGCCGTACTGTGGCCACCCGTGCCAACACCGTGGGCGATTTCTTAAGCCAGCAGGATATTGCGCTGGCCGAGCTGGACGTGGTGGAGCCCGCGTTGGACGCCGGTCTGGAGGACAAAGCGCAGGTGGTTATCCGACGCGCGTTTGATGTGGCGGTGACGGCGGATTTTAAGACGGAAAGTTATCCCACCCAGCCGCAGACGGTCAGCGACTTTCTGGCCGCCAACAATGTGGTGCTGGGCGAGCATGACTGGGTATCCCCTGCGCCGGATCACGTTTTGGCTAAGGGCGAAAACGTGGTCATCAACCGCATAACCTATCGCCAGACGCAGGTTAAGGAGGCCGTTCAGCCCCAAACGGTGCGCCGCGAGGACGCGAGCATGAACGTGGGGCAGAGCAAGGTCATTCAGGAGGGCAAAGCGGGCGAAAAGACCATCACCAGCCTGGTGACGTATAAGGACGGTGTGCCGATCGCCAAGCAGGAGCTTTCCCGCGCGGTGACCACCGAGCCGGTGGACAAAATTCTGGCCGTGGGGACGCGGCGGGTGATCAGCCGCGGCAACCAGACGTATGAATACACCGAGGTTCTGGCCATGAAAGCCAGCGCCTACACGCATACCGGCAGTAACACTGCCAGCGGCACCAAGCCCAAGGCGGGTTACACCGTGGCCGTTGATCCCGCGGTGATTCCGTTGGGCTCGATGTTATACGTGGACGGCTATGGCTATGCCAAGGCGGAGGACACCGGCGGCGCGATCGACGGCAACCGTATCGACCTGTTCTTCAACAGCGAGCAGGAGTGCCTGAACTGGGGCGTGCGCACCGTGCGCGTGTATGTGCTGAAATAAAGCGGAAGCAAAACATGAACTGCTGCATTAAAGATCCGCCGGGGCGAATGGCTCTCGGCGGATCTTTTTGCGGTGGGGAGGCGGGTCATTTTGGCCGGCCGCTTTGGGGCGCCGGTGGCAAACGGCACGGAATTTTGCGGAAATATTCGGTAAATATGGGAAAAAACTCGGTATGGACTACTTTTTGTAGTGGTTTGACGAAAAAATTTTCACTAAATGTTGAAATATTATTGAAAAAAGCAGAAAAATATGTTAAAATCGACATAGTATATAGTTGGAGGTGCAGGAATTGGGTCGATACTCTTCGCCAATCGTGACCAGCGCACTCACCGGCAGTGTTATCTGGGTGGTGGACAGCATCATTTTCGCGCTCGGTCAGCCCAGTGTCTCCATCAGCGGCGCATTGTTTACGGAAGTCTCCGTTTTGCGATTGTCAGTGCGTTTGCTGGTGTTTTTGTGTTGCCTGCTCGTCGGCGTATACTTAGGTTACCGCAGCGTTAAGCCGCAGGCCGAGCCGCTGGAGGGCTTCCAGGCGGACGAGCTTTTCACCGACGCCGATTATCTGGCCGCCTCGCATGACGCGGGCTTCAGCGGCGACGATACCCTGCGCGGCTTCAGCTATGTGGAGAGTGTGAACAAGAACCCCAACATCGATGTGGCCAACCGCCCCATCTATTTCAGCGAACATATCAAACGCACGTTCAACCAGCCCTCGCGGCGTTCCAACGCCGTGAAATGCGCCAAAGCCAAGCGCGCGGCGGAGGATCTGCGGACGGAGCGTTTTGCCGCCATTCAGAAGAACGAGTCGCAGCTTTTGTGGCAGTATTGCGGCAAACTGGGCAGCGCACTGAAGCTGGACGTTAACGAGCTGGCGATCATTCGCACGCTTTGCTATGCCTATGATATTGGCCGTTCGGTGGACGGCGCGACACATGAAACGCACGCTAAGCTGGGCGCCGATATTGTGGCTGATATTCCCGAGCTTGCCCCGGCGGCGGAGCTGGTGCTGACCCACCACGAGAAGTGGGACGGCAGCGGTCTGCTCGGCCTTTCCGGGCTGGATATTCCGCTGGGCAGCCGTATCTTTGCGTTGGCTTGGGTGTATAATGCGTTCACCAAGCCGTACGGCGCGTGGCGTCTTTCCGCCGAGGACGCGCTGGATATGCTGCAAATGTATGCTGGCACGGCGCTTGATCCCGAGCTGGTGGCGGTGTTCACCGGTATGTTCCGGCAGCGCTCGCTGGCGAGCGATTTGCTGCCCGAGAGCGGCCAGCTGCGTCAGATCAGTTAAAAACCAAACGTTGCCTGCTGCGGCCTGCGTTAAGCGCGGGTCGTTTTTTTTCGCCCCGAACAGGCAAACCCCGCCGCCGCCCGCATATATTGAGAGGGAGAATAGGGCGAGGAGTGTTGCGGAATGTGCGGAATTGCCGGGGAGATCAATTTGCGGGAGAATTTCGGCGAGGCGAGGCTGCCGACCTGGTGGGCGATGCAGGAGACTTTGCGGCGGCGCGGCCCCGACCAGGAGGGGCTTTTCTGGGACGACCACGCGGCGCTGATCCACGCGCGGCTGGCGGTGGTTGACGTGGCCAAGGGGCGCCAGCCCATGCATTTGGACTGGCAGGGGCGGCATTTGGTGCTGGTATATAACGGTGAGATTTATAATACCGAGGAGCTGCGGGCGGAGCTTGCGGCGGCGGGGCATGAGTTCCGCGGCCATTCCGACACCGAGGTGGTGCTGCACGGTTTTGCCGAGTGGGGCGAGGCGGTTCTGCCGCGGCTGAACGGCATTTTTGCGTTTGCGGTTTGGGAGCGGGCGGCGGGCAGGCTATTTCTGGCGCGTGACCGCTTTGGCGTGAAACCGCTGTTTTATGCCCTGGCGGGGGATACGCTGCTGTTCGCGTCGGAGATCAAGGCGCTGCTGGCGCACCCGCAGGTTTCGCCACAGATCGACCGCCGGGGGCTGGCGGAGGTGTTCTATATGGGGCCGGGGCGCACGCCGGGCTGCGGCGTGTTCCGCGGCGTGCAGGAGCTGCCGGCGGCATATATGGCGGTTTATGACGCGGCGGGTTGGCGGGAGCAGGCCTATTGGCGGCTGCATGACGCGCCCTGCCACGACAGCTTTGCCGAGGCGGCGGCCAAGGTGCGGCATTTGGTGGAGGACGCGATCGAGCGGCAGCTGGTCAGCGACGTGCCGCTGGGCTGCTTCTTATCCGGTGGGCTGGATTCCAGCCTGATCGCCGCCGTGGCCGATAAATATTACACGGCAAGCGGGCAAAAGCTCAAAACGTTTTCCGTCACCTATCGCGACAACGAGCGTTATTTTAAGCGCAGCAAGTTCCAGCCGAACAGCGACGAGGCGTTTATCCGCCGCATGAACGAGTACCTGAACGCGGAAAACCATCTGGTGGTGCTGGAGAGCGAGGCGCTGGCGCCGGCGCTCTATGAGGCGGTGGAGGCGCGCGACCTGCCCGGCATGGCCGACGTGGACAGCTCGCTGCTGCTGTTCTGCCGCGAGATCAAAAAGGAAGTGACGGTGGCGCTTTCCGGTGAGTGTGCCGATGAAATTTTCGGCGGCTACCCGTGGTATCGTGACCCGGAGATCCGCGCCAAATACGGCTTCCCCTGGGCGCAGTCAACGGCCTGGCGGAGCGAATTTCTGCGGCAGGATTTGGCGGAGACGATCGATGGGGCGGCCTATATCAACGCGGCGTATGAAAAAACGCTGGCCGAGGCGGATATCCTGCCGGAATGTGCGGGCGATAACCGCCGCGTCAAGGAAATGATGGCGCTGAATTTGACCTGGTTCATGCAGACGCTGCTGGATCGCAAGGATCGCATGAGCATGTGGAGCGGGCTGGAGGTGCGGGTGCCGTTCTGCGACTGGCGTGTGGCGGAGTATCTTTACACCGTGCCGTGGGCGTTCAAGGACTGGCAGGGGCACGAAAAGGGGCTGCTGCGCGAGGCGATGCGCGGCTGGCTGCCGGACGAGGTGCTGTGGCGCAAGAAGAGCCCTTATCCCAAAACGCACAATCCGGTTTACCTGGCGGTGGTCAGCGATATGCTGCGGCAGGTGCTGGCAGATAGCAGCGCGCCGCTGCTGGTTTTTTGCCGGCGCGAGGCGCTGGAAAAACTGCTGGTCAGCGACGTGCAGACGCCGTGGTACGGTCAGCTGATGTTGACGCCGCAGACGATCGCCTACTTTTTGCAGGTAAACCATTGGCTGAAGCATTACCACGTTGAATACGTGGACGCATGAAAAGAGGGAGCCTTGCGGCTCCCTCTTGCTATTGTGTCGAAAACGTGCTAAAATTTGCCATAGAAAAAAGACGGTACGGTTGTCCACTACCTGCAAAGGTGGTGATGTTGATGATGACATACGGTAACTTTTTTGAGTTCTGCCTGGTCGTTATCGGCATTATCGGTTTGTTCTTAGCCGATAAAAGAAGATAACCGCTCACCATAGCGGAAAGCGGCGTTCCTCAAATAAAGATGTAATTTTGGGACAACCCGCCACTGCCATGGCGAACCGTCTTCTTTCTTATTATACGCACTTCATCTGCCCTTGTCAAGGGCGTTTTTTATGCCTGTTTGATGGGGTGGCGGATAACGGTTTTCCATTTCTCCGGCGGCGTTTTGCGCGGGTCGGAGAGGTAAATCTCGTGGTGCCGCCGCTCGGCGGTCATGTCATTGACGTAGCCATTCGCCGCCAGATATTCGTCCAGCAGCGCCACGCTCTGCGGCTCGTCGTCATACGGCCCGACGTGCATGATTTGGACGCAAAGCCCCTCGTTAACGCTCAAAAACTCGGCGACGGAACAGTCCGACTTTTTCTTTCGGGTTGCCGTTTCCACCGCCCAGCGGAAGTCGTCCTCGCTGACAAAATCCGGCAGGCGGATAACCGAGATCCAGTTAAAGTTTTCTTTGCGGCTGTAATCTACACCGTCCACATTCTCCTGCCACCAGAAGCCCTCCAGCGGCGGCACGACATACTCAAAAAAGCCCGCGATCTTATGGTCGGTCTTGTAACTCATTTTGAGGGTATAAGCAACCGCATACAAAACGCTGACCGCCTGCTGATACGCGCCGCCCGCGGCGTTCGGATCGCCTTGGCCGCGCACCGTGATGTAATTTGCGGGCGGCACGTCGACTATCTGCGGCCTGCTCTTGGGCAGATAAAATTCCTTGTACTCTTTTTTGAAATCGAAAGCCATCGAAACTCTCCTATTTGCGCTTGATGACCTCGCGCACCTTGGCGGCGATGGCTTCCGCCGTGAGGGAGTATTCCGCCATCAGCTCGGCGGGTTTGCCGGATTGCCCAAAGCTGTCGGCCACACCGACGCGGAGCAGGGGCGTGGGGCAGTTTTCGGCCAAAACCTCGGCCACCGCGCTGCCCAGGCCGCCGATAATGTTGTGTTCCTCCGCCGTCACCACGGCGCCGCACTGTTTGGCCAGGCGGATAACCAGCTCGGCGTCCAGCGGCTTCACCGTCGCCATATCCGCCACTGTCACGCTGATACCCTCGGCGGCGAGCTGTTCTGCCGCGTGCATGGCCTCCTGCACCATCAGGCCGCAGGCGAAGATGACCGCGTCATTGCCCTCGCGCAAAACGCAGCCCTTGCCGATAGCAAACTGATAGTCCTCCGGCAGCACGGTCTCCACCGCGAGCCGCCCCAACCGCAGATAGGCGGGCTTGTCATATGCCGCCAGAGCTTTGACGGCCTGCGCCGTTTCCCGCGCGTCGGCGGGCACGATCACCGTCATGTTCGGTACGGCGCGCATCAGGGCGATATCCTCCACGGCCTGGTGCGTCGCGCCGTCCTCGCCCACGGTGATACCGGCATGGGTGGCCGCCACCGTTACCGGCAGCCCCGGATAGGCCAGGGCGTTTCTGACCTGCTCAAAGGCGCGCCCCACCGCAAAAATAGCGAAAGAGCTGCAAAAAACGTGCTTGCCCAGCGTGGCCAGGCCTGCCGCCACGCCGATCATATTCTGTTCCGCGATACCCATTTCCACAAAACGCTCGGGCGCAACTTTGGCAAACTCGGCGGTTTTGGTGGATTTGGCCAGGTCGGCGTCCAGCACCACCAGTTCGGGGTCGGTGGCCGCCAGCTCCGCCAGCGTTTGGCCGTAAGCGTCGCGGGTCGCAATTTTTTCTGTCATTTAACTTCCCTCCCTGGCTTATGCCAATTCCTGTAAGGCCTGGGCGGCTTCCTCTGGCTTGGGCGCCGTGCCGTGCCAGCCCACCTGATTTTCCATGAACGAAACGCCGCGCCCCTTCACCGTGTTGGCGATGATGGCGGTGGGGCGGCTGGTCTCTTGCTGCGCGCGGTCAATGGCCTGGCCGATACTCTCCAGGTTATGGCCGTTCACCAGCAGCACATTGAAGCCGAAAGCGTCCAGCTTCTTATCCAGCGGCGCGGTAGACATCACCTCGTCCACCGGGCCGTCAATTTGCAGGCGGTTTTTGTCGATGATGACGGTCAGGTTATTCAGCTTATAATGGGCGGCAAACATCAACGCCTCCCAAACCTCGCCCTCCTGACATTCGCCGTCGCCCAAAAGGGCATAGACGCGGTTGGGCTTGCCGCTGATTTTCAGCCCCTTGGCAATGCCGCAGGCCACGCTGATACCCTGGCCGAGCGAGCCGGTGCTGACGTCTACCCCCGGCACCTTGCTGCTTACCGGGTGACCCTGGAGAGGGCTGTGCAGCTTCCGAAGCGTCGCCAGCTGCTCCACCGGGAAGAAGCCCCGGAGCGCCAGCGCCGCATACAGGGCGGGCGCCGCGTGCCCCTTGGAGAGGACGAAATAATCCCGTTCCTCCCAATGCGGCTCCTCCGGCCGCAGATTCATTTTGTCAAAGTACAGCACCGTCAGAATGTCCGCGGCGGAAAGCGACCCGCCGGGGTGACCGCTGGCCGCCGCGGCGATCATTTTGACGATCTCGCGCCGCATCTCTTTGGCCTTGGCCTCCAATGCCACAGTATCCACAAACATAACCCCCAATTTTTTTGCAATTCTTTATATAATTTTAACTAATACAAGTTCAGAAAGCAGGGCATTGATAATTTTTTCGCTTTTCGCGACCCTGCGCTGGCGGGTATTGATAATACTTTCCGCGAAACTTGCGCAGGTCGTGTAGCGGAAAGTTTTATCAATGCCCCGCCCCAATGCCCCGCCTGAATATCAGCCCTTAAACGCTTTCAGGTAGGCGCTCATAAAGGGCAGCAGCTCACCGTCCATCACCGCGTCCACGTTGCCGGTCTCCGCGTTGGTGCGGTGATCCTTCACCATGCGGTAGGGCTGGAACACGTAAGAGCGGATTTGATTGCCCCAGCCGATGTCGGTGTGTTCGCCGCGGATCTCGGCCAGCTCTTTTTCCCGCTCGCGCACCTTTTCTTCCAGCAGCCGCGCTTTTAAGAGCTTCATCGCGCGGTCTTTGTTGTTGTACTGCGAGCGCTCGTCCTGGCACTGCACCACAATGCCGGTGGGCAGGTGGGTGATCCGCACGGCGGAGTCTGTCTTGTTGACGTGCTGGCCGCCGGCGCCGCCGCTCCGGTAGGTGTCGATCTTCAAGTCCTCCGGGTTGATGACGATCTCGTTATCCTCCTGCACCTGCGGCATAATATCCACCGAGGCAAAAGAGGTGTGGCGGCGGGCGGAAGCGTCAAACGGCGAGATACGCACCAGCCGGTGGACGCCCTTTTCCGAGCGGAAGTGGCCGTAGGCATGCGCGCCCTCAATGCCCAGCGTGACGCTTTTTAAGCCGGCCTCCTCGCCGTCCAGATAGTCCAGCACCTCGCATTTGAAGCCGTTTTTCTCGCAGAAGCGGGTATACATACGGTACAGCATATCCGCCCAGTCCTGCGCCTCGGTGCCGCCCGCGCCGGCGTGCAGCGTCAGGATACAGTCGTGGTCGTCATAAGGCCCGCTGAACAGCACCTCGATCTCCAGCTTATCCAAATCACGGGAGAGGTCGTGGAAATCGTGCTCGATCTCCTTTTCCAGGCTCTCGTCCTCCTCCTCCAGCGCCAGCTCCAGCAGCGTCTGCACGTCGGATAAGCGGCTGCTTAAATCGTTAAAGTTGTTGATGACGGATTTCAGCTGGGTCAGCTTTTGCAGCAGGCTCTGCGCCGCTTCCTGGTCGTCCCAGAAGCCGGGGGCGGCGGTTTGCTCCTCCAGCCGCGCGGCCTCCTCAACCCTTCAGGTCATGTCGAGCGCTTTTTCCAGCTCGTGCAGCTTCTCCTCAGCGCGTTCAATTTGCGGTTTCCAGTCTGTCAGCATTTATCTCAACCTCCGAATTATGCGTTGTTTTCGGTATTCTCAGCGCCCGCATTGGCGCCGGGGCGGCCGCAGCAGTTCTTATACTTCTTGCCGGAGCCGCAGGGGCAGGGGTCGTTCCGGCCGATTTTCGGCTCGGCATGGACGGGCGTTTTCTTCTTGGGCGCGGCCTTTTCGCCGCTGGCTTCGCCGCCGTGGCTGGCGACAAGGTTTTTGCGTTCTTTTGGCGCTTCCACCACCTCGACCCGTTGGATCAGGCGCGAAACGGATAACTGAATATCGGCGATCATTGCCTCGAACATATCAAACGCCTCATTTTTATAGACGGTGACTGGGTTTTGCTGGCCGATCGCCTGATAGCCCACGCCCTGGCGCAGCTGATCCATCGCGTCGATATGCTCCATCCATTTTTCGTCGACGGATTTCAAAATGATCATGCGCTCCAGATTATGCAGCATGTCCTCGCCCAGCTTTTCGCTGCGGGCTTCCAAATGCGCCGCCGCCTTGTCATAAAGCAGGGGGATAACCTCGTCTTTGGCCAGGCGCGCCAGATCGGCGGGTTCCAGGCCATGCTCCGGCAGCACATCGGTATAGTCGTGCAGCAGCGCCGCCAGATCCCATTCCTCCGGGTAATCGCTGACGTTGCTGTATCGCCCGACGATATGCTCGATGGAGGATTTCAGCATGAACAGCACCTGCTCGTGCAGGTTCTGGCCGGAGAGAACGTCCTGCCGCTGCTGATAGATCAGCTTGCGCTGCTGGTTCATCACGTTATCGTATTCCAGCACGTTTTTGCGGATATCAAAGTTGCGGGATTCCACGCGTTTCTGCGCGCTCTCAATGGACTTGCTGACCATCTTCACTTCGATCGGCATGGTGTCGTCCATGCCGATTTTGTCCAGCATGCCCTTGAAGCTCTCGCCGCCGAAGCGCCGCATTAAGTCGTCGTCCACCGAGATGTAGAACTGGCTTTGGCCGATGTCGCCCTGACGGCCGGAACGGCCGCGCAGCTGGTTATCGATACGGCGGCTCTCATGCCTCTCGGTGCCGATGATGGCCAGCCCCCCGGCGGCCAGCACCTTTTCGCGTTCCGCTTTGACCTCGGCCTCGTATTTGGCGAGGTATTCCTTTTCCTCCGAGAGCGTCCATTCGCGTTCCGGGTCTTTCAGCTGCATTTGGCGCAGCATGAATTCCGGGTTGCCGCCCAGCATGATATCAGTACCGCGGCCGGCCATGTTGGTGGCGATGGTAACCGCGCCGAACTTGCCGGCCTGCGCGATGATCTCGGCCTCCTGCTCATGGTACTTGGCGTTTAAGACCTGATGGGGGATACCCTTTTGCTTTAAAAGCTGGCTTAAAACCTCCGATTTTTCGATCGAGACGGTGCCCACCAATACCGGCTGGCCTTTGGCGTGCTTGGCGGCGATATCCTCCACCACGGCGCGAAATTTGCCCGGCTCGGTGCGGTAGATAACGTCGGGGAGGTCTTTGCGCTGCATGGGCTTGTTGGTGGGGATCTCCACCACGTCCAGCCCGTAGATGGTGCGGAATTCTTCTTCCTCGGTCATGGCGGTACCGGTCATGCCCGCGATCTTCTGATACATACGGAAATAGTTTTGCAGCGTGATACTGGCCAGCGTCTGGGTTTCATTCATCACGATGACGTTTTCCTTGGCCTCGATCGCCTGGTGCAGGCCGTCGCTGTAACGGCGGCCGTCCATCAAACGGCCGGTGAACTCGTCCACGATGATGACCTGGCCGTCTTTCACGACGTAATCGCGGTCACGCTTAAACAGAAATTCCGCCTTTAAAGCCTGCTGGACGAAATGGTTCAGCTCGGTGTTGGCGTTGTCGTAGAGGTTATCCACGCCCACCAAATGCTCCACCTTGGCCACGCCCGCCGGCGTCAGCATGACGGCGCGCGCCTTTTCGTCAATGGTGAAATCCTCCTCGCGGCGCATACGCGCGGCAATTTTGGCCATCTGATAATAACGCTCGGTGGGCTTTTCCGCCTGGCCGCTGATGATCAGAGGCGTGCGCGCTTCATCGATCAAAATACTATCCACCTCGTCGATGATGGCGAAATGCAGCTCGCGCTGCACCTGATTTTCCAGCCGCACGGCCATGTTGTCGCGCAGATAATCGAAACCGAACTCGTTGTTGGTGCCGAATGTGACGTCGCAGTTATATTGCAGCTTTTTCACCGGCGGCGGCACGGCGTGGCCAATTAAGCCGACCGAAAGGCCGAGAAATTTGTAAAGCTTGCCCATCCACTGGCTGTCGCGGGCGGAAAGGTATTCGTTCACCGTCACCATGTGGACGCCCTTGCCGGAAAGCGCGTTTAAGTAAACCGGGCAGGTGGCCACCAGCGTTTTGCCCTCGCCGGTTTTCATCTCGGCGATACGTCCGTCGTGCAGCGCCATGCCGCCGATCAGCTGTACGTCGAAGTGCCGCATGCCCAGCACCCGCACGCTGGCCTCGCGCACCACGGCGTATGCCTCCAGCATTAAATCGTTCAGCGAGGCGCCCTGCGCCAGCCGCTGCTTAAATTCCGCCGTTTTGGCGGCAAGCTGCTCATCGGAAAGCTGCTGCATAGCCGGCTCCAGCGCGTTTATGCGGTCAACCAGCTGGGTGTATTTTTTTATTTCGTGTGCGTTGCTGTCAAACAGATTTTTAAAAAAACTTGCCATAAAATCCTCCAGATATGCTTAAAATCAATAGGGCAGCTCAATATACTCCGGCGCGGGGGCTTCCTCCACCAGCCGCCAGTTCATCGCGTTCACCGGCCCTGCCGGGTCGTCGGTATGCACGATCTTGTCCGCCGGCAGCTTCATATAATTGCCGCTGGCGGAAGCTAACACCTTGCCGCTGTTGTCATATATCTCGCCGCTGCCCTCGAACATGCGGCTGCGGTTGCGGGTTGTCCGCCCCACGATCAGCAGGCGTTCGTTCAGCGGCACGGGCTGCCGGAATTTCACGTTAAGCTCCACCGTTACGCCCCAGCAGGTCGGCTCGGTAATGCAGATCGCGCGGCCGATCACCTCGTCCAAAAGAGCGCTGATGATACCGCCGTGGGTGCGCCCGGGGTAGCTTTGGTGTTCTTCCCGGCAGGTGCAGTAAGCCGCCAGCTCGCCGTTTTCCAGCTGCCAGAAATCCATGCCCAGGCTCAGCGGATTATCGAAGCCGCAGACCAGGCATTTATCGTTGCGGTACTGTTTACCGCAAACCTTATAACGCATTTTGCCCTCCTTGTGTCATCGTTAAACCAAACCCATTGGCCGCAAGGCCGGATTGGAAAATATCAACAAAACACCATTAAACAGTATACTACATTCGCCGCCAAAATACAATCATAATACGGGCAAAAACCCGCCTGCAAACGGGGAAGAATTAAAACTTGCAAAAAAGCGGCGGGTATAATATAATTGCTGTAAGTATATAGTTGTCAGTTTCGCGGGGAAAAGGGGGATTAATATGTGCGGCATAGTTGGTTATGCCGGGCCGCTTGCGGCGGCGCCGGTGCTGCTTAAAGGGTTGGAGAAATTGGAATACCGCGGCTATGATTCGGCGGGTATCGCGGTGATCAACGAGGGCAAAATTGAAATTGCCAAGGCGGCGGGCAAATTACAGGTGCTGAAGGATCTGACGCAGGACGGCCAAACGGTGCCGGGGCATGTCGGTATCGGCCACACGCGCTGGGCAACGCACGGCGAGCCGTCGGACGTTAACGCCCACCCGCATTTGAGCAATTCCGGCCGCTTTGCGGTGGTACATAACGGCATTATCGAAAATTATCAGCAGCTGAAAGAGATGCTGCAAAAAAAAGGCTTCAGCTTCATATCGCAGACGGATACCGAGGTCATCGCCCAGCTGGTGGAGTATTTTTATCAGGGCGATATGCTGGATACGATGATCCATCTGGTGAACGTGCTGGAGGGTTCGTATTCGCTGGGCGTGCTTTCGGCGGACGAACCGGGGCGCTTCTATGCCGTGCGGAAAGACAGCCCGCTGGTGGTGGGCTTAGGGCAGGGCGAAAATTTGATCGCCAGCGACGTGCCGTCGCTCCTGGCGCACACGCAGGAGGTCTGTTATCTGGACGACCGGGAAATTGTGGTTATCGCCCCGGACGCAGTGAAAATATACGACACCAACCGCGATGAAAAGCCGGTTGCCGTCACGCACATCGACTGGGACGTTTCGGCGGCGGAAAAAGGCGGCTATGAGCATTTCATGTTCAAGGAAATTATGGAGCAGCCGCAAAGCCTGCAAAAAACCGTCAGCCCGCGCTTAAAAGACGGCGGCATTGTGCTGGACGACTTCCACATCACGCGGGAAATGCTGCAAAACACGGCCAAAATCTACATCGTGGCCTGTGGGTCTTCCTATCATGTGGGCGTGGTGGGCAAATACGTGCTGGAAGCGACCTGCCGGATCCCGGTGGAGGTGGATATCGCCTCCGAGTTCCGCTATCGCCAGCCGATCATTGACGAGCGCACGCTGATGATCGTTATTTCGCAGTCCGGTGAGACGGCGGATACCATTGCCGCCATGCGCGAGGGCAAGGCGCAGGGGGCGCGGGTGCTGGCTATCGTCAATGTTTTGGGCAGCACCATTGCCCGTGAGGCGGACGACGTGCTTTACACCTGGGCGGGGCCGGAAATTGCCGTTGCCACCACCAAGGCATACAGCACCCAGCTGGTGGTCATCGATCTTTTGGCGCTGAAATTCGCCGAGCTTTTGGGCACCATGACCCAAGAGGAGCTGGCGGCTTACTGCCGGGCTCTTTCGGAGCTGCCCGCGCAGGTGGAGGCCGTGCTGGCGGATAAGGAGAAGATACAGTATTGGGCGTCGCAGCTGTATAACAAGCACAGCATTTTCTTTATCGGGCGCAACTTGGATTACGCTGTGGCGATGGAGGGCAGCCTGAAGCTGAAAGAAATTTCGTATATCCACTCCGAGGCGTACGCCGGCGGCGAGCTGAAGCACGGCACCATCTCGCTGATCGAGCAGGGGACGCTGGTGTTCACGCTGGCGACGTATCAGCCCCTGGTGGAGAAGATCAAGAGCAACGCCGAGGAGGTGCGGGCGCGCGGGGCGTATCTGGTATCCGTGGCCGTGGCGGGCGACGAGCAGATGGCCGCCGTATCGGACGTGGTGTTCAGCGTGCCGCAGACGCTGCCGCTGCTGCAGCCCTCGCTGACGGTGATACCCTTGCAGCTTTTCGCCTATTACGTGGCCAGCCAAAAGGGGTGCAGTATCGACCAGCCGAAGAATTTGGCCAAATCCGTCACCGTCGAATAAAAGGCGGGGCGGCGGCTATATTAAATAACGCAGACAAGCTGAAAGGAGCTGATTTTATGGCAGAAGTAACAATTACTGCCGAAAATTTCGCGGCGGAGGTGGAGCAGGCGCCGGGCACGGTGCTGCTGGATTTTTGGGCGCCGTGGTGCGGTTACTGCCGCATGATCGAGCCGGTTTTGGAGCAGGTGGACGCGGCCTGGGAAGCGGACGGTAAGGAACTCACCGTCGGCAAGATCAACATCGACGAGGAGGAGGAGCTGGCGCGGCGCTTCGGTGTGGATACGATACCCACGCTGATCGTTTACCGCGACGGCAAGCAGGTGAACTCCACCATCGGTTTCAAATCGCGTGACGCGGTAGAGGAATTATTGAAGTAAACTTGCCGAAACGCAAAAACGACCCGGAGACCGGGTCGTTTTTTTATGCCTTAGGGGACTTTGATAATTTTTTTCGCGAAATTTAGCGAAGCGAAGCGGAGGTCATGTAGCGAAAAAATTTATCAAAGCCCCGTATCATCTAACCCGGCGAGCATTGATAAAACTTTCCACTCCATGACCTGCGCAAATTACGTGGAAAGTATTATCAATGCCCGCCCGATCTATCAAAGCCCCTCTGCCAAACCTATTAAAATGTTGCTACGAACATCTGCAAATCGATCGTCACTTCGGTGAAATCCGCTTCCCGCGCGGTATGATGCCCGGCAAGCGGGCTCATGGCGAGCAGATTCTCCCGCTGCTCCGGGGTGACGGGGCGGGTGTAATGCAGGGTAGTTGTGCTGTACTCGCCGGCGGCGGCAGCCAGCAGCCGTTCCGCCTCGCTTTTTTCGCCGGGCGCTATGTTAAACGCCTGCCGCACCTCTTGCAGGTAAGCCGCGCCGGGGGCGACTTTCAGCAGCAGGCCGCCGGGGCGCAGCACCCGCCGAAACTCCTGATAGTTGGCGGGGGAAAGCACGTTCAGTATGATATCCAGCGAGTTATCGGGAACGGGCAGCCGTGCCAAGTCGGCCAGCAGGCATTTCATCTCTCGCGCGCGGCGGGCGGCCAACAGCAGACCGGGCTTGGCCAAGTCCACCGCCAGCATTTCGCAGGTTTCACCGTCAAGCGCGGCAAGCACTTCTGCGGCAAAATAACCCTCGCCGCAGCCCGCGTCCAGCACGGTTATCGGGCGGCCAAGCCTTTGCTGCAACGCCTGCGCCTGCTTGACCAGCGCTTCCGCCAAGGGAGCATAAAACCCGGCGTCAAACACGGCGCGGCGGGCGGCAAAAAGTCTCTCGTCATAGAGGGCGGGGGCTTTCAAATGCGGGGCAAGGTTTAAGTAATTTTTGGCCGAAAGGTCAAAGCAATGGCCGGCGGGGCAGCGGAAACTGTTTTCTGCCAATTTAAGCGGTTCATTGCAGACGGGGCAGAGAAGCGGCGTCCGCAGGGCGGCGAAATTTTGCCGGGCGGCGGTGATTTTGGCTGGCATAATGTGTCTCCTTGCAAAAAAATGCCCCGCGCGGGACGCGGGGGGTCAGGGCTTAGTTTTGGCCGCGCATATTCTGCCAGACGCGCCGGGCGCCGCGTTTGCTGCCCTGCCAGGCCACGGCGGAAAGCTCCAGCAGGCAGCACATTTTGTCAATGCAGGCCACCAGATACGTTTCCTTGAAGTGGCGGCGGTGTTCCACGCTCATCGGCCACATATGGTTCAGAATGATATCCTCCTCGCGGCGGGAGAGGTCGGTCAGCGCCTTGGCGTTTTCCAGCGCCAGGCGCGGGTGGTTATGGATATGCTCGCTTTTGCCGCAGTCCTCGTCGCGGAAGTTATAATAGTAGAGATCGTGCAGCAGGCCGGATCGGGCACAGGCGGCCGCGTCCATGCGGCAGCGGCGGGCGAACAGAAAGGCATACCACGAAACGTTCAGCGCGTGCTGGCGGCGGTTCATCTTGTGATGGCGGAAATCGGCCAGCTGGTCAAACTCCGGCGCGGTCAGCAGATCGTCCACCAGCGCGCGGTATTCCCGCACCAGACGGACGTCCTCGTTCGCCAGATTTTTATGCGAGGCCGTGGCTTTAATCGGCGTCAAAGCAAACGCTTCCTTTCTGTGGTATAATGGCGGCAAATTACAGCCGCAACAAATATATTCTAGCATAAGTGCGCCAAAAATGCAAATGCGGCAGTCTAAATATAAGGCGACGCTCATAAGCTGTAAGCAGAAAAGCACAGCTTGGAGGGTTAAACGATGACAGAAATTGACAATAAAAAACAGCGTGAGGGTGCCGCGGCGCGTGATTATTTATCGCCGGCGGAGGTGGCAAAAGCGGCGGGCGTCAGCTACGGCACAGTGAAGCGGGCGATCGATCTGGGTGAGATCAGCGCTTATCGTATCGGGCGGCGGTTTTTTATCGAACGCGGTGAGGCGGCCGAGTTTTGCCGCCGGCGGGTCGAGGGCGGCGGCGCGGACGGCTATACCATACGCCAGCTGATGGCGAAGCTTTCCTTAAGCTATGCCTACATCAGCGAGCTGGTGAAAAGCGGCGAGCTTAAAAGCCGCCGCGTGGGGCGCAAATACGTGGTCAGCGAGGCGGATTTTCAGGCTTTTATGGCCGCCAAACGCCTGCCCGAGAAGCGATAGCGGCGGATTTGCCCCAAACGGCAGGAAATAGCCGCCCATTTGGCGAAAACTCTCGATAAAACAGCGGGCGCGGCGGCGCCGGGGGAGGTTTTATCATGCTGAAAGACGCGTTTGAAAGAGAGGCGGTGCTGCTGGCGCCGGAGGCCACGCACGCCGCGAACAGCCGGGGGCGGCGCCAGCCCGAGACGGAATCGCCCGTGCGCACCTGCTTTCAGCGTGACCGCGACCGCATTATCCACTGCAAAAGCTTTCGGCGGCTGAAGATGAAGACGCAGGTGTTTATCGCACCGGACGGCGACCATTACCGCACCCGGCTTACGCACACGCTGGAGGTCATGCAGATCGCCCGCACGATCGCCCGCGCCCTTTGCCTGAACGAGGACTTGACCGAGGCCATTGCCTTGGGGCATGACTTGGGGCATACCCCTTTCGGCCATGCCGGCGAGCGGGCGCTGAACGAGATATACGGCAGCTTCCGCCACAACGAGCAAAGCCTGCGCGTGGTGGACGTGCTGGAAAAGGACGGCCAGGGCTTGAACCTGACGCTGGAGGTGCGGGACGGCATACTGCACCATTCCGGCGGGCTGAAAAATATGACGCTGGAGGGCGAGCTGGTGCAGCTGGCCGACCGCATGGCTTACGTTAATCACGACACCGACGACGCCATGCGGGCGGGGCTGATCCGCGCGGGCGAGCTGCCGCAGAGCGCGGTGGCGGTGCTGGGCGGCACCAACAGCAAGCGGATCAACGCGATGGTGCTTTCCGTTATTGAAGCGTCGCAGGACTTGCGCGGTATCCGCATGAACCAGCGCGAGGCGCAGGCGATGGACGAGCTGCGGGACTTTCTGTTTGAGCGGGTCTACCGCACGCCGCGGGCGATCCGTCAGGAGGAGATACTGAAAGAGAAGCTGAATTATGCGTTCGATCATTTCGTCGGCCAGCCGGAGCTGCTGCCGCCTGAGCTGCTGCGCCTGGGCGATGTGCGCCGCGCCGCCTGCGATTATATCGCGGGCATGTCGGACTCTTATGCACTGCGCGTTTTTGCCGAGCTGGGCATTTAGCGGGCAGCCGGTTATAATTGGTATATTTTGGCGGCTTTGGGGGCAACATATACCGACGAATAGGCCGCCCGCCCCGGCGCCCAAGCGGAAAAAAGGAAAACGCACCCCGCGCGGCGAATATTTTGGGGCGATAAACGAAAGCAATATGAGCCGAAAAGCGGCGGGGAGAATAGCTGGTGGCAAGAATGATACCGGAAGAATTTGTGGCGGAGGTCAACGCGCGGCTGGACGTGGTCGACGTCGTATCCAATTACGTCTCGCTGAAAAAGCAGGGGCGCAATCTGGTCGGCCTCTGCCCGTTTCATAATGAGAAAACGCCGTCGTTCAGCGTCTCGCCGCAGAAACAGATATTTTATTGCTTCGGCTGCCACAAGGGCGGCAACGCGCTGAAGTTTCTGATGGAAATTGAGGGCTTGAGCTTCCCCGAAGCGGTGGAGAAAGCGGCCGGCCTGGTGGGGCTGGAAATGCCGCGCGAGCAGGCGACGCCGGAGGAAACGGCGGCCATGCAGAAGCGGCGGCGTTATTTTAACCTGATGAAAGCGGCGGCCACGCACTATTACCGCACCATGTGGAGCGACGCCGGGCGCGCGGCGCGGGAGTATCTGCAGCGGCGGCAGCTTGCCCCGGAGCTGGCGCAGCGCTTCGGTCTGGGGTTAGCCGACGGCTGGGACGGCGCGGCCAAGGCGCTGCTCTCGCAGGGCTATGAGTTTGCCGAGCTGGAGGCGGCGGGGTTAGTGAGCCGCCGCGAGGCCAAGGAGGGCTTTTTTGATAAATTCCATCACCGGCTGATCTTCCCGATCTACGATTACCGCGGCCAGGTGGTGGCGTTCGGCGGGCGGGTAATGGGCGACGGCCAGCCGAAATACCTGAACTCGCCGGAGACGCAGTATTTTCATAAATCGCAGAATTTGTACGGGCTGTTTCAGGCGGCTGCCGCTATCCGCAAGGAGGATAGGGCGGTGCTGATGGAGGGGTATATGGACGTTTTGGCGGCGCATCAGTTCGGCGTGACTAATGCCATTGCGTCTTTGGGCACGGCGTTCAACGCGGAGCATACCAAGCTGCTGCGGCGGTATACCACGCGGGTGCTGCTGGTCTATGACGGCGACAGCGCCGGGGTAAACGCGGCGGACAAGGCGATGGATATTCTGCACGCGGCGGGCTTTGACGTGCGCCTGCTGACGCTGCCGGATAACCTTGACCCCGACGAGTTTCTGCATAAATACGGTAAAATCGAGTGGGACAAGCTGGCGGATAACCAAACGGCGGATTTTTGGCAGCACAAGCTGAACAAGGCGCTCGCCGAGCATGACGTGAGCGGCGTTTCCGGCAAGGTGGCGGTGGTGCGGGCTTTGCGCCCGTATCTGAACGAATGTACCGACGCCGTGGAGGCGGAAAGCGTCGTGAACCTTTTGGCGCGGGCGGTGGGCGTTTCACCGGAGACGATCTACACCGAACTGCGCCCGAAGCAATACCAGGAGGCGCCGCGCCCGGTAGCGCAACCTAACCCCGGCGCCAGCGGCGCCCCGGCGAATGTTTCGCGTACGCAGGCGAATTTGTTGTTCTTTATGCTGTGTAACCGGGAGATTTTTGAGCGAACGCTGTCGGAATTGGGAGAAAATTTTGCAGAAAGCCCGGCTTTGCAGGAATTATTGCATTTGGTACAGAATATAAAAGAAAAATACGATTGGCGACCGGCCAGCCTGTTCAGTTATCTGAACGAGGGGGCGGCATATCAGCTTTTGCTGCGCATGGCGCAGGCCGATGTGGAGCCGGCCAAAATGCCGGAGCTGGCCGAGGGTTGTATCCGCGCGATCAAGATCGGGCGTTTGCAGCAGCGTTTGCAGCAGCTGCGGGACGAGCTTTTGCAGGCGGACGCGGCCAAGGCCGCCGGGCTGCTGCGGGAGATATCCGAGCTGGAGCGCCAAATCAGAGAGCTTAGAAGCGTTTAGCATTTTATATGGAAGACGGTTGTTTGGGGAAGGCTTTGGGCTGCCAAAGCGTTGTTATGGAAAGAGGTTTGTTCATTGACTGCAACGAATAAGAAAAAGCCAACCGATACTGTGGCTGAACCGCTGGCCGAGGTTTTGACGGCGGAGGCGGAGGAACTGGCTCCGACCGACGAGGAGCTGGCTGCCATTTCGGCGGAGGGTGTGGACGAGGCGGATTTTGCGGCAGAGCCCGATTTGGACGATTTGCCGGAGGATATTGACGCGCCCGTTGCCGCCACGCTGAGCAAAAAGGAGCTGGCCGCGCGGCTGGACGACGTTTTGAAAAACCGCACCGAGGTGACGATCGGCGGCGTGCTGGAGGCTTTCGGCGATTATGAGCTCTCCGTGCAGGATATGGAGAGCTCATAATCGCCGAAAGCCTCCATCAC
>CANQPG010000007.1 GCA_947625705.1 uncultured Peptococcaceae bacterium | reverse complement strand
TGACGCTGGCCGCCGTGCGCCGCTTCCAGAGCATTTTCGGGCTGGCCGTCACCGGGATCGTTGACGAGGCCACCTGGTATCAGATAAGCTACATTTATTCGGTGGTAAAAAGGCTTTCAGAGCTGGAGACCGAGGGTGTGGAATACAGCAACGCTACCCGGCCGCTGGCTACCGAGATCGGTCTTGGCTATACCGGCGAGGGCATAGGGCTTTTGCAGTATTTTCTTTCGGTCATCGGCCAGTTCAGCAACGCTTTCCCGCAGGTGAGGATAACCAATGTGTTTGACGAGGCGACGCAGGCGGCGGTGGAGGCATTGCAGCGGAACAACGGGCTGCCCGTTACCGGGCGGGTTGATATTGTTACCTGGAACCTGATATACGACCAGTTCCGCGGCATTACGTTTATTCTGCCGTCGCTGCTGAGCACGCTGCCGATCGAGCCATACGACGGCGTTCTTTTGAGCCAGGGCAGCACCGGCGAGCGGGTAGAATTATTGCAGCAATACCTGAACGCCATCAACGAAACGTATCCCGGCGTGCCTACGGTCTCGGTGGAGGGCATTTTCGGCCCGCAGACGGCCAATGCCGTGCGCGAGTTTCAGCGTTTGTTTGGGCTGACGGTGGACGGCGTGGTGGGCGCGGCCACCTGGAACGCCATTTTGGAGGTGTATGAATCCACGCTCCGGCGTGAAAACCCCGACGTGCCACAGTATCCCGGTTACCCGCTGCTGCAGGGCATGAGCGATCAGTCTTAAGGAGGTGCGGCATGAGAATACAAATTTGCGATGCAAACGGCTGGCCGGTCTGGTTTCGGCCGATCGGTATTATGCAGAGTTATTTGCGGCTGATCAGCCGTTATTACCCCAATATTCCCGCGGTGTTTGCGGACGGCGTGTTCCGCGCCGATACCGAGGCGGCGGTGACGGCGTTTCAGCAGGAATTCGGCCTCCCGGTGACGGGCAATATCGACCTGGCCACTTGGGAGCTGATCGGGCAGGTGTGGCGCGGGCTGGAGCGGCTTTCGGCGGACAGCAGCGGGCTTAATCTGGCCGTACCGCGCGGCGATATGGTGCTGCTGACGCTGGGCGACCGTGATAACCGGCTGATCAATGTGCTGCAAACCATATTGCAGGATCTGGCGGAAAACTACGGCAATCTGCCGAATGTGGCGATCACCGGGGTCTATGATGATCAAACCAGCCTGGCCGTGCAGGCGTTTCAAAAAATCGCCGGGCTCACGGTGGCCGAGGAGGGCTGGCTGGATCGGCGGACATGGAACCGGCTGCTGGCGTTCTGGGGCAGCCGGCTGGCGGGGTAAGGGCAGCAGAGAAGCCAAAAAAGAGTAATACGTTTCAACGTATTACTCTTTTTTTGGTTTGTATAACTGTTCAATATCCAGAACTGTATAATGCGGCGGCGCCTTGCGTCCTTTCAGCGCTTTGGTTACTGTTACCCGGTTAAGGCCGGAAAAAATGGCCAGTTCTTCGTGTGTAATGGCATTGGCGCCCATTTTATCAACAATGCTCATGGCGTAATCGAGTTTGGCTTTGCTGTCATCGATCGCCAGATTGGAAAGATGTGTCAGCGCCCGGGCAAAACGCTGGGAATAATGGGCGATCGTAATTTGAGCCAGCGTGTTGTCATTTTTGATCATTTCTTCAAAGTCGCTTACCGGTATCATACAGCCTTTAACGGAGGATAAGGGAAGCACGGTAATGGTATTGTGGTATTGTTTGTTAAATAACTGCACAATTCCCAGCAGATCTCCTTCATGCAGAATATCGATCCCTTGCTGTTTACCTTGGACATTATTGCGAATGGTCATCAAATTGCCCTCGGTGATCAGCATCACATAACCGTTGCCAAAGTAAATAACTTGTTCTTTTTTGTAAGGATAATTGATGCGGGTTGCCTTGGCAAAAAGCTGTTTTTGGCAATCCGGCGTCAGTTTGGCGCAAAAAGGATTGCCGCATTGGGCGCACAGGGAGGCCGTATTATGCAATATTGCCACCTCCTTATGCTTATTCTTAACTCATTAATTATACCATATAAGTAAGTTTTATTCAAGTTGGATTAAAAATTGTAGTGCAGACAACAATAATTTGGTAGTTTCTTAAACTTACAAGCAGGGTCGTTTTTCTTATAATAAATACAGAATAGACTATCAAAAGATATTTATAAAGCGCGCTTTGTAGTCTATGGACAAAAAAATTGGGGAGGGGAAACGTATTGAGCGGTTTCATAAGGGTTTGTTAGTTATATGAAAGGAGATTGTTAAATTGGAAAACACAGCGTTGGAAGTCATTTTGGCTTTACTGCCTTTTGTGGTGCTGTTGATCGGCTTTTTGGCCTTTCGTATGAGCGCCCTTAAAATGAGTCTTATTGTCTGGGTTTTAGAATTAGTTGTGGTGGTGGCATTTTATAAAATGCCGGTATTAGACAGCCTTAAGGCTTCGATATGGGGCAATGTAACACTATGGACAGGCTTTTTGGTGCTTTGGACGGGGCAGATATTCGGTCAATGCTTCCGTTCCACCGGCTGTTTGAACGTTATGCTGAAAACGCTGAACGGGATATTGCCCACCAAAGAGGGCAAGGCGATGTCGCTGGTGTCTATTGTCGGCGGTTATCTGGGCGCCTTTAACGGTTTTGCCACTTATCCCGTGACGATTCCCGGTCTGGTTAATCTGGGCATCAACGGCGTGCGGGCGGCAGCCGGTTATCTGGTTTATTTTTCTTGGAGCATTGCTTTTGTCAGTCTGTTTATTGCGGCCAATATCGCCAGTAATGTTACCAAACTGCCGATCACGGATATTGTGCAAACTATGGGTCTGCTCACTCTGCCGTTGGTAGTGGTGTCTGAAATCGGCTTTTTCCGTATCCTTGGCTTCAGCCTGAAAGACAAAGACAACCTGATGATTTTGGTGCTTTCGGTCATCGGTAATATGCTGGCCGTGGTATTGTTTACGCAGATTTTCCCGGAGCTTTATATCCTGACTTTGGTGGCTGCGGCTACCTTCTCGCTGATTATGCTGTGGTTGTTCAGTAAGAAATATGACCGCAGTGCCTATGAGGACGACGAAAATGCGGAAAAATTCAGCATGGGCACAATTATTAAGGCTTTTGCGCCGCTGATTGCCGTGGTCGTTCTGGTTATTATTAATTCTTATCCGTTAAAGACATTCTGTAATAATATGAGCTTCAGTGTCAGTCTGTTCGGTTACAGCCCCACCAAGATCACCTTGCTGACTGCGCCCGGCTTTTATGTTATAGTGGCGGCGCTGCTCTGCCATGTGTTTGCCATCAAGCGCAGCAGCTCGCTGGCCAATGATTTTGCGGTGGCCACCAAACGCGCGCTGCCGTCTCTGGCTACGCTGTTCCTGGGCGGCGCAATGGTGCAGTTGATGCTGGATACTTCGCAGATCGCGACGCTGGCCAGCCAGATGTCGCAGTGGGGCGCTTCCGTATACGGCGTGCTGCTTTCCGGTCTGGGCTTTTTGGCCGGTATGGCGTTTGGCCAGGGTATCCCGGCCTGTTCGATGTTCTCCAAGATGCAGATGGGCGTGGCCGACGCGCTGGGTATTGCGCCCGCCGTATTGGTCGGTATTGCCGCTATGGTCACGATGGGGCCGGCTAACCCGTTAAAGCCCTCGCTGCTGACCTATACCTCGTCTTTGGCCGGTATTAAGGGGCAGGACGGCGAGATGTTCAATATCATGTTTAAATGGCAGATCTTACAACTATTGATCATCGCAGGTATTGTATTTTTCATGTTTCTATGATTTTGACAGAATTTCTGTAAATTTGGCGATATTTTGATGATTTCGGCAATCATTAAAGAATTTCAGCAAAAAAAGGAGTGTTTCTGTATGGCATATAAAGACTTGCGGGAGTTTTTGGAAGCCAGCCGCAAGGCCGGCGATGTTATCGAAGTCGACCGCCCGATCGATTGTAATTTGGAAGTTGGTAAGGCGATACGTAAATGCTACGCCCAGAACGCGCCCATTGTGATCTTCAATAATCCCAAAGGCAAGGATTATCCTATGGTCAGCGGCGTTTTCGGCAACCGCGAGCGGGCTTTGCGGGCATTTGAAACGGATAACGCCTCAATTATCGGCAAGTTCATCAACGGCCTGGATAACCCCATTGAGCCGGTAATGGTAGACGCCGCGCCCTGCCAGGAAGTGGTGATCACCGGCGATGATATCGACTTAAATAAGCTGCCGATCCCCAAGTTTTCTCCGCTGGACGGCGGCCCGTTCCTGACGGCCGGCATAACGGTATCCAAAGACCCGGAAACGGGTGTGCGCGATATTGGTCATTTCCGCTATATGCTGCATGATAAAAATACCTTTGGCTGGTTTGCCCAGCCGTTCCACCGCTTTGGCAAAAATTGCAGCAAAGCCAAGGCAATGGGCATGGATAAGTTCCAGGCGGCTATCGTGATCGGCACCGACCCGGTGCTGGGCTATACCTGCCAGTTAAAGCAGATCCCCGATACGGTGGACGATTTTACATTGGCGGGCGGCCTGCGCGGCGAGGCGGTGGAGCTGGTTAAATGCAAGACGGTTGACGTTGAGGTGCCCGCAACTGCCGAGTTCGTGATCGAGATCGAGGTCAATTTTAACGAGCTGCGCGAGGAAGGACCGCTGGGCGAATACACCGGTTATATGACGCCGGGCAGCCCTAAGCCGGTCTGCAAAGTGAAAGCAATCACGCACCGCAGAGATCCGCTGTTCCAGGTGCTGCTTACCGGTAAGCCGGTGACGGAGAATCATATTCTGAAGAATATCCCGTTTGAAGCGTCTTTCCTGAAAGCGATGCGGGGGCAGTTCCCCACCATTACCGATGTATCGGTGCGCCCCTCCGGCGGCGTGCAGCTGTATGTGGTCATCGCTATGAAACAGCGCTATGCGGGCGAGGCACGGCATGCTATTCTGGCGGCCATGTCGTCCAATATTCGTCCCAAATGGGTGATCGCGGTAGACCCGGATATTGACGTGCATAATTCCGCCGAAGTGGAGTGGGCGATGTCTTACCGCACGGTGCCGGGGCGTGATGTGATCGTGGTCAAAGATGTGCCGTCCGCGCCGCTGGATCCTTCCTCCACTAATGAGCAGCAGACCAACGCGCGGCTGAATGATACCGTCGGTGTGGACGCCACGATACCGTTCGGCGCCGAATATGCCAGCGTGGCCGATGTGCCGGACTGGCAGGAATATGATTTCCCGGAAATTCAGCGCTAAACAGTATTATTGCTGAGCGGCGCCCGCACAATACGCAGAAAGGGGGGGGTGAAAAATGCTCAAAACAGATGAAACGAGGCGGCGGAACATGGTGAAATGGCTGGTTTCGCTGATAATACCGCTGCTGCCGATGGGGCTTGATCTGGATATGCAGCTGAAGCTGTATATTATGGTCACTCTGTGGGGTATTTTGATGTGGATGTTTGAGCTGATCCCCGATGCCGTCGTCGGTATCCTTATCCCCGTGCTGTATGTTGTGTTGGGCGTGGCGAAGCCAAACGTAGTATTTTCCGGCTGGGCGGGCAGCACGCCGTGGATCACTATCGGCGGCCTGATGCTTGGCGCGGCGGTGGTGGAATCCGGCCTGGTAAAAAGAATTGCTTATAAGATCATGCTATGGACGGGCGGCTCTCTGCGCGGTATTATTGTGGGGCTGATGCTTTCCTGTATCGTTATCACGCCCATAATCCCCTCGGTTATGGCCAAGGTGGCGCTGATGACGCCGATTGCGATCGGCCTTTGCGATGTGCTGGGCGCCGAAAAAAAATCCCGTATCGCTTCCGTGCTGATGCTGGTAGTGTTTTTGTCGGTGTGGTCGCCCAAAATGGCATTTATGACGGCTTCGGCCGATTCCCTGATGACGGCAAGTATTCTCAAGCAGCATTATGCCGCTTCGCTTACTTGGCTGGATTGGGCCAAGGATATGCTGATCCCGGCGGTATTGTGGACGCTGATCTCGGTCAGCCTGGTCTGGTTTTTAAAGCCGCAGAATATTACATTGGATAAAAGCTATTTGCGGGAGCAATGCGCCAAGCTGGGCAAATTTACGCTTAAGGAGAAAAAGGTGGCCGTGCTGGCGGTGGTTTTGCTGGCCTTTTTGATCACGGATTCCTTATATGAGCTGGACGCTTCGTGGCTGATCATTCTGATTGGGTGCTTGTGCTTTATTCCGGGAATCGGTGTATTGGGAATTGGGGATTTTAATAAGCTGCCTTTTTCGATCGTTTTCTTTCTGGTCGGTGCGGTCTCGATCGGCTCGGTAACCAGCGAGCTGGGAGTGGCCGACCGTATCGTAGAGTTTATTACGCCGGTTTTTGCCAGTAAAAGCAACTTCTCGTTGGTGATGAGTATTTATATTTTTTCCATTTGCTCCAACTTTGTGTTAAACCCGCTGGCGCTTATCGGCACGTTAATGGGGCCGGTTGCGGATATTTGCGGCTCGCTGGGTTATCCGGAGATTTTGGGCGGTTACGCGATGATCATGGGGTTTAATCAGGCGCTGTTTCCGTATGAGATCGCACCGTTAATGCTCATATACGGCTTTGGCTATCTGAAGATGAGCCATTTGGTCAAGATCATGGCGATCCGCATTGCGGTGGGAATTGTGTTTACGGCGGTATTTACTTATCCTTACTGGCAGATGATGGGACTTTTGGGTTGACGGAGGGTATGATGAAAAGAATTATTGTGGGGATATCCGGCGCCAGCGGCGTCATTATCGGTTATCGCCTGTTGCGGGCATTAAAAGAGTTCGCGGCTGTGGAAACGCATTTGGTTATCACCAGCGGCGCCCGCCGCAATTTTGCGTTGGAAACCGATCTCAGCTTGGCTGAAATTTGTGCGCAGGCCGATGTTGTGCATGACGAGCATAATATGGCGGCGGCGATCTCCAGCGGCTCTTTTATCACCGACGGTATGATCGTGGCGCCTTGCAGCATGAAAACGCTGGCCGGTATAGCCAACGGTTATGCGGAAAATCTGCTGCTGCGCGCGGCAGATGTCTGCCTGAAAGAGGGACGCAAGGTCGTGTTGGTGCCGCGGGAAATGCCGCTGGGGAAGATCCATCTGCGCAACCTCGCTTTGGCGGCGGACGCCGGCTGCACCATAATTCCTCCGATGTTGACTTTTTATAATGCGCCGTCTGACCTGAACGATCAGATAGACCATATTATCGGCAAAATTTTGCGGCAATTTGGCTGGGAAACGCAGTCTTTTGTTGCCTGGCGTGGGGTGGAATAATGTCATATAGGATCAGTTTTAGCGCCGGGGAGGGCAGGCATACGGTAACGGCTGCTCTGAGCTTTTGCGGCAATGATATCTGCCTGAATTTCGGCGGCGGTGATAAGGCGCATATCGGCGCTTGCGCGCTGGCTGTTCCCAGAGCGTCGCTGGATACTGCTGCGGCGGAACGTTCGGCTTCCTGTTCGCTGTTATGCGTCAACGCCCACAAGGACGATTTGCTGGCGCGGACAGCCGCTTTGGCGGTGGCCGCCCGTTTCAACGCCGTAACCGTGGTTACGGTCGGCCTGCATATTGACGGCGCGACGGCCACAGATATTGCCCGGCTTTCGGATAACTTTCAGCGCTGCCTGGCGCAGGTGTTGAAACTGGCACAGCCGGAGGCGGAGCTGATTCTGGTGGACAATGACGATCAGCCGGTGGGTACGGCGGATAAATTGTCGGCTCACCGCCGCCCCTTGCTGCACCGCGCTTTCTCGGTTTTTATTGTCAATTCAGCCGGGCAAATGCTGCTGCAAAAGCGGGCGGCAGCTAAATATCACAGCGGCGGTTTGTGGTCAAACGCCTGCTGCTCGCACCCCCGTCCGGGGGAAGCAGTGCCGGCGGCGGCGTCGCGGCGTCTGGCGGAAGAATGTGGTATTTACGGTGTTCGGCTGCAAGAGCTGTTTACGTTTGTTTACCAGCACCGCTTTGACGATACTATGTATGAGTATGAATATGACCATGTGCTGCTGGGCGTTTATGACGGCGAGGTCTGTTTGAACCCGGCGGAGGCGGCGGCATATAAATGGCTGCCCCGATCAGATGTTGAGCGTCTTTTGGCGGTTTGGCCGGAGCTTTTTACAGTTTGGTTTCAAAAGGCCTGCCCAAGGGTTTTAAGCAGCCTTTAACAGGCATAAAAATATAGCCGGTATTATTTACCGGCTATATTTTTTTTGGTTAGTCCTTATAGGCCACCAGTATCATATTTTTGCCGCACTCGGCGCAAAATTCGTTTTGCAGGCGTTCCAGCGTCGCCATGTCGCTGGCCGTCAAAATCGCCGGGTTGTTCATCGTATCCTCATACATAACGCATACCTCCTTGTTATCGGTTCAAAATAAATCAAACTGACAAAATTCCGGCTGCCTTTTGCAGACAAGCTTATTTTGCGCCAAATTGCCGCCGCTAGCCAGCCAATTTCGGGAAGCGGCGGGAATCTGGGCATTGGTAAAATTTTTTGTTTATGGGTCTGTACAAACGGGGCATTTTGTGTTAGTATCTATATATAATAAACATAAGACATAGTTTTTAATACGAGATAGTTTTGGTGACGGTGCAGTGTTAAAGGGGGAGTGTGTATGAACGTGAACACGGATATTGACGTGACCAATTTTAACCGCCAAAGCCCGCGGGAGGAGCTTTGCAATGCGCTTTCGCATGGGCTGGGGGCGGGGCTTGCCATTGCCGGGCTGCCGATATTGATCGTGCGGGCGGCCACCCACGGCGACGCGATGAGCGTGGTCTGCGCCGCGCTTTACGGGGCAAGTTTGATCGTGCTGTATCTTTTCTCCACGCTGTATCATGCCATCACCAACCGCCGCGCCAAGCGGGTGCTGCAAGTGTTCGACCATTGCTCCATCTTCATTTTGATTTTGGGGACGTATATCCCGGTGACGCTGGGGCTGATCCGCGGCGCGCTCGGCTGGACGCTGTTCGGCTTAAACGCGGCGGTGGCGCTGGTCGGTATCGTGCTGAACGCCGTCAGCGTTAAAAAATTTCATAAATTTTCGCTTGTTTTATACCTGCTGGCGGGCTGGTCGGTGCTGCCGGCGGTGAAGCCGCTGCTGGGCGTGCTGCCGTGGGGCGGCTTTGCGCTGGCGCTTCTGGGCGGCGTGCTGTATACCGTCGGCGTCTATTTCTATCGCCGCGAGGATAAGCGCTTTGCCCATCTGATCTGGCATTTCTTTGTGCTGGCCGGCAGCGTGGCGCACTATTTTCTGGTGCTGTTCTATTGTTTGAACCTGCCCGCCGCTTGAATTTCCGCCGCGTTTGCGCTATAATTTTGCCAACGTGTGATAACGGAGGTTTTGTAGCGGTGAAACTGCGTGATATAGTTGCGGTATCCGGCTTGGCCGGGAAAGCGCCGTGGCATTTTGTGGACGCCTCGGGCGAATATCAGCCGGCCTGCTGCCGGTTTATCTCTCAGGCGGAGCTGGAGGACTGGCTGGCGGGGAGCCTGGCGGCGAACGCCCAATATCCCCCGGCAGAGCTGGGCATATATCTCCCGGACGTTTATGCCAGCGAGCTTTATTATCTGGAGGAACGCGCCAATTACATCAGCACACATTCCTATATGCGCATGATCCACGACCTGGTGGAGATCGAAATTGAAAGCTATGACCTGCTGTTTGCGGCCTTTCTGGTGCTGCATGAATACGGCCATTGGCTGCACTTCCGCCGCTGCCATAAAAGCAGCCTGGATTATGTAATTTGGCTGAACCGGCAGCTGGCGCCGGTGGAAAGCCAGCGCGAGGTGCTGGATATGATACCCGATGCCGAGCCCGCCAAAGAGGCGCTGGTGGCCGAGCATATTACCGCTTATAACGCCATGCCGCAGGAGCTTTCGGCCAACAAATACGCGTTAAAACATCTTGACGCACTATATAACAAACTATTAAAAAAAGCCCAATAGCACGATGCTATTGGACTTTTATTTTTTTTACATCAGCGGCGCAAACAGCCGCAGCAGACTGCGCAGTATCCTTAAATGCACCGGGGTCAGCCGCGCCGCCTGTTCCGCCGGTATACACTGCGCCTCCGTCCGCAAAAAGTCCTCTTTCATCGCGGCGATAACGCCGGGCACGCCGTAAAGCAGCGCGCCGCATTCAAAATGGTGATAAAAGCTGCGGTAATCGCAGTTGATGGTGCCGACAAAGGCGTATTTGTCGTCGGCCACAATGCTTTTGGTGTGGTTGAAGCCCGGCGCAAACTCCATCACGCGGCAGCCCGCCTTTTGCAGCGGGTGGTAATAGGCCTGCGTCATCATGTGTACATACCATTTGTCGGGGATATGCGGCGTGCAGATACGCACGTCAACACCGCGCTTGGCCGCCAGCTGCAAAGACATCAAAAGCTCGTTATCGACGATAAAATAGGGCGTGTTGATGTAAATATAGCGGTTGGACGCGTTGATCATATTGATGAACGCCGATTCGCCGATATGCTCGCCGTCAAACGGGTTATCGTGAAAAGGCTGTATGCAGCCGCTGTTGTATTTGGCCGCGTCGCTCTCCGGCGGGGTGCAGTATGCGGCATAATCCAGGCGGCGGTTGGGCGCGTACAGGTTCCAGCTTTGCAGGAAGATAAGGTTGAAAGCGGTCACGCTGTCGCCCCGGAGCAGCAGAGCGGCATCTTTCCAATAACCGAAGCGCTCTTTTTGGTTGATATATTCGTCGGCCAGATTAATGCCGCCGATGATCGCCGTCTTGCCGTCGATAACGGTGATCTTGCGGTGGTCGCGGTTGTTGATGCCGGTATCCAGATGTGCCTTTACGGGGTTAAAAACGGTGCATTTGATACCCAGCTTCTCCAGCTGCTGATAGTAGTTCATCGGCAGCGTTTTCATGCAGCCCACGTCGTCATACATCACCCGCACGTCTAAGCCTTCGGCGGCTTTGGCCTGCAAAACGTCCAGAATACTATCCCAGAATACGCCGCGCTCCATAATAAACGTTTCGATGAAAATGTATTTTTCCGCCTTTTTCAGCTCCAGCAGCAGCTCGGGGAACAGCTCCTCGCCGCTGGTGAAATAACGGCACTCGCCCGCGGCATAGGGCGGTATCTGCGTCGCCTGCTGCAAATAGCGGCATTGCGAGCCGGCTGCCGGATCAAAATCGAACACACCGTCCACCACCTCTTTATGCGCGGGCAGCACGCCGTCCGATTTCGCCACCTCGGCCAGCACTCGGCGGCGCAGACCGCTGCTGGCATAGCGCGAGCCGAACATCAGATAGATCGCCGCGCCCACGATGGGCAGCAGCATGATCACGATGATCCAGGCCAGCTTGGTGGAGGGGTTCTGCTCTTGATTGTTGATCAGCAGCACTACCAGCAGCACGCTGATACAGGTGGAGATGACAGAACACCACACATAGTTATCGTTCAAAAAGATGATGGTGGAGAGAATGACCAGCAGCTGCACCAGCAGCAGCAGGCCGAGGATAAACAGTCGTCCGCTGAAGAAGCGGAACAGTTTGCGTAAAAACATTAAAGGTACCTCGCTTAAAAAATAAAGTTTGCGGTGAAGATACCCCAGCCGCCGAATACCAGTATCAGCACGATGGGGTTGGTGTTGAATTTGCGCAGCAGCAGCATGGCAATGCCAAACAGCGTAAGCTCGTATAAATTGGTCACGTTTTCCACGCCGAGGGTAAGCGCCGAGCCGATGATCAGCGCCAGCACCATCGGCTTCACGCCGTTAAGCCCCCATTGCAGGTATTTATTATCCGGCCAGCGTCGGAAGATATACATCAGCCCCAAAATGATGAAATACGCGGGCACGATCAGCCCCAAAGTCGCCAGCAGCGCCCCGGGCAGCCCCGCAATTTTGAAGCCGGTATAGGTGGCGGTGTTGACGGCGATCGGCCCCGGCGTCGCCTGCGATATGGCGATCATGTCGGTGTACTCGCGGAGCGTCAGCCAGCCGTGGATATCTACTACCTGGTTTTGGATAAACGAGATCATCGCATAGCCGCCGCCGAAATTCAGAATACCGATCAGCACAAAGGTGAGGAAAAGCTGCAACATGATCATGCTTTGCCGCCTCCTTCCTGCGTCTTATCGTCAGGCTTCAGCCGGTGATACAGAATGGCCGCCGCCGCTCCGGTCAGGATAACGAAGACCGTGTTCACCCTGGCCAGCAGCAGCATGGCCAGGCCAAATGCCAAAAGTATCAGATCGAAGCGGCTTTTTAAGAGACCCTTCCTGAGCTTCAGGCCGGCGTCCAGCAGCAGGGCGGCCACGATGGGGCGCACGCCGGCGAAAAACTGCTGCAAAATATCCACGTTTTTGCCGAGCAGTATCAGATAGGCCAAAATCAGGATAATGACCACCGACGGCGTCACCATGCCCAGCGTGGCGGCAGTGGCGCCGGCAAACCCTCGCTCCGTGTAGCCGATATAAATGGCGGCGTTGATGGTAAAAGCCCCGGGCGCGCTGTTGGTGATGGCGAACATATCGGCAAACTCTTCCTCCGTCAGCCATTTTTTATCCTCCCCCACGGCGTTTTGGATCAGCGGCAGCATGACCGCGCCGCCGCCAACGGTGAAAAGGCCGATTTTGGCGAACAGCCAGAACAGCTCATGGTAAGCGGCGGGCTTTTTGGCAGTATTTTCCGGCATGGCAAAGCTCCTTTTGGCGCAAAAAACGGGCAAAATTGCAAATTCTTTACCATAAATATTACCACATCATTTGACAAAAAAAAAGTCATTTGACAAAAAAAAAGTCTATGCTATAATAAAAAGATGAGTGAAAACAATATTATGATAAGTTGAGGTACTGCATATGAGTTTGCATATTACTTTCCCGGACGGTGCGCAGAAAGAATTTGCCGCGCCGATGACCGCGCTGGAAATTGCCAAAACCATCAGCAACAAGCTGGCCAAGCGCGCGCTGGCGGCGGAAGCCAACGGCCAAATGGTCGATCTCACCAAACCGCTTGACGGCGAGGTGGCGCTCAAGATATTCACGTTTGACGACGAGGAGGGCAAGCACGTTTTCTGGCACAGCTCCGCTCACGTGATGGCGCAGGCCATTAAGCGGCTGTTCCCCGACACGCAGTTTGCCATCGGCCCCGCCATCAAAGAGGGCTTCTATTATGATGTGGACAGCTCGCACGTTTTTGTTCCGGAGGATATGGAAGCCATTCAGCAGGAAATGCTTTCTATCGCCGCCGAGGACTTGACGTTTTCCCGCAAGGAATTGCCGCGTCAGGAAGCGCTGGAATTTTTCACCGCGCGGGGCGAGGGCTATAAGCAGATTTTAATTAACGACCTGCCGGAGGACGCCGTCATCAGCACCTATACGCAGGGCGATTTCACCGACCTCTGCCGCGGGCCGCACCTGCCGCGCACCGGCTTCATCAAGGCGGCGGCGGTGCTTTCGTTTGCCGGGGCTTATTGGCGGGGCGACGCCAAAAACAAAATGCTCCAGCGCATTTACGCCATCACGTTCCCGGATAAAAAGGAGCTGGACGCTTATCTGTTCCGCCTGGAGGAGGCCAAAAAGCGCGACCACCGCAAGCTTGGCAAGGAGCTGGGTCTGTTCATGCTGGCCGACGAGGGGCCGGGCTTCCCGTTCTTCCTGCCCAAGGGTATGCTGCTGCGGAACGCGCTGATCGATTACTGGCGCCATGTGCATGACCGCTACGGCTATGTGGAGATTTCCACGCCGATCATCTTAAATCAGGAGCTTTGGCACCGTTCCGGTCACTGGGATCATTACAAGGACAATATGTATACCACCCAGATCGACGGCGAGGATTACGCCGTTAAGCCGATGAACTGCCCGGGCGGTATGCTGGTCTATAAGAGCGAGCCTCATTCCTACCGCGACCTGCCGCTGCGTATGGGCGAGCTGGGTCTCGTGCACCGGCATGAGCTTTCCGGTGCGCTGCACGGCCTGTTCCGCGTGCGCTGCTTCACGCAGGACGACGCGCACATCTTTATGACGCGCGATCAGATGAAAGATGAAATTCAGAACGTGGTGCGCCTGTTCGACGAGGTTTATTCCACGTTTGGCTTAAGCTATCAAATCGAGGTCTCCACCATGCCCGAGGATCATATCGGCGACGAGGCGGATTGGGATTTTGCCACCGAAACGCTGAAAGACGCCATTACCGACATGGGCAAATCGTTTGTCATCAACGAGGGCGACGGCGCGTTCTACGGCCCGAAGCTCGATTTCCACCTGGCCGACAGCCTGGGGCGCACCTGGCAGTGCGGCACCATTCAGCTGGACTTCCAGATGCCGGAGCGCTTTGAGCTGGAATACGTCGGCGAGGATAACCAGAAGCACCGCCCCGTGATGATCCACCGCGTGGTGCTGGGCTCGATCGAGCGGTTTATCGGCGTGATCACCGAACATTTTGCGGGCGCGTTCCCGCTGTGGTTAAGCCCCGTGCAGGCCAAGGTGCTGACGATCACCGAAAACCAGAACGCATACGCCGAGCAGGTGACGGCGGAGCTGAAAGCGCAGGGTCTGCGCGTCGAGGCTGATATCCGCAACGAGAAGCTGGGCTATAAAATTCGTGAAGCGCGCAACCAGAAAACGCCGTATATTCTGGTGGTGGGCGGCAAGGAAGCCGAGGACGGCACGGTGGCGGTGCGCCGCCGCGGCAGCGACGAAAGCCGTACCATGACCGTGGCGGAATTTGCCGAACAGGCTTTGCGCGAAGTGGCCGAGCTGAACCGCGATTTCTAAACTGCGGCTATATAAAAGGGTATAAAAAGGGCGTGTGCCAATTTGGCGCACGCCTTTTCTGCGTCTGAATTCAGCAAATTAAAGCAGATTGCCCTCCCGCAGCAGCTCCACAATATCGGCCACCACGTCCACCCGGTTAAACGGCGAGATGATGTAGTAGCCGTCGCAGTCAGGCGCAACCTTGGCGGCAATTTCCGCCGAAACGCGCACCGCCAGGTCGCGCGCTTCCTCGCGGGTCTTGCCCTCGTAAAGCGCGCAGATCTCCGGGCAGACGCTGATACCGGCAATTTCGTTGTTCATAAAGCAGGCGTTACGGTGGCTCATCACCGGCATAATGCCCGCTAGTATCCGGGCGTCAAGCTCCTTTTTAGCGCGGTGCAGGTTGGCCGCCGCCTGGGGGCTTAAAACGGGCTGGGTCAAAAACGTCTGCACGCCGCCCGCGATCTTCTCCTGCGCCAGCTTAAGCTGGATATCAAAATTCAGCGCGTTCAGGTTCAGCGCGCCGCAGATATGGAAAGGCGTCGCCAGCTCCGCCGCGTTCAGATTGCTGATGTATTTGGCCAGCATACGCGAGTTGAAATTGAACACGCTCTTAATTTCGTCGCGCTCGGCGGTGGGGATCGGGTCGCCGGTCACGATCAGCACATTGTTCACGCCCTCCACGGAAAGCCCCAGCAGCAGCGCCTTGATGGCGTTCAGGTTGCGGTCGCGGCAGGTGAGGTGGGGCAAAACGTCAACGGAAAGCTCCCGGTGCAGCTTGCAGGCCAGCAGCGAGCTATCCATGCGCGCCCGGCCGATCGGGCAGTCCGGCACGGTTATCGCGTCCACGCCGATATCCGCAAGCTGTTTGGCCTTGGCCATAAACTGCGGCAGATTGATATCGGCGGGCGGCTCCAGCTCCACCGTCAGCAGGCGGCGGCCGCTTTCCGCCTTTTGCAGCAGGCGGTTGGGCAGGGGCTGGGGCGCTCTCGTCACGCGCTCGCTGGCGATAAGCTTGTCTGTGGCGTCCGCGCTGTTGTTCAGCTGCTCTTTGGCGGCGGCGATATGCTCCGGTGTGGTGCCGCAGCAGCCGCCGACGATCTTCGCGCCGAGGGCGGCAATTTCCGCCAGCTCGCCGCCGAAGTAGGCCGGGTTGCTGCCGAAATACGTCCGATTGCCGATGACCGTGGGATAGCCCGCGTTCGGCATAACGGCGAGGAATTTTTCGCCCTTATTGAGCCGCCGCACATATTCTTTTAAATGATACGGGCCGGAAACGCAGTTGAAGCCCACCGCGTCCGCCGCCGTTTGCTGCATGGCGGCATAAAGCGCCGCGCCGCTTGCCCCCTCGCGCGTAAAGCCGTCGGGCTGCACGGCGAAAGAGGTGATAATGAACGCTGCCGGGCGTTCCTTTTTGATGTAAGCGCAGATGTCGGCCAGCGGGTCGGCGCCGGCCAGCGTTTCAAACAGGAAGTTTACCGCGCCGAGCTCGAGGAAAATATCGACGATCTCGCGGTATTCCGCCGCCGGGTCGGCCTGGTCATGCGGGGGTATGGGGCCGATATCCGCAAAGACGAAAGGGCGGTTCGGCGTTTCGTCAGCCGCCTCGGCTGCTATGTGCCAGCCCGCGGTGATAACTTCCCGCAGCTTGTTCTGGCCGAAAAGCCCCCGGTTAGCGCCGAAAGTGTTGGTTTTAATGGCGTTTGCCCCGGCTTGAATGTACGCCCGGTGTATGGCGAGCACGCGCTCCGGGTGGGTGAGGTTGGCCGCCTCGCAGCTGGCCTCCTGCCCGCGGAACAGCTGGGCGAAATATGTCCCCATCGCGCCGTCGAAAAGCAGCGTGTTGTCCCGCAGAAATTTCTGAATATCGTTTGGCATGGCGTCCTCCTTAACCAAGCACGCGCTTGGCAATTTCCACGCTCTGCATGGCGTCTTTGGCGTAGTGATCCGCCCCGATAGCGGCGGCATATTCCGGCGTCAGCACCGCGCCGCCGACAAAAACCTCGCCGTCCCAGCCGCTTTCGCGCAGCGCTGCAATGGTCTGCTGCATACTGGCGACGGTGGTGGTCATCAGGGCGGAAAGGCCGATCAGCTTGATGTTCTGCGCCTGGGCGGTCGCGACGATTTTGGCCGCCGGCACGTCGCGCCCCAGGTCGACGATCTGATAGCCGTAATTGGCCAGAATGACCTTGACGATGTTCTTGCCGATGTCGTGGATATCGCCGTAAACGGTGGCCATCAGTATTTTGCCCTTGGCCGCCGCGCCGCTGCCCTTGGCGGCAATGCGCTCCTTGATTATTTCAAAGGCCGCGCCTGCCGCCGCCGCCGCGTTGATCAGCTGGGGCAGGTATATTTCCTCCCGCTCATAGCGCTTGCCCACCTCGTCCAGCGCCGGTATCAGCAGCCGGTTGATGACGCTCATTTCGTCCTCTTGCGCCAAAACCGCCGTTACCGCCGCCTGCACCTCGCTTTTTAAGCCCTGCATAACGGCGTGGGTCAGGCGGGCGGCCGGGTCTTGTTCCGACGCCGCCGGGGTGGGGGCGGGCTGCTCCTCGGCCGCCTGGCCGGCGATATACGCCGCGCCCGAAGCGTCCTGGTTGTTCAGCACCTTAAACGCGGCCACGGTATCGGCCATGCCGGGCGCGTTGGGGTTGATAATGGCAAGATCGAGCCCGGCTTCCAGCGCCATCGCCAGAAATGTGCGGTTGATCAGCCCGCGGTTGGGCAGGCCGAACGATATGTTGGAAACGCCGAGCGCCGTTTTCAGTCCCAGCTCCTGCTTGACGCGGCGGAGCGCTTCCAGCGTTTCCCGCGCCTGCTCCTGCTGCGCCGAGACGGTCAGCGTCAGGCAGTCGATGTAAATATCTGCCTTGGGGATACCCGCGGCCAGCGCCGCCTGCATGATACGCCGGGCGATGGCCAGCCGTGCTTCCGCCGTCGGCGGTATGCCGTTTTCGTCCAGCGTCAGGCCGATGACCGCCGCGCCGTAATGCTTCACCAGCGGCAGCACGCTTTGCAGCACCTCGGCCTTGCCGTTCACCGAATTGACGATGGCCTTGCCGTTCACCGCACGCAGCCCCGCCTCGATGGCTGCCGGGTCGGCGGAATCGATTTGCAGCGGCAGATCTGACGCCGCCTGCACGGCTTTCACCACCTGCGGCATAAGCTGCGCTTCGTCCAGCCCGGGAAGACCCACGTTCACGTCCAGAATGGCCGCGCCCGCCTGCTGCTGCTCCAAAGCCTTGGCGGCCAGATAATCGAAATTCTGCTCCTTGAGCGCCTGCTGGAGCATTTTTTTGCCGGTGGGGTTCAGCCGCTCGCCGACGATCTGGGGCGCGTCCAGATACACCGTCTGGGTGGCGGAGCAGACCGCCGCCTCGTTTATTTGCTCCCGTTCCGCCCGGTGCGCGTCGGCAAGCTCCTTTTTCAGCGCCGCGATATATGCCGGCGTGGTGCCGCAGCAGCCGCCCAGCATTTGCACGCCGAGCGCTGCAAATTCCCGCATTTCGGCGGCAAATTCGGCTGGCTTCAGGGCGTATTCTTTCGTTTCCGGGTCGGGCAGGCCCGCGTTGGCCTTGACGAGCAGGGGCAGGTTGGTGTGACGAGCCAGCTCGCGCATGATGGGAAGTATCCCTTTTGGCCCCGGCGAGCAGTTAATGCCGATCGCGTCCACGCCGAGGGAGGAGAGCATGCAGGCCATCGCTTCCACGCTGTCGCCGTTAAACGTGCGGTTATTTTTGTCAAACGTCAGCGAACATATAATAGGCAGCTTCGTGTTCTCCCGGGCGGCCAGTACAGCGGCTTTCATCTCATACAGGCTGGTGAACGTCTCCAGCACGGCCATGTCCGCCCCGGCGGCCTCGCCGGCCACCAGCATTTCCTTGAAGCAGTCATAGGCCGCTTCAAAGCTCAGTGTGCCCGCCGGCTCCATCAATTCGCCCAGCGAGCCGATATCCAGCGCGGTCAAAGCGCTTTCGCCCGCCGCCTCGCGCGCCAGCCGCACGTTGGCGCTGATGACCTCCGCCGGGGTGTGGCCGGTGCCGGAGAGCTTCAGGCGGTTGGCGCCGAAGGTGCAGGCGTAGATCACGTCCGCCCCGGCCTCGATATAGGCGCGGTGAATATCCCGCAGCACGCCCGGGTGCTGCATGGCGAACACCTCCGGGTTTTCGCCGAGCGCCAGCCCGCGCGCCAGCAGCATGGTGCCCATCGCGCCGTCCAAAATCATGAATTCCTTTTGCAAAAGCCGCTCAAAGGCTTGAGTTTTCATGTTTATTCCCTCGCTTATCATTGGTTGCAGCCGCCGCTTTGGCGGTAGGGGCAGTTATCTCTGGCCGGGCAGGCGGCGCATTTGTCGGTGCGGTGCGGCTGGGGGCTTGGGCATAGGCCGATAACGGCGGTGACGGATTTGCGCGGCAGCAGCAGGTCGCTCCGGCTGACGGTCAGGCCGATCTGGCGCCCGGCGTCCAAAAGCTGGCAAAGCGGCCGCTGCATGGCAAGCGGCAGGTCGCCGTAGCCGGGGCTGAAGCGGTCGGTCAGGAACAGCATATCTCCCGCGAATTTCTGCGTGAGCCAATTCTGCACCTGATCGCAAAGATTTTCCACCGCCGCCGACGCCAGTGCGTCCAGCAGCAGGGCGCGCCCCATATCCGCCGTTTCGGCGCGGCGGATCAAATTGTCTGCCGCCACTCCCAGCGTTGCCGCCAGCAGCAGGCAGCCCGCCGCGTCACGCAGAAGCCCGGCGATATCCCGCCCCGGCAGCAGTACGCCGCTTTCTGAGAGCTCTATGCCCGCCGCCGTGCGGTTCAGCCCGAAGCGCCGCCAGACGAAACGTGGCTCTGCCGCCGCCAAAAGCTCCGCTTCCGCCGCGTCCAGCGCCGCCATAAGCTCCGCCGGGGGTGTGGCTCCCTCCGGAAGCCGCAGATAGCGCAGCACCTCCGCCCGGTTCGGCCGCAATTCTTCTATTATAAGCTCGCTTGGCATGAAGCACCTCCGCCCGCCGTAAAAATTACTTTTAAGCATACCACATTTGGGGCGATTTAGGCAAGTTTTTGGCGCGTTATTTGCTTCCGTTCTGCTCAAAAAAAAATTTTTTGCTTTTGATGTTGCATTTTGGACTGAACTAAGGTATTAATGGGTAAAAGGGGGGCTGAACATGAAAAAACTGTTGACGGTATGTATTGCTGCCGTTATGCTGATGATGTGCTGCTGCGGCAGCGCCTTGGCCGCCGTGACGGTCGAACTGGACGGCCACGGTATCCCCAGCGACGTTGCGCCGCTGCTTAAAAGCGGGCGGACGCTGGTGCCGCTTAGGACGGTCAGCGAGGCGTTGGGCGCGACGGTGATGTGGAAAGACAATGAAGCCAGCATTAAAACTTATGAGGGGGAGAAAATGCGCTTCACGCCGGGGCGCCAAACCGCCGTTTACGAAAAGGCGGATGGCACGAAGCAGAATGTTAAGCTGGACGTTCCCGCCGTTATGCGCGATAACCGGGTGATGGTGCCGCTGCGGGTGATCGCCGAGACATTTGACGTGAAAACCGATTACCAAAACGGCAAGGTGATTTTAAGCAGTACGCCGGTTTATGTGGACGGCAAGGCACTGAACAGCATGACCACTCATTTTTACATGACGATGGGCGGCAAGGTGGAGGGCTATTACGGCAACGCCAATGTGGGGCGGCTTTATAATGCTTTGGCTGCCTTAAAGGGTGAGGAAGTGGCCAAGCCGGAGTATTACAGCAGCATGATCTTGGCGGATATGCCATATTTCCATCTGGTAATGGAGTTCGATTTTTATAACGGCCAGCCGCAGCTAGTTGATGGCACGAAAACTCAAGGGCTGGTCAACTGGGCGGTATATAATGGTGTCAAGGGCTGGGCGCCTGATACCACCGACGCCGAAAATGCTAAATATCAGGGTTATCGGCTGCATGATGAAAACGCCGATAAATGGTATAGCATTAAAGAAGAAGATTATGAGGCGTTCATTGACCTGCGGGATCAGCTATATCCTTATGGCGTGCCGCTGCGCGAGGAGCTGCTGAATAATATCGCCTGATTTACGCATACAGGAAGAACGCCCTGCCATTCCGGCGGGGCGCTCTTTTTTCATGTCACCAGCCAAAAAAATTGCCGAAACCTCTTGCCAGCGCCTTTTTTATATGCTATAATGCAGAAAGTTGGTTTAGCGATTTAGCATGATAAAGAAATAAATCACTAAAGTTGCACCGCAGCATATAATGTAGTATAATAATTAAATACGGCAAATTTTGGGGGAGAGTGACCTGATGGAGTGTGATTTTGACGCCAGCCGCCCGGAGGAGCGGGCGATGCTGGTGCTTCGCCGCCTGTATGAGCTTTACGGTTATCGGCGCTGTAAGGTGAGCAATTTTGAGGAATACAGCCTGTACCTGCAATATAAAAGCTTTCTTTCCGGTGATAAGATTTTGAGCTTTACGGATCTGGACGGGCGGCTGCTGGCGCTGCGCCCCGATGTGACGCTGAGCATTATCAAAAACGCGCGGGAGCATGAGACGGCCAAGGCGTATTACATCGAAAAGGTCTACCGCGAGAGCAAGGAGAGCAACACATTCAAAGAGATCAACCAGATGGGGCTGGAATACATGGGGCGCGTGGACGCTTACGCGCTGGCTGAAACGGTGCAGCTGGCGGCGCAGTCGCTGGCAGCCATCAGCGACGGCTATATTCTGGAGATCGGCCATATGCAATTTGTGACGGGGCTGCTGGAAAAGCTTGACCTGACGGAGGCCGGGCGCGGCCGGATATTGGCAAGCCTGGCCGCCAAAAGCCCGCATTTGCTGAAACAAACGGCGGAGGAGCTTGGTTTGGCCGCCGCCGATACCAAACGGCTTTTAGTGCTGCTGGAGCTGGCCGGCGCGCCGGCTGAAGTGTTAGGCCGGGCGGAGGATATCTGCACCGGGCGCAAAATGCAGAATGCGCTGGACGAGCTGAAAACCATCTGCGCCGCGCAGGACGAGGCTGCAGCAGCGCATTTGCGCCTTGACCTGGCGCTGCTGAACGACACCGAGTTTTACGATGGCATTTTGCTTTGCGGCTATCTGGAGGGGCTGCCCCGTCCGGTGCTTACCGGCGGGCGGTATGACAGCATGATGCACAAGCTCGGCCACAGCCTGGGCGCGGTGGGCTTTGCGGTCTATCTGGACGAATTGGAGCGGCTGCCGCTGCCCGCGCGGGATTTTGACGTGGATATCTGGCTGGAGGCCGGCGCCGACGCCGACGCGGCGGGGCTGCTCTCCGCGGCGCGTGAGTTTGCCGAGGCCGGGCAGTCGGTGCGGGTGGCGGCGGAGCTTGCGCCCGATATCCGCTGCCGCCGCCATTATAAGTACAGCGGAGGGAGGCTCACGGAATGTTGAATATTGCGCTGCCGAAAGGCCGCCTGGGCGACCAGGTGTATGAGCTGCTGGACGGTATCGGCTACGACTGCCGCGACATTTATCTGGATAACCGCCGCCTGGTGTTTGAAAACGAGCAGACCGGCGTGCGCTATTTCCTGGTGAAGCCCAGCGACGTGGCGATATATGTGGAGCATGGCGCGGCGGACGTGGGCATCGTCGGCAAGGATATTCTGCTGGAAAGCGCCGCCGACGTTTACGAGCTTTTAGACTTACATATCGGCAAATGCCGCGTCTGCGTGGCGGGGAAGCGGGATTTCCGCGAGGATACCGGGCGGCGGCTGCGCGTGGCGACGAAATTCGTCAACATTGCCAAGGATTATTACGCCGGGTTAAACCGCGAAATTGAGATCATCAAGCTGAACGGCAGCATTGAGCTGGCGCCGATTTTGGGGCTTTCCGACGTTATCGTGGATATCGTGGAAAGCGGCACGACGCTTCGGGAGAACGATCTCAAGGTCATCGCGGAAATTGTGCCGATCAGCGCCCGCTATATCGCCAATAAGGCGGCCTATAAATTCAAACAGGCAGAGATCAGCACGATGTTAACACGTCTTGCGGCCAAGCTGCCGCAGGCATAAATTGGGAGGGATTTTGACATGATCAAGCAGTATGATTTGGCGGAAATTCCCGTCGAGCAAATTTTAAACCGGGATATCCGCGAGGAAAAGGGCGTGGAGGCCATCGTGGACGATATTATCGCCAACGTGCGGCGGGACGGCGACGCGGCGCTTTTGGCCTATGGCGAAAAGTTTGACCACGCTAAACTTGCCGCGCTGGAGGTGAGCGAGGCCGAGCTGGACGAGGCTTTTGCCGCGATGGATCCGGAATTTATTAAGACGCTGGAAATCGCGCGGGACAACATCAGCCGCTTCCACAGCCAGCAGATCCAGAAGAATTTCGTCATCACCGAAGCGGGCGGCATTGTGCTGGGGCAGAAGTACACGCCGATCGAAAAGGCGGGGCTTTATGTGCCGGGCGGCACGGCCAGTTATCCCAGCAGCGTTTTGATGAACGCCGTTCCCGCCAAGCTGGCGGGTGTATCGGAGCTGGTGATGACCACGCCGCCGAACGCCGAGGGCAAGATCGCTCCGGCCATCTTAGCCGCGGCCAAGGTGGCGGGCGTCAGCCGTATCTTCAAGGTGGGCGGCGCGCAGGCCATTGCGGCTCTCGCTTACGGCACTGAGACGGTGCCCAAGGTGGATAAGATCGTCGGCCCCGGCAATGTGTTCGTGGCCACGGCCAAGCGCAAGGTCTACGGCCTGGTGGATATCGACATGATCGCGGGGCCGAGCGAAATTCTGGTGCTGGCCGACGGCGGCTGCAACCCCGAATTTGTGGCGGCAGATATGCTCTCGCAGGCCGAGCATGACAAGCTGGCGACGGTGGTGCTGATCACCACCAGCAAGTCGCTGGCGGACGCGGTTTCCGCCGAATTGGAGCGGCAAATTCCCTTGCTGCCGCGGGAGGAAATTGCCCGCGCCAGTATCGACACCAACGGCAAGATCATCGTGGCGGCGAGCATGGCGCAGGCGGTGGCGGCCGCCAACCAGATCGCACCGGAGCATTTGGAGGTCTGCGTCGAGGAGCCTTTCGCCCTGCTGGACAGCATTAAAAACGCCGGGTCGATATTCCTTGGCCGCAACGTACCGGAGGCGCTGGGCGATTATCTGGCCGGCCCCAATCACACGCTGCCCACCAGCGGCACGGCGCGCTTCTCCAGCCCGCTTTCGGTGGACGATTTCGTGAAAAAGAGCAGCTTCATTTATTATCCCAAGGAGGCTCTGGGCAAGGTGGCCGACCGTATCGTTGATTTTGCCGAGCGCGAGGGTCTGCACGCGCACGCCGAGAGCGTGGCCGTTCGCTTCCGAAAATAAATTTTGCGAGGTTTTAGCATGAGCCGATTTTTGAGCCCCAAGCTGGCTGATTTAACGCCCTACACACCGGGCGAGCAGCCGCAGAACAGGCAGTATATCAAATTGAACACCAATGAAAGCCCATATCCCCCCGCGCCGGGCGTGGCGGCAGCGCTGGCGGCGGCGGACGCGGCCGATCTGCGTCTTTACAGCGATCCGGAGGCGGCCAAACCCCGGGCGGCCATTGCCGCATATTACGGCTTAAAGCCGGAAAACGTCTTTCTCGGCAACGGGTCGGACGAGGTTTTGGCATTTGCGTTTCAGGCTTTCGGGCGGGGGCGCCAAATGGCGTTCCCCGACGTCACCTACGCATTTTACAGCGTGTTTGCCGCGCTGTTCGGCATACCGACGCGCGTGGTGCCGCTGACGGCGGATTTTGCCATTGACCCGGCGGATTATTACCGGCCGGGCGAGCAGGTGGTGCTGGCCAACCCCAACGCCATCACCGGGCTGGAACTGCCGCTCACTGCTATCGAGGGCATTTTGCAGCGCCACCCGGACGATATGGTAATTATCGACGAGGCGTATGTGGATTTCGGCGGGCAAAGCGCGGCCGCTCTGTTGGCTGAGTACCCCAATCTGCTGGTGGTGCAGACGCTTTCCAAAAGCCGCCAGCTGGCGGGGGCGCGTGTGGGGCTGGCGCTCGGCAGCCCGGAAGTCATCGCCGATCTGAACACCGTCAAATTCTCGTTCAATCCGTATAACGTGAACCGTCTATCGCTGGAACTGGCGGCGGCGGCGGTAAAGGATAAGGCTTATTTCAACGCCTGCTGCGCCAAAATTATCGCCGACCGCGAATTTACGGCGGCGGGGCTTAAAAAGCTCGGCTTCCGGGTGCTGCCGGGCAAAGCCAACTTCCTGCTGGCGCGGCATGATAAGGTCTCCGGCGAGGCGTACTATAAGCAGCTGAAAGAGCGGGGTATTTTGGTGCGCTGGTTCGATGAGCCGCGTATCCGCGATTTTGTGCGTATAACCATCGGCAGCCACGCGGAAATGCAGGCGCTGCTGGACGCCACGGCGCAAATTCTGGCTGAATAAGGAGCATTGATATGACAAATGTTTTACGCGAAGCATTGATCGAAAGAAACACGAAAGAGACGCAGATAAAACTCGCGCTGAACCTGGACGGCACGGGGCAGGCCGCCATAGACACCGGCTGCGGCTTTCTGAACCATATGCTGGAGCTTTTGGCGGCGCACGGCTGCTTTGATCTGAACGTCTGCTGCCGGGGCGACGTGGACGTGGATTATCACCACACCACCGAGGACATTGGCATTGCGCTGGGCGAGGCGCTGGCGCAGGCGCTCGGCGATAAGCGCGGCATTAACCGCTATGGCCAGCAGCTGCTGCCGATGGACGAGGCGCTGGTGCTGGTGGCGGTGGATCTAAGCGGCCGGGCGTATCTCGGCTATCAGGCGGAGATCCCCGCCGCTAAGGTGGGCGATTTTGACACCGAGCTGGCCGAGGAATTTATGCAGGCGCTTTCCCGCTCCGCGGGGCTCACGCTGCATATCCGCAAACTTTGCGGCCACAACGCGCACCATATAATAGAGGCAATGTTCAAGGGGCTGGGGCGGGCGCTGCGCCAGGCCGTGGCGCAGGACGCGCAAAACGCCGGCCGCATACCCTCCACCAAAGGGGTGATCTAAATGACCGTTGCCATCATTGATTACGGCGTGGGCAATTTGTTCTCGCTGCGCTCGTCGTTAAGCTATCTTGGCATTGAGAACATAGTTTCGGGCGACGCGGCGGCGCTGCAAAAAGCCGACCGGCTGATACTGCCGGGGGTGGGCGCTTTCGGCGACGCGGCGGCCAAGCTCCGTGAAAGCGGCCTGTTTGACGAGGTGAAGCGGCAGGCGGCGGCGGGGAAACCCCTGCTCGGCATTTGCCTTGGTATGCAGCTGCTGTTCGAGAAAAGCTATGAATTCGGCGAACATCAGGGGCTTTCGCTGATACCCGGCACGGTGGAGCCGCTGGCGCCCGATCTGCCGGCAGGCAGCGGCCTGAAAGTGCCGCATATCGGCTGGAACAGCCTGAACATCATCAAGGACGACCCGCTGTTCAAATATTTCACGCCGGGGGCGCACGTCTATTACGTCCACAGCTTTTACGCCAAAAACTGCGCGGCAAGCACCCTCGCTACATCGGAATACGGTATCACGGTGACGGGCGCGGTGCGGCGCGGCAGCGTCTGGGGCACGCAGTTCCACCCGGAGAAAAGCGGTGCGGCGGGGCTTAGCCTGCTTAAGGCGTTTACGGAATTATAAGGAGGTATAAAGTGGAGATTTTTCCGGCGATCGATCTATCCGGCGGCAAGGTGGTGCGCCTGACCCGCGGCGATTATAACCAGATGACGGTGTATAATGACGACCCGGCCGGGGCGGCGCGCGAATTTGCCGCGGCGGGGGCGCGCTTTCTGCACGTCGTTGATCTGGACGGCGCAAAAGAGGGCACGGCGGCCAACTTTGCGGCCATTCAGGCGATAACCGAGGCTGCTGATATGTTCGTGGAGGTGGGCGGCGGTATCCGCGACGAGGCGCGCATAAAAAAGTATCTTGACCTCGGCGTCGGCCGGGTGATACTCGGCACGGCGGCGGTGAAGAATTTTCCGTTTACCGAGGCGATGGCGGCCAAATACGGCGATAAAATTGCCGTCGGTGTGGACGCGCGTGAGGGTCGTGTAGCCGTCTCCGGCTGGCTGGAGGAGACCGAGCTGGACTGCGAGGATTTCTGCCGTAAGCTCTGCGCGGCGGGCGTCCAAACCGTGATCGTTACGGATATTGCCAGGGACGGGGCGCTTAGCGGCACCAATCTGGCATTGTATCAGCGGCTGGCGAATATTGCCGGGCTCAACGTGGTGGCGAGCGGCGGCGTCAGCTACCCGGCGGAGATAACCAAACTCGCGGCTCTCGGCGTTGCCGGCGTAATTATCGGCAAGGCGCTCTACGCGGGCAAGCTTGACCTGGCGGAGTGCCTGCAACTGGCAAAGGAGGCGGCGCGGTGATCAGCAAACGTATTATTCCCTGCCTGGACATCAAGGACGGCCAGGTGGTGAAAGGGCAGAATTTTCAGGGCGTCCGCGCGGTGGCCGACCCAGTGGAGCTGGCGCGCTTTTATAACGAGCAGGGCGCCGATGAGCTGGTGTTTTATGACATCACCGCCAGCGTGGAGGGGCGCGGCCTGTTCGTGGATATTCTGAAAAGAGTGGCGGCGGAGATCTTCATTCCGCTTACGGTGGGCGGCGGTATCCGCACGCTTGATGACTTTGACCGGGTGCTGAAAGCGGGCGCCGATAAGGTCAGCGTGAACAGCGGGGCTATTGCCGATCCCTCGATCATTCCCCGCGCGGCGGCCAGATACGGCAGCCAGTGCGTGGTGCTGAGCCTTGATGTGAAGCGGGTGGGCGGTGCGTATCACGTTTTCGCCAAGGGCGGCCGCGAGGATACCGGCAAAGACGCTCTCGATTGGGCGGCCGCGGGCGTGGCAAACGGCGCGGGCGAGCTGGTGGTGAACAGTATCGACACCGACGGCGTCAAGCAGGGGTTCGATCTGGCGATGCTGGACGCGATGGCGGCGCGGGTGAACGTGCCGATCATCGCCAGCGGCGGCGCGGGCACGATGGCGGATTTTGCCGAGCTGTTCCGACACCCGGGGGTGGACGCGGGGCTGGCGGCCTCGATCTTCCACCACAAGCAGGTGCTGATACCGGAGCTGAAGCGGTATCTTAAGGCGCAGGGCGTTGAAATGAGAATATAGTATAATAATGTGAGAATAAGGAGGCGCAACATGGCATTGCAGTTTGACGCAAACGGGCTGATACCGGCCATTGTGCAGGATCATTACAGCGGGCAGGTGCTGATGCTGGCGTATATGAACGCGGAAAGTCTCGCCATCAGCATTGCGGAGAAGCGCACCTGCTTTTGGTCGCGGAGTCGCGGCAAGCTCTGGCGCAAAGGCGAGGAGAGCGGCAACGTGCAGCATATCGTCAGTATCACGGCGGACTGCGACGAGGACGCGCTGCTGGTGCAGGTGGTAAAGGACGGCCCCGCCTGCCATACCGGGGCGGAAAGCTGTTTCTTCAACCCGGTCTATCTGGACGACGCGGTGCAGAAGTTCACCTATCAGGGGTTATACGACCTGCTCGCCGGGCGCAAAAACCACCCGCAGGAGGGCAGCTACACATCGTATCTGTTCGATAAGGGGCTGGATAAGATACTGAAAAAGGTGGGCGAGGAGTCCACCGAGGTCATCATCGCGGCCAAGGCGGAGGATAAGGCGGAGACCATCTACGAGGTGGCCGATCTCTGTTATCATGTGATGGTGCTGCTGGTGCACGCCGGGATCACGCTGGACGAGGTGACGCAGGAGCTGGCGCGCCGCCATATCATCGACCACAAGGTGAAGCAGGAGAAAATGCAGTGAAGAAGCTGAGCAATGCCCACACGCACACGACATACTGCGACGGCGCGAACACACCGGCGGAAATGGCGGCGGCGGCATATGCGCTTGGCTTCGGGGCGCTGGGCTTTTCCGGTCACAGTTTCTGCCCGGCGGACGGCTTCGGCATGGACGCGGCGGCGCTTTTGGCGTATCAGCGCGAGGTGGCGGCGCTGAAGCGTGAGTATGCCGGCAAAATGCCCATCTTCTGCGGGCTGGAGCTGGATAGTATGACGCCAATGCCTGCGCCGGGCGAGTTTGATTATCTGATCGGCAGCGTGCATAACGTCACCGCGCCCTCGGGCGAGGTCTGGCCGGTGGATATGTCAATAGAGGTGACGGCGGAAGCTATTAAGGCGTTCGGCGGCGACCCTTATGCTTACACGGCGGCGTATTTTGCGGCGGTGGACGAAATGCTCGCTACGCGGCGGGTGGATATCGTCGGGCATTTTGATCTGGTCTGCAAGTTTAACGTCGGCGGGCGCTTCTTTGATGAGGCCGCCCCCGCATACAGAAAAGCGGCCGCCCCGGTATTGGAGCGGCACGCCGATAAATTCATCTTTGAGATCAACACCGGGGCGATGTGCCGCAGCGGTATGAAGCGCCCATACCCCGATTACTGGCTGTGGGATATTCTGAAAGCGCACGGCACCCCCGTCATCATCGGGACGGACAGCCACGCCGCGGGAACGCTGGATTTTCAGCTGGCGGCCATGCGGGAAAAAGCGGTGCAGTTCGGCCTACGCATGGTGGATATTCGGGATATCTGCGGCTAATTGTTCAAAAGGTATATGCCCAAATTCAGATAGGCGGCGAAGCAGCACCACGCGAGGTACGGGGCGAGCAGCCAGCCGGCGCGGCGGTCAATGCGCCCAAAGGCTCGCATGGTGAGGGCGATCAGCACGATCAGTGCCAGCAGCCAGAAGAACGCGAACAGCCGCCATTCCAGCGTGAAGAACGCGATCGGCCAGAGGAAATTGAAGAATAGCTGCACGGCATAAAGCCCCAGCGCCCGTTTGCTTTCGTCTGAGCCGTCCTGCCGAACCAGCCACGAGGCTATGCCCATCAGCAGATACAGCGCCACCCAGACGACGGGGAAGACCCACGGCGGCGGCTGCAGCGGCGGCATCAGCAGCGTTTTGCTTTGCTCCATCATGGCCGGGGCGCTGATCAAGCCGGAGACCGCGCCGACGATCTCCGGTATGGCGACGGCAATGATCAGGCTTTTCCACTTGCGTTTGTTCATATCAAAACACTTCCTTTTAATTCGGCAGGTTTGCCCGGCACTATTATATACGGTTTTTGGCGAAATATACCGCAGACGAAACTTACGGCGGCCAAAGCCGCTTTTTTTATGCCGAAACGCCGGCGCGGCAGATGTTTTTATGTAAATAATCGGCGCAATTTGCAGGGAATTGGCTATATCCGTCGAATAAAAAAACTAACTATGTGATAAAGTGGTGATACTTCGATGATCGATATGGCAAACGTCTTTAAAACTTACGATGGCGGTAACTTGGCCTTAAAAGACATTAATCTGCACATTGATAACGGCGAGTTTGTGTATCTGACCGGGCAGAGCGGCGCGGGCAAAAGCACGCTGATCAAGCTGCTGTTCCGCGAGATCATGCCTGATTCCGGCCAGATATTTATTGCCGGGCGCAGCATTATCCGCCTGAACAACAAGGAGACCGTAAAGCTCCGCCGCAACACCGGCGTGGTGTTTCAGGATTTCCGCCTGATGGAGAACAAAACAGTGTTTGAAAACGTGGCTTTTGCCCTGAAAGTGCTGGAATACCCGTGGAACGAGGTCAAGGAGATCGTGCCGCAGGTGTTGGAGCGCCTGAAAATTGCCGATAAGGCCGACGCGTTTCCGCGCCAGCTTTCCGGCGGCGAGCAGCAGCGGGTGGCGTTTGCCCGCGCCGTTATCAACAACCCGCCGATAATCCTTGCGGACGAGCCGACCGGCAACCTCGACCCTGATACCTCCGACGAGCTGATGCAGCTGTTCCAGGAGTTCAACGACGAGGGCGCGACGGTGATTATGGCGACGCATGACAAGCGTATCGTCAACGACACGCAGAAGCGCGTGATTGCCCTGAAAAAAGGTGAGATCATCGCTGACGAGGTTGGGGGGTGGCTGCTGTGAAGCTGACAAGCCTGCGTTATATCCTGCCGGAGCCTTTTATCAGCCTGCGCCGCAACTTCGGCATGACGGTGGCCGCCGTAATGACGGTGGTGCTGACGCTTTATTTGTGCGGCATTTTTGGCCTGCTGGTGGTGAATATCGACAGAAACGCCACGGTTATGGAGTCCGCGGTGGAGATCAAGGTCTTCATTAAGGATAAGATCAATCAGGATCAGATGGATACGCTTTCCGCTCAGGTGAAAGCCATTCCGGGCGTGGCTTCGGTGAAATACGTCAGCCGCGCCGAGGGGTTAGAGCTGATGTCCGCCAAATTCGGCTCCAGCGAGGAGATACTGGCGGCGATCGACACCAACCCGCTGCCGAACTCATACACCGTCAAGGCCGAAAGCCCCGAGCAGGTGCTTTCCATTGTGGACGAAGTGAATAAGCTGGACAATGTGCTGGCGGTGCGCTATGGCCAGGGCTCGGTGGAAAAAATGTTCGTATTCATGAACTGGATACGGTCTCTTGGCAGCGGGCTGATGGTGCTGCTGGGCTTTTCGGCGGTCATTCTGATCTCGATGAATATCCGTCTTTCCGTCGAAGCGCGCAAAGAGGAAATTCAGGTGATGAAATACGTCGGCGCCAGCAACTCATTCATCATCTGGCCGTTTATATTGGAGGGCATGCTGCTGGGCGTTCTGGGCGGCGGCGTGGCCTGTGTGCTGGTGCTGATGTCGTATCACGCGGTGCTTAATCTGCTGCTTAGCAGCTTAAACTTCCTGACGTTTACGCCCTTTGGCGCGATCGCCCTGCCGCTGATCGGCGCCATGCTGCTGATCGGCCTTTTGCTGGGCGCTATCGGCTCCGCCATTGCCGTGCGCAAGCACGTGAACGTGTAAAGGGGGGGGCGAAGATATGTTCAAAAACGCCAAATTCCCCATAATTTTGACCTGCTTTCTGCTGGCGGTCATGCTGTGGCACGGCATGGTCTACGGCCCGCCGCAGCAGGCAGCGGCCGACGCTTTAAGCGAATACCGCGAACAGCAGCGCCAGATCGAAAATGAGATCGCGGCGCTGCGCCAAAGCTTAAGCGGGCTTAAAAGCGAGCTTTCCGAGCAGCAGACTGCGCTGGCCAACGCCGATATGAAGGTGCAGCAATGCGAGGATACTCTGGCTGCGCTGAACCGCCAGATGACGGCCGCTCAAAAGGAGCTTAAAATCGCCGAGCAGGAATTCTCCGCCGCGCAGACGGAGCTGGCCAAGCAGCTGAAAGGTTTTCAGTCGCGGCTCAGAGAAAATTATATGAACGGCGACGTTGGCCTGCTGGACGTGGTGTTCGACGCCACCAGTATGGAGGATTTTCTCACCCGTTCCTATTACATGGAGCGCATTTTGCTCTATGACAGCAACATGATCAACGCCATCAACGCGCAAATTGATGTGATCAAAGAGAAGCGCGCCTTGCAGGAGACGAAAATCGCCAACCTCGACACCCTGACCGCCGAGCAGAAAACCATGCTGGCGGAGCTTGAGGCCGCGCGTTCCGCGCAGAAAGCGCTGGTGGACGCGGCGCAGGGCGATGTGAACGAGGTGCAGGCCGAGATCAACCAGTGGAAGAAAGACTCCGACGAGATCGCGGCGGCGATCCGCGCTTTGCAGGCGCCGGACGGCGGTGTGGGCACGGGTATCTATGCCTGGCCGCTGCGGGGATACAGCACCATCACGTCCAATTACGGCTGGCGCACTTTGCGCGGGCAGCGCAACCTGCACACCGGCATTGATATTTCCGCGCCGAACGGTACGGAAATTCACGCGGTGGACGACGGCAAGGTCATCGTGGTGAAGAGCCTGACTTATTCCTACGGCAAGCACGTCATTATCGACCACGGCAACGGCGTTTCCAGCCTGTACGCGCATATGAGCCGTATTGGGTGCAGCGTGGGCGACACCGTGAAGCAGGGCGATGTTATCGGCTATGTGGGCAGCACCGGCAACAGCACCGGCAACCACCTGCATTTGGAATTCCGCAAAAACGGCAGCGTCGTTTCGCCGTGGAATTACGTCTCCAAGCCGTAATATGCGGGGTGGGCGGCGCATAAGCTAAAAATAAATCTGTGGTAAAGTGTGAAAGCTTACTATGCAAAATAATAAATTGCAAATGCGGCGGGCGCTTGCCCTGCTGCTTCTGCTGGCGGTGTTTATGCTTGGCGCCTGCCGGGCGTCGGAGCCTTTGCAGCTCCCGGAAAACGCCGAAATTGACGCGGCGGCAGCGGGGGCGCAGGCGGTGGAGGCGCTGGTTGCGCAGGCGGCGGAGCGGCATGACCGTTACGCCATTTATTACACCCCGGAGGAATACGCCGAGCTGTTCCGCTCGGTCAGCGGGTCATACAGCGGTATCGGCGTCTACATCTACCCCGATGAAGCGGGGCGGGCGATGGTCTACGGCGTGATGAAAGGCGGCCCGGCTTACGAGGCCGGTGTGCTTCCCGGCGACGTTTTCCTGCGCCTGAACGACGAGGATTTGACCGCTCTTTCCTATGACGAGGTGGCCGACAGTCTGCTGGGCTTCCCGGAGGGGACGCGGCTGGAGCTGACGTTTGAACGCCCGGACGAGGGCGAGGTGGTCATCGCTCTGAAAACCGCCAAGGTGGAGATACCCACGGTGGACTCGGCCATGCTGGACGGCGATTGGGGTCTGATCAAAATTTCCAGCTTCAACATGACCACGGGCGAGCAGTTCATCGCCGCTTACAATGATCTGGCGGCGCAGGGTATGCGGGGGCTGATTTTGGATCTGCGCGATAACGGCGGCGGTGAGATCAACGCGGCGCTGCAGGTCTGCAATTACTTTGTGCCAAACGGCGAGCCGATGATGTATATAACCGACGCGGACGGCGTGTATTATTACACCTCCAACCGGGCGGCGACGGAGCTGCCGGTGGTGATATTGCAGAACGGCCACACGGCCAGCGCCTCGGAGGTGGTCATTGGCGCGGCGCATGATTGCGGCCTGGCCACGCTGATCGGCGAGACGACTTACGGCAAGGGCATTGTGCAGGATCTGCAAAAGCTGGATTCCGGTGCGGGGCTGCGTTTCACCTCGGCCAAATACAGCACGGCGCATCAAAACGATATCCACGGCGTGGGTATCGAGCCTGATATCGTTTTCCCCATGCCGGCGGACGCGGACGCTCTGGCGGCCTATACGATGGAACCGGAGAACGACCCGCAGCTGGCCAGGGCGGTGGCGGTGCTGGCCGAAAAAACGGCTGCTGAACCAAACGAAAATCAAACGAATTGATGTTGGAGGTGTGCTGTGAAGCGCCTGTTTGCGATATTTGCGCTGCTGCTGCTGGTTACGGCGGGCTGTACGCTCCCGGAATCCAACGAAGCGCTGCTGGACTTTAATGAAAACGCCGAATTCGGCGGTCTGAAGCTGGGCATGACGACTGACGCCATGCAGGAAGAGCTGGGCGAACCGGACGCCGAAAGTCCCATTACCGAGGGCACGGAATATGCCTATCATGCCAGCGACCTTTCCGTCGTGGTGAGCGATGAGGACGTTATCCGCCGCTTATCCAGCAAGAATGCGGAGTTTGGCGTGTTCGGCCTTAAGGTGGGCGACGACATTGCGGCGGCCGGCAAGGTGCTGGAGGATAACGGCTACACGCGCGACGCGGCCTCCGGCTACCGCTATAACAACAACGAGGTGCAGATAATCCTGCTGACGGTGGACGACGCGACGGTGGTCGGCTTCACGGCGGAGTGGCTGGATTAGGCGGCCAAATTAAATCGGCGAGGCTTTTCCCGGGGACGGCGTTTCCCCGGGATTTTTTTTGCGCACCGCGGCTTATCCCGCCACATAAGCTGAAACCGTAAACGCAACAAAGAGGGTGAGCCTGCTGATGAAAAAAGGTAAGCTGGTGCATATGTTTGCCGGCTGCATGACGCCGGAGGGTTATACGTCTTATGCCGAGGTCGATCTGGCCGCGCTGGAGCGGGTCTTTCTGCTGCTGGGGGCGCCCGGCTGCGGCAAAAGCAGCCTGATCAGCCGCGTGGCCGAGAATATGTGTGAGCGCGGCTTTGATGTGGAGCTTTGGCAGGGCACGGACGCCAGCGGCGGCGCGGAGGGCGTGGTGATACCGGAGCTTCGCGCGGCGGTGGTGGACGCCGGCTTTCAGGAGTATATCCGCCCGCAGAACCCCGGCGTGGTGGAGGAAATTTATAATCTGGGCGATTGCTGGGAGCAGGAGAAGCTCGCCGCCAGGCGCGAGGAGATCAAACGCCTGGGGCAGGAGCTGAAACGCGGTTTGCAGCGCGAGGCGGGGCTGCTCTCGCTCTATCAGCAGGGGCGGGAGAAGTTATATGCCGCCGCCGGGATAACGCTTTCCGAGCCGGAGGTGGACGATATCTGCGCCGCGCTGGCGCGCGAGGTTTTTGCGGCGCGGCACGTACAGGTGCGCCGCTTTTTTGCCGAAGCGCTGACGGCGGGGGGGCTCACAAGCTCGGCGCAGGAGCTTTCCGCCTGCTGCAAACGGCGGTATCTGCTTGCCGGCGACGCCGCGCCGGTGCTGGCGAAGCTGGCCGAACAGGCGGCGGAGCTTGGCCACAGCGTGGATATCTATTACAGTTATCTGGCACCGGAGCGCCCGGTGCTGCTGATACTGCCGGGGCTATCGGTGGCGCTGGCGGACGCGGGGCTGGCGGAGCTTGCGCCGCTTTACCACGACGAGCTGATCCGCCTGGCTCCGGCGGATACAACGGAACAGCTGGCCGAAGTGCTGGCGGGCGAGGATATGCGCCAAAGGCAGCAGGAAGCGGCGGCGGCCGTGCGGGAGGGGGCGGCGAAGCAGGCGGAGCTTTCGGCCTGCTATACGGCGGCGATGGATTTTGAGCAGGTGGCGGCGCTCGGGAGCCATATTTTAAGCGAGCTTTGGCAGATGGCGGCGGAGCAGGAGCGTTAACGCGGTATATTTTGGCGGCGGGCGGCATATAGCTTAATTGAAAAAGCGCAGGCGGCCTTTTGCGTATCTGCGCGGGCTTTAGGAGGTTAGGCTATGAGCAAGCAAACAAGGGGAAGCCGCTTGGCGGATACCAAGATAACTTTGCCGCTGACGCAGACGGTTTTTTTGCCCAAAACCGCGGTGGGCGTGCGCTATATAGATAAGATCAGAGCCACGGTGTTCATCGACGACCTGCAAAGAAGCGGCGATACCGTCTGGCTGCGCGGCTTTTACGAGCTGGATATGGAGTATCAGGGAATGGAGGGGCGCGGGCTCAACAAATACCGCATTATGCTGCCCTTAAAGGTGCAGACGCCGCCCGGCTGGCTGGGCGGATTGCAATATGAGGCGGCAGACCTGCACGGCGCGGTGGCGCGCCCGATGGTCAAAATCCTTTCGCCCTATGTGCTGGATTTTTCCGGAACGCTGAATTTGGAATACGTCGGCGATTACCGCTGGCAGGAGGATAAAACGGCAGCAGCGCCGGCGCCGTCTGCCGAAGCGGTGCATACGCTTTCGTCCCGGCGCCGCGTCTGGACGAGCGACATTCCCATGCCGGACGCCGACGCGGTGGATAAGCGCATTGAGAGCAAAATTGACCGGTTCTTTCTGGGGGCGGCCGGCGATAAGACGGGCGAGCCGCGCCTGATACGCTCCAGCGACGAGCCGGGGGATATGCAGCCGTCGCGCACTGCTGCCGCCGAGCCGAGCGAGCCGCCGCTAATTCGCGTCACCGGGGAGACGCCCCTGCGGCCGCAGGTCAAGGTAACGCAGATCGTTAACGTCCCCGCCGAGCCTGTGCCGCAGCAGGAGCAGAAGACGGCGGCGGAGCCGGCGGAGACGTCGCGAATTCCCGTCTGGCATTTTCCGGAGCCTGATTTGCGTCCCGTCAACACGGTGGAAAACCCCGTGGAAAAGCCGGTGGGGATCCCGGTGTATAACCCGGTGGAAAATACTGTGGAAAGCTCCGCCGCGGCGGCGGAGGCGGAGCGCACTGCCAATATGGAGCAGATATATGCGCCCAAGCTGAACAAAAACCGCTTCCGCACGCTTTTGACCACGGCGGCGCTGGCGAAACTGAAAGCGCGGGGCGAGAGCCTGCAAGCCGCAGCCGAAGCGCAGGCGGCGGCGGAGACCGCCGAAGCGGGCGAACCAGCTGTGGTGGTCAAACCGGTTGAACCGATGGCGATGACCGAAACAGCAGCGGCACCAGTAAAGGAGGCTGAAAATTTGACGGAACAAAACGATGTGAACGAAACGGTTGTGGAAAAAACCGCAGCTCCGGAAGCCGCAGAAGTGAGCGCGGCGGTGGAAAGCGGGGAAAACCCGACGGCAGAAGTGGAAAGTCCGGTGGAAAACGCGGCGGCAGAGACTGTGGCGGCTGCGGCGGAACAAAGTGTTGCAGAGCCGGCAGCGGCAGAAGCTTCGTCGCTTGAAACCGAAGCGGCGGCAGAAGAAATTGCGGAAGTTGCGGTGGAAGCGGAAGAAACGGCGGAGGTCATGGCGGAAGTGGCGGCGGAAACTGCTGAAGCGGCAGCCCCGGTTGAGCCTGCCGCGGCGGACGTCGAGCTGAAGCTGGTCAACGCCAACGGCGTGCGGCTGAAGATGTCGGCGGCGCAGCCCGCCCGTGCCGCCCAGGCGCCGGCGCCGGCGGAGGGCGCCAAAAAGGCGGGCGCGTTCTCCATGCGGTTTTATGTGGTGAAGCCGGGCGACCAGCCGATGAGCATTGCGCTGAAAAACAATATATCGCTGGAAAGCCTGCTGGCCGCCAACCGTATCACCGAGGGCGACCTCAAGGCGGGCACGGTGCTGCGGATCCCCGGCTGAGAAAAAAATTCATAAAATCTGGCAGAAATGGAAATACCTATCCCTGATACTATGAAGGGGTAGGTGTTTTTTTATGAATTGGCTGATTTGGTTTTTGCCGTGTCTGGCGGGTATGCTGATGGCGGTGCAGGGCAGTATCAACGGGCAGGTCAGCAAGATCATCGGCACGCTGGAGGGCAATTTTTTAATGCACGCGGTGGGGCTTTTGATCATCTTCCTGCTGCTGTTTGCGGCGGGCGTGGGCGAGGGCGATTGGAAGAAGCTGCCGGAGCTGCCGTGGTACGGCTATTTAAGCGGCCTGATCAACGTCGTCATCATCTACGGCGTGATGGTCTCCATTCCGCGTCTCGGCGCGGCCTCGGCCACCACGGCCATTGTGGCGGGGCAGGTGGCCACCGCGACAATTATCGACTGGCTGGGGCTGTTCGGGCTGGAAAAAACCCCGGTATCATATGCCCAAATGGCGGGTGTGGCGGTGCTGGCTCTCGGCGTTAAGCTGATGCTGGGCAAATAAAAAACGGCGGCGGGGTTTGCGCCCTGCCGCCGTTTTGCGCCCAAGATCAGCGGGCGCCGTTTATTCATATTGGTTAGCGAATCTGCTCGGTCTGAGCTGCGTTGTTGATAGCAGCGGTCTGACCCTGAGCGATAGCCTGCTCGGCGAAGGCTACCATTTTGCGGGTCATGTTGCCGCCAACATAACCGTTCTGACGAGAGGTCAGCTGACCCTTGTCAATCTGTTCGTAGTTGTTGATGCCCAATTCGTTGGCAACTTCAGTCTTAAACTGATTCAGGACTGCCTTGTTTTCCATTGTTGTCACCTCCTTGACTGGTTGTTTGCCGTTTGAAATCTTGCTAAGCTTGTCTGCAAAAGCGCAGCCAGCGTAATTCAATCGGCTGCTTTTGGTTGATGAATGTTTCCGTTTCAAAAGCATTCATAGTATTGTACCGAAGTCGGGCGAATATGCCCGATTTTTGCTGGCAATATTTTGTCAGTTTGGCAATGTTCTTACACGCCCTGCATATATTCGGCGAAGTCGCCCGCCGCCGCGCCGGGGTGCAGCGCCCGCGTCAGCCCCGCCGCAATGATCAGCGCGGCCAGCGGCACCAGCTCGTCCGCCTCCTTGGGCGTCATCACCAGATTATGCTCAAACGGCGAGAGCATTTGCTCCGCCACCTGTTCGGGGAGATCTGCCCGGTTGGCGTTAAGCTCCATCAGGCAGAGCGAAGCGCTTTCGCGGATTATCGCCGCCGCCTGCACCACGGTTGGTATGCCCACGGCCAGCACGGGGACGCCGAGGTATTCGCGGTTGATCGCCCGGCGGTGGTTCTGCACGCCCGAGCCGGGGCGGATCCCGGTGTCGCAGATTTGGATACTGCTCATCACGCCGCCGATACTTCTGGCCGCCAGAGCGTCGATCACCACCAGCGCCGCCGGGTCGATCTGCTCGGCCACGCCCTTGATGAGCGCCGCCGTCTCCACGCCGGTGTTGCCGACGACGCCGGGCGTAATGGCCGCCACCGGGCGGATCTCTGACGCGAATTCCCGGCGGAAGAAGTGATTGGTCGGCTGGATATGCGAGATGACCTTGGGGCCGATCGCGTCCGCCGTCGTCTGGAAATTGCCCAGCCCCGCCAAAAGGATCGGCCGCGTGTCGCCCGCCTCAAAGCGGGGCAGCATTTTGGCCAGCACCTTGGCGATCTCGGCGGAGGCCGGCTCGATCAGGCTGGTTGCGTCAGCCTCGTGTATTCCGGGCAGCTCGATGGTGATATAATGCCCGACGTCGCGCCCCATCGTTTTGGCGCCCTGTTCGTTCAATATTTCAATGGTTACGGTTTTGCCGCATTGAAACGCGCGTTCACTGTGGCGAACCCCCTCGATCTCAACGCCCTCGTCGCCTTTCAGCAGGCTGTGCGCTTCCGTCGCCATATCAAGCTGGCGCGCTTCTGCCAGCAGCCTGGCGCTGTAATTTTTCTGCATGGTTTGCTGTGCCGGCCTCCCGTCAGCCGCCGCCCGGCGCGTCTACCGAAAATTTTGCGCGAAAAAACGTTTGCTTTCGGCAGGAAGAAGCCGCGGGCGGCGCGAATTTATTATAACAAGCTTATTTTTGCTGATAAGCCGCCGATTTATTCTGCCGGGAGGTGAGTTGATGGAAATTCGCTGCGCGCTTTGCGGTAAAAAAATGGAAATCAACAAGATGGACAAAAATTTCGAGGCGGTGCGCGAGGGCAAAAACCCCGTCATCATCTGCCCCGCCTGCCAGAGATCAGCCATTTACGAGGCCAAAAAGCAGGTGGAAAAAATTTAATTTTGCCAAAAACATAACAGAAAATCCGCCCCAAACTCCGGGCGGATTTCTGCTTATTTGGGAGAGGAAGATTATCCTTTTGGGATAATCGTTAATATTTTGCGCCGAAAACGTCCGCTTATACCCTCATACCCAATATTTATATTTTACAAACGCCGCCAAGGTGTGGTATACTATTGATGTATTATTATGCCGAAACGGCGGGGCGGAGGTTTGGCCATGCGTATAGTTTCGGGCACAGCACACGGCAAGACGCTGCTGGCTCCCAAGGGCATGAACACCAGGCCGACGACGGAGCGCGTGCGTGAAGCCATTTTCAGCGCGCTTACGCCGTATATCGCGGGGGCGAAAGTGCTGGACGCTTTTGCCGGCAGCGGCGCTCTTGGGCTGGAAGCGTTATCCCGCGGCGCGGCGGCGGCTGTTTTTATCGAAAAAGACCGCCGGGCGCTGGAAGCGCTGCGCAAAAACATTTTCGCCTGCGGCTTCAACAACCCGGCGCGGGTGCTGGCGGGCGACACGCCGCAGCTATTAAAAACGCTCGCCGGCTTTGATATCGTGCTGCTGGATCCGCCTTATAACCGGGGGCTGATCGCCAAAATCGAGCCGCAGCTGCTTGCGGCGGGCTTTTTGAACGAGGGCGCGCTGGTGATGCTGGAAACGGCCTCCAAGCAGCCCGAATTGTTCACCGACGGGCGCTGGCAGCTTTACAAAAGCCGGGTATACGGCGACACGGCGGTTTATTATTACGGTATCGGTTAAGCTAAGATTTTAACATATAGTTCGGAAACGCTGACAGGAGGTATATGATTATGGATTTTGAAAGAAATGACAGCCTGAGCGAGGGCAACATCAGCACAATATTGGAAGAATTGGTCGAGTACATCGACAAAAGCTCCCGCGTGCCGCTGACCGGCAAGGTGATGGTGGACGGCAATTATATTCTGGAGATCGTCGATAAGATCAACGCCAAACTGCCCGAGGAAATGAAGCAGGCCAAGCAGGTGCTGGATCAGAGCGATAAAATTCTGGAGAGTATCGAAGCCCGCGGTAAGAGCATGCTGGACGAAGCCCGCGCCGAAGCCGAGCGTATCGTGCAGGAGACGGAGATCGTCAAAATGGCGCAGCAGGAGGCCGAAAAGATCGTGCAGGAGGCCACCGAATACGGCGAGAACATGGTCAACAAGTACAACGAGCAGGCCAACCAGATGATCGACGACGCCGAAGCCTATGTGGACAGCCTGCTGACCCATCTGGAAGCCAATCTGGACAAGGTGACGGCGGCTCTCAAGAGCACCCGCGCCAACTTTGAGCAGAACCAGCAGCCGGCCGACGAGAACTAATCCCGGCGGCAGTTGGCAAACGCGGCGGTCAGCAGAACGCCCAGGCAGAGCAGCGCGGGCAGCAGCATCAGCCCCGGCAGCAGCAGCCATTCCGGTAAAACCGCGCCGGCCAACGTGCTTCCCGGCAGCTCCAGATGGTTTTGCAGCAGAAGCAGCAGCAGCGGTGCGCTCAAAACATGAATGACGCGGCAGGGCAGGTAATATTTCAGCGAGAGATTGGCGTCGCTGCAAACACCGGCGATCTGCGCATGAATGGAGAGACCGCTCCAACCCAATATCATCGCGGCGGCCAACACCTTGGCGAACAGCCCGGCGTCGGCCTCGCTTAACGTCTGTATGCCCAGCGTCATCTCAAAAAAGCCCTCGCTTAAGCCGGGGAGGACGCTTGCCGGCAGGGCGAGCATTTGGCAAAGCGGCCAAAGCGCCGTTTGCAGCAGGCCGAGCAGACCGGATATCCGGAGCGCCAGCAGCAGCAGGCTGAAGCACAGCATAAACGCGCCGATCATGCCGATATTGCCGAGCGCTTGCATTGAACTTTCCTTTAATATTAAGCTGAACGGCTGGCGGGGCGCGGCTTTAAGCGCCGCCAGTCCCTGCCGCAGCAACTCGCCGCGGGTGACGCTGGGCGCGGGCTTTTCCGCCGTCTTTTCGGCAAAAAAGCGCAAAGTCAGCCCCAGCGCCAGATTGACGGGATACTGCACCAACGCCAGCCACAGCCCCGCCGCCGGCGCTTCCAGCAGGGCGGCCACGGTGATCAGCAGATAAAGCGGCCCCGCGTTGTTGCAGAAAGCGATCATGCGCTCGCCCTCGTTTTTGGTGATCAGGTTTTGGCGTTTCAAATCAGCCGCCACCGCACCCCCGGTGGGCGAACCGGAAAAAAAGCCGAGCAAAAGCGAGAGCGCCGCCGCCCCCGGCAGGCGGAACAGCGGCTGCATAACGGGCGTCAGCCAGACGCTTAAGGCGCGTATCAGCCCCAGGCGGCTTAAAAGCTCGCTGGCGATGAAAAACGGCAGCAGGGCGGGCAGCACCTTGCTCCACCAGCCGGAGAGCGCCCCCTGCGCGGCCAAAAGCGCCGCCTGCGGCTCCAGCAGCACGGCGGAAAGCGTCGCCAGAACCAGCAAAATATAAAAAATGTTCATGCGTTTTGCCGCCTTAAAATCACAAAAGCTATCATAAACATATATCGGGCGGGCGGGGTGAATATGCCGCCACATTCAAGAATTTTGCCGAGCCGCGCAGCCAGACTGCGGGCAGGAAGGGTGAACGCCATGTTAATACTGGTCTTAAATTCCGGCAGCTCATCACTGAAATACCAGCTTTTCAACACCAACACCGAGCGGGCGGTGGCCAAGGGTGTGGTGGAGAAGATCGGTATGGCGGACTCTTTTGTGGAGCATACCGTCTATCACGATATGGAAACCAGCCTTGGTATCGAACACCGCAAAAAAAAGGATACCATCGAGCGCCCCATGCAGAACCACAACGAGGCGCTGGCCATGGTGACGACGCTGCTGACGCACGCCGACCTCGGCGTTATCCACGATTTGAGCGAGATCAGCGCGGTAGGGCACCGTATTGTCCACGGCGGCGACTGCTTCAGCGAGGCGGTGGAGATCACACCGGAGATCTTGCAGAAGCTGGAGGAGCTGAGCGACCTGGCGCCGCTGCATAACCCGCCCGCGCTGGCGGGGGTACGCGCCTGCCAGGCGGAAATTCCCGGCGTCCCCAACGTGGCCGTCTTCGACACGGCGTTTCATCAGACGATGGCGCCCGAGGCGTATATGTACCCCTTAAGCTATGAAATGTACGAAAAATACGATGTGCGGCGCTACGGCTTCCACGGCACGTCGCACCGTTACGTTTGCAGCCAGGTGATAGATTTGCTGGGCAAGCCGCGCGAGGATACGCGCATTATCACCTGCCACATGGGCAACGGTATCAGCCTGACGGCCATTAAGGGCGGTAAAGTCGTCGATACCTCAATGGGCTTCACGCCGCTGGAGGGCATGATGATGGGCACCCGCTGCGGCACCATTGACCCTTCCATCGTCACTTTTCTCATGCAGAAAGAGGGCTGGGATTTTGCCCAGATCAGCGATTATCTGAACAAAAAATGCGGTCTGCTCGGTATCTCCGGTATCAGCAGCGATATGCGCGACATCAGGAAAGCCATGGGCAACGGCCACAAGCGCAGCAAGCTGGCGGTGGATATGCTGTATCACCAGCTGATCAAGCTTATTGGCGGCTATGTCATGCTGCTGGAGGGGGTGGACGCCATCGTGTTCACCGCCGGCATGGGCGAAAATGACGCGGAAATGCGCAAGGCCATCTGTAAACGGCTGGCCTATATCGGCGTGGAGCTGGATCTGGCCATCAACAGCGCGGAGGACGATTTCCGCCTGATATCCACGCCGGACTCTAAAGTTAAGGTGTTCGTCGTTCACACCAACGAGGAATTGATGATCGCCCGCGATACGCGGGAAGTCGTTTTGCAGAACAATTTGCTGTAAGCATAGCGGGTCGGTTTCGCACCGACCCGAAATTTTTTTGCCAAATAAATGACCATATTTGGTTATTTATTATTGACAGACCGCGCCGCATGCTGTATAATAGCAGCTATGTTAATCAACGTGACTAAAATCAAAAGCACGGCGGAAAAGCTGGAAACGCTCTCGCTGCGGGAAGAAATTGACGCCGCCCTTTACGGCTATGCCGAGCTGGTGCTGACCAAGCCCGTGGAATTCCGCGGCACGATCGAACACGCCGCGCCGTATTTTCATCTGAAAGGCGAGCTTAAGGCGGAGCTGGAGTTGGTCTGCGCGCGGTGTCTGGCGTCTTTTCGGCAGCAGTTCACCGTGGCGGTGGACGAAGCTTTCACCAACCGCGAGGAGGCTTGCTCCGAGGACGGCGAGGTCGGCTTTTTCACCGGGGACGAGCTGGATATCACCCCGGCGCTCTTGAAAGCGCTGTTTTTGGAAATTCCCATGCACCCGCTTTGTAAGGCGGACTGCCGGGGACTTTGCCCAAACTGCGGCGCGGATCTGAACCGGGGCGCCTGCGCCTGCCAACATGACGACGTTGATTGGCGTCTGGAAAAGTTAAAAACGCTTTTTGCTGCAATGAACGACGATAAGGAGGTGTAAAAAATGGGTGTACCGAAGAATAAAACTTCCAAGGCTAACCGCCGCATGAACCGTGCCGGCCGTTACGCTGATTTTGCCGCCAACGCGGTGTCGCTGTGCCCGCAGTGCGGCGCGCTGAAGCAGCCGCATCACGCCTGCCCGGAATGTGGCTATTACAAGGGCCGTCCGGTGAAGCAGGTCAAGGCGGAAAAGGCCGAAAAGACCGAAGCCGCCAAGGCGGAGTAAGCCGAAATTTGCACATAGCAAGCCTCTTATCCCACTGTGGGTAAGGGGCTTTTTTCTGCCGAAATTTTAACCGGCGGGTGTTGATAATACTTTCCGCGTAATTAATTCATGAAGCGGAAAGTTTTATCAACGCCACGCAAGGGGATTTCTTATGTTAATATTTAATAGTAAAAAAATTTTTGCCCGGTATGGCATTTATGCGTTGTAAAGTGGGAATGGTTGTGATAGAATATCAACGAAGCCGCCTGCAGGCGGCATAGCGTATAGTATTTGAGGTGAAAATTTTGCGGACGATGATTTTGCATAAAGCTAAATATGCGGCTCTGCTGGCCGCGGTGTGCGCTTTGGCGCTGGCGGCGCTGTGGGGCGCGGGCAGCTGCCGGACGATCTACGGCCTGGATACCGCGGTGGAGGAGGCTCCGCCCAACATTCCGCTGGTACCGGAATATCACACGGACAGGGATCACGGCGCGGTGGTGCTGATGTATCACCATATCGTGGCGGACGACGATTTCGCCACCGGGCAATACGCGGGCAACAACGCGATCATTTCGCTCGGCCAGTTTGAGGAGGAAATGGCTTACCTGGCGGCGCACGGCTACAATACGTTTACGATGTCGGAGGCGGCGGGCATGCTTTATAACGCGCTGCCGTTTCCGGAAAAATCGGTGATCATCACGTTTGACGACGGCTATGAGAGCAATTATCTGCTGGCTTATCCGCTGCTGAAAAAGTATGAGCTTAAGGCGACGGTGGCGGCGGTGGTGGTATCCACCGTGCAGGCCGAGGCGGGCATGGCGCAGAATATTCCGCACCTGACGTTTGCCGAAATGCAGGAAATGCAGGATTCCGGTCTGGTGGAGATCGGCAGCCACAGCTATAACGGCCACGGCATGATCGTTACCGGCGCAAACGGCAGTCAGGGTAAATTCTTCGTTTCCCGTATGTATTTGCCGGAGGAGGGGCGCAAGGAGACCGCCGCCGAATATATTGAGCGTATAACGCAGGACCTCAGGCGTTCCAAAGACGTTTTGGAGGGGCAGCTGGGCGCTCCCGTCAATTATTTTGCCTATCCCTACGGCGTGGTGGACAGCGACGTGGTGGGCGCGCTGAACCAGAACGATTTTCTGGTGGCGGTGACCACGGTGAGCGGCGCGATCAACAAGAGCAGCGACCCGTTCCGCTTGAACCGCCGCAACGTCGATCAGAATATCAGCGTAAACCAGTTTGCCGCGCTGCTGCAAGCGAACTAAACCCGTAGTTTGCGGGACGTTTTATAAGGAGGAAATTGTTTTGACAGTCAGAATTGCGGTTGACGCCATGGGCGGCGATCTGGCGCCGGAAGCTCTGGTGCAGGGCTCGATCAAGGCAGCCGCGGTGCACAGCGATGTGCAGATAATCCTGGTGGGTCAGCGGGAAAAGCTGCCCGCCGAAAACACCCTGCCGCCGAATGTGGTGATCGAAGAAGCGGCCAGCGTGATGGCGATGGACGAATCGGTGGAAAACCTGCGCAAAAAGCGCGACAGCTCCATCTGGATCGCCACCAAAATGGTTAAGGAGGGGCGCGCGGACGCGGTTATCTCCGCCGGCAGCACGGGCGCACAGATGGCGGCGGCGCTGCTGCTGCTGGGGCGTATCCCCGGCATAACGCGTCCCGGTATCTGCACCGTTTTTCCCACGGTGAAGGGCGGCTCCGTCCTGCTGGATATCGGCGCTAATCTGGAGCTGGAGCCGGAGCAGTATCTGCAATTTGCTCTTTTGGGCAAGGTGGCGGCGGAAACGCTGCTCTCCCGCGAAAATCCCTCTATCGGTCTTTTGAACAACGGCACCGAGGAGCACAAAGGCCCCGATAAGCTGGTGGAAGCGCACCAGCTGCTGAAAAAATCCGGCCTTAACTTCATCGGCAACTACGAGGCGCGGGAGCTCATGAGCGGCAACTGCGACGTTATCGTCACCGACGGCTTCACCGGGAACGCCGTGCTGAAAACGTCGGAGGGGCTGGCCAAAACGCTGCTCTCGCTGCTGAAGCAGGAGCTGACCGCCGGGCTTTCGCGCAAAATCGGCGCGGCCTTGGTCATGCCGGGGCTGAAGAACCTGAAAGAAATGATGGATTATAAGAAAGTGGGCGGCGCGCCCCTTTTGGGCGTTAACGGTATCAGTTTGGTCTGCCACGGCAGCTCTGACGCGGAAACTATTGAGAGCGCGGTGGCGCAGACGCTGAAGCTGTATAACAGTAATTTTGTGGAACGGCTGCGCGAGCAGGCGGCAGCATATTTTAACGCATAAACGTTTGGAGGAGGCAGAATTATGGACACTTTGGAATTGCTGCGGAAGGCTATCACCAAGGAGCTTGGGCGCGATTTGGGCGACATCACGCCGGGCACCAGCTTTGAGGACATGGCGCTGGATTCGCTGGAAGTCGTGCAGATGATCATGGCCATCGAAGAAGCGTTTGATATTGAGATCGCCGACGAGGACGTGGACGGCCTGAAAACCGTGGGCGAACTGGTGGAATATATCGAGGAAAAGACCAAATAAAAGGTTTTATTGCAAGTTGGCGAGGCGAAGTTTAATTGGATACCGTAGAGTATAACAAAGACCGAGTGGCAGCATTGCCGCTGTTGGCGGAAAAGCTGGGCTGGCAGGGCGATACCGTCCTTTTGCAGCAGGCGCTGACCCACCCGACCTATTTTGAGGGGCAGCGGGGCGAGGGCGACCAGGATAACCAGCGGCTGGAGTTTTTGGGCGATTCGATACTCGGTTTTATCGTGGCGAGGGAGCTTTTCAAGCGCAACCCCGGCGCGGACGAGGGCTACCTCAGCAAGACGCGGGCGGCGCTGGTCTGCGAGGGCTCGCTGGCCGATCTGGCGCGCGAGCTTGACCTGGGCGCTTATATCATCATGGGCAAGGGGAGCCTGAAAAACGGCGAACAAAACCGCAACTCCATTCTGGCCGACGCCTTTGAGGCCGTGACCGGGGCGATGTATCTCTCGCAGGGGCTGGCGCAGGTGGAAAAATTTCTGCTGGCGCGCTTCACACCGGAGCTTGAGGCCAAGGTGGGTGACCGCTACGAGGACTATAAGGGGCTGATCCAAATGCTGGTGCAGACGCTGGATGAGCGGCATGTTTCCTATCCGCTGCTGGCGGCGGAGGGGCCTTCACACCAGCGCACTTTCACGGTGGCGCTGGTCTATTGCGGCAAAACGCTGGCCAAGGCTTCCGGCCCCAGCAAAAAGGAGGCCGAACAGCGGGCGGCGCGGCTGGCCTGGCAGCGGCGGGAGGAATGGCTGCCCAAGGTTGGCAGATAGGCCGAAAAACGGGAAAAGAGGTGGATTATGTCGCAGGCAAAAAGGCATATTCTGCCTTTTTTTATACCTCATTTGGGCTGCCCCAACCAGTGCATTTTCTGCGATCAGCACAAAATCGCCGGGCAAAGCCTGCCCCCCACGCCGGGGGAGGTGGCCGCAGCGCTTGCCCGGCTTGATCCACAGGCGGCTTCTAAACCGGAGGCGGCTTTTTACGGCGGCAGCTTTACGGCGATCCCCCGGGATATGCAGATAAGCTATCTGGCGGCGGCCAAGCAGGCGCTGGACGAGGGGCGTATCAGCGGGATACGCCTTTCCACTCGCCCGGACGCGGTGGACGAGACGGAGTTGGCGCTGCTCAAGTCATACGGCGTGGGTACGGTGGAGCTGGGTGTGCAGTCGATGACGGACGAGGTTTTGCGTATCGCGCGGCGTGGGCATACGGCGGCGGACTCAATCGCCGCGGTAAAGCGTCTGAAAGCGCGGGGCTTTGTCTGCGGGGTGCAGCTGATGCCGGGGCTGCCGGGCGAAACGGCAGAGAGCGCAGTGCAGGGCGCGGCACGGATCTTATCGCTTAAACCGGACTTGCTGCGTATCTATCCCACGGTGGTGGTGGCGGGTACCGAGTGCGAGCGTATGTACCGCGCGGGCGAGTTTCAGCCGCTCACGCTGGAAGAAGCGGCGCGGATCTGCCTTGATATCAAGCTGCTGGCCGAAGCGGCGGGGACGCAGGTTATCCGCATAGGTCTCCAGCCGACGGAGGAGCTGGCGCGCGAGGTGGCGGCGGGGCCGTATCACCCGGCGTTTGGCGCGCTGGTGCAGGGGCTTTGCTGGCGGGAGAAGCTGCTTTATGCCCTGCATAGGCTGCCGCAGGCGGCGGAGTGCTTCGTAAATAAGCGTGATATTGCGCCGCTGGTGGGGTATCGGCGCGAGAATTTGGCGTATTATCCCAAGGGGCTGCGTATCCGGGGGAAAGATTTGCCGCCGGGCGCGCTGCTGCTTCGCGCGGCGGACGGCGGTGAGTTTATGCTGGCCGAGCAGGCTTTCCGCGAATTTTGGCTGGCGCGGCTGGCCGGGGCGGGCGCTTGCGTTTTGCCGCCCGATTTGGTAAAATAAGCTGATAGGCGATAATTTGCGGCGGCATGGCCGCCGATTGGAGTTTTTGTATGTATCTGAAAAGTATCGAGCTGGCGGGGTTTAAGTCTTTCAACGAGCGCACGGTGGTGAAGCTGAACGACGGCATTTCCTGCATCGTGGGGCCGAACGGCAGCGGCAAATCCAATATCGCGGACGCGGTGCGCTGGGTGCTGGGCGAACAAAGTGCCCGTGTGCTGCGCGGCAACAAGATGGAGGACGTTATCTTCGCCGGGACGGACAAGCTGAAATCGCTCGGCATGGCGGAGGTCGTGCTGAATATTGATAATTCCGACGGATCGCTTCCCGTGGAGTTCAGCGAGGTCACCGTCTGCCGCCGGGCGTACCGGAGCGGCGAGAGCGAATACCTCCTGAACGGGCGGGGCTGCCGGCTGACGGATATCCGCGAGCTGTTTATGGACAGCGGTATCAGCAGCAATTCGCTGGCGTTGATCGGGCAGGGGCGGATCCAGCAGGTGGTGGATATGAAGCCGGACGAGCGGCGGCAGCTGCTGGAAGAGGCCGCGGGCATTGTCAAGTACCGCACCCGCAAGCGCACCGCCGAGCGGAAACTGGCGGATACCGAGCAAAATCTGACCCGCATTTGGGATATTATCAGCGAGCTGGCGGATAGACTGGAGCCGCTTTCGGCGCAGAGCGCCAAGGCGGAGGAATTTTTGCGCCTGAAAGAGCAGGCGGACAGCCGGGAGATCAACCTGCTGCTGCAAAATCTGGCGGAGAATAAGGAAAAGCTGGCTAAGGTGGCGGCGCAGCTTTCGGAAAAGCGCGATTTCAACGCGGCCGGCGAAGCGGCGCGGCTGCAAGCCGAAGCGGCGCTGGCTGAGACGCGTCTGGCCGCCGACCGGGCGGAGGAAAACCTGACGCAGGCCAGACAGGGGCTTTTTGATCTGAAATCGGCGCGGGAACAGGCGCATGCCGAGGGCGAGCTGCTGCGGGAGAAGCTGCACGCCGCCGAAAGCAACATCACCCGCCTGCAAAATGAGCTGGACTTGCTTTTGACCCGCGACGACGGCTTTGTGGCCGAGGTCAACCGTCTGAACAGCGACAAGGAACAGGCGGCGGCGGAGCTTGCGGCGATGGAGCAGGTTATCGCCGGGCAGGCGGCTGATTTTGCCGCCCGCCGTGAGCATTTGGAGGAATTGACCGCCGAGCGCGAAGAAGTGCGTCAGGAGATTTTTGATAACGCCAGCCAGCTGGCCAACACCAAGAACGAGCTGGTTTTCCTGACCCGCGCGGAGGAGGAAAACGCGGCGGCAGCCGCCAATATGCGGCAGGACAAGCAGGCTATCGAAGACGGCAGCCTGATCTATGAGCAGCAGATTGCCGCCATGCAGGCCGAAATTGACCAGATATCCGCCCAGCGTGAGCAGGCCAAGGCCGATTTGGCCGCGAAAAACGCCAAACTGGACGCACTGGAAAAGCGGCTGGTGGAGGCCAATGAGGCGGGCGTCGCTATTCGCCTGAAGCTGAACAGCGAGGAGTCGCGGCTGAAAGTTTTAAGCGAAATGGCCGATAACAAAAGCGGCTTTTACCCCGGCGTGCGCTCGATTTTGCGGGCGGCGGAGCAGGGCGCGCAAGGCGTCTCCGGTGTTTCGGGCGTGGTGCTGGATCTGATCGAGTCTGACGTGCAGTACAGTGCGGCGCTGGAAGCCGCGGCGGGGGCAAATCTGCAAAATATCGTGGTGGCGGACGACCGAGCCGCGCGCGACTGCGTGGCTTATCTGAAACGCGAAAAGCTGGGGCGGGCGACGTTCCTGCCGCTGGCTGATCTGCGTCTGCGGCAGAAGCCGGAGGTGGAGCGGGCGCTCTCCCGTGCCGGCGTGATCGGCCGCTGTTCCGAGGTTATCCGCTGCGACGAAGCGGTGCGCCCCGCGATCGATTTCATCTTCGCCAACATTCTGCTGGTGGACGATCTGGATACCGCAACGGCAGTGGCGCGAGAGTTTAAACAGCAGCTGCGTATCGTGACGCTGGCGGGGGATACCATCGCCCCCGGCGGCTCCATCACCGGCGGCAGCCGCCAGAAGAACACCGGTGACCTTTTGCAGAAGAAAAATCAGCTGGCCGAGCTGAAAAAGAGCGTGGCTCATCTTAAGGCGGAGGGCGAGCGGCAGCAGCAGGAGACGGCGGCTCTGGAGGAGGAACGCGCCGCGCTGCAAGCCGAACGCGAGGCATTGCAGACCCAGGAGCGTGAATATGAGTTAAGCTATCTCGGCAAGGTCAAGGATATCGGCCACCTGCGGGACGGCCAGGCCGATAAGGACGCGCAGCTGGAGCGGCTGGAGCGCAGTCTGGCGGAAAACGCCCGCGAGCAGGAACGCCTGGCCAAGCGCAAAGCCGAGTTGGCGGCGGAGATCGCCAGCTGGGACGAGTTGAGCCAAAAGGCCAATGCCAGGCTTGTTGAGCTGCAAGAAAAAGAGCAGGCGGCGGCAAGCGATGTGGAGCAGGCGCGCGCCGCACTGGAACAGGCGCGGCTGGCGGAGCTGACCAAGCGGCAGAACTATCAGACGCTGTTGGCCGAGGTGCAGCGTTTAACTTCCGCCAAGAGCAATTTGTTTGAGGAGCAGGCGGCCAAACAGCAGGCGCAGGCGGCGCTGAAGCAGGAAGCTGCCGAATTGTGCGAGGAACTGCACGGGAAGCAGGCGGACGAGCAGCGGTTGGCGGCGGAAATTGCGGCGGCGGAGGATAAGCTTGTCGGCGACAGCAACGATTGCGCCGCTTTAAAGCAGCAGGCTGACGATTTGCAGCGCACGGCGGCAGAGCAAGCTAAAGCCACGGCGGCGGCCACTCAGGAGATACACCTTTTGGAGGTGCGCGAGGCGCGTTTGCAGGCCGAGGAGGAAGCGCAGAGCCAGAAGCTCGCCGAGGGCTTCAACTTAAGCTATGAAGCGGCGCTGCCGTATCTGGACGCGAATATTTCCCGCACGGAGCTGGCGCGCAGCGTGAAGGAGCTGCGCGGGCGTATTGCGGCGCTGGGCGCGGTGAATATCGAGGCGATCGAGGAATATAAGCAGGTGCGCGAACGGCATGAATTCCTCTCGGCGCAGCGGGAGGATCTGCTCGCCGCCCGCGAGTCGCTGAACGGCATTATCCGTGAGATGGACGCGATTATGAGCAGGCGCTTCAAGGAGACGTTTGGCCGGGTGAACGGGCATTTCGCGCAAACTTTCCACCAGCTGTTCGGCGGCGGCACGGCAGAGCTTTTGCTGACCGAGCCGGACGACGTGCTGCAAAGCGGCGTGGAAATGATGGTGCAGCCGCCCGGCAAAAAGCTCATCAACTATAACCTGCTTTCCGGTGGTGAAAAATCGCTGATCGGCGTGGCGCTGGTGCTGGCGATATTCCAGGTGAAGCCCAGCCCGTTCTGTATTCTGGACGAGGTGGACGCGGCGCTGGACGAGGCGAACGTCGACCGCTTTGCCGATTACATCAAGGCGTTTAAGGATAAAACGCAGTTTGTGGTGGTGACGCACCGCCAGGGCACGATGGAGGCGGCGGATCGCCTTTGGGGCGTGACGATGGAGAAAAACGGCATATCGCGGCTGGTTTCGGTGAAACTTTCCGACGACATGCAGCAATACATTTCCTAGGAGGGGGTTGGCAGTATGGGTTTTTTTGATAAGCTGAAGCAGGGCTTGGCCAAGACGCGCGACGATTTCAACAGCAAAATGGCCAGCGTTTTTTCGCTGGGGCGCAAAATTGACGAGGAGTTTTATGAGGACTTGGAGGAGACGCTGATCCAGGCCGATGTGGGCGTGCAGACATCGATCGAACTGACCGAGCGCCTGCGTGAACGCGAGAAAAAAGAGCATATCCGTGACGTGGCGGAGCTGCGCTTGGCGCTTCAGGATGAGATCGTAAAAATCCTCAAAGGCTCGGAGGAGGGCGAGAACAAAAACCGCTTTCTGCTGAAAGGCGGGCGGCTGAACATCATTCTGGTGGTGGGCGTGAACGGCGCCGGCAAGACGACGACGATCGGCAAAATGGCCAATTACTACCACGCCATCGGCCACAAGGTGCTGCTGGCCGCCGCCGATACTTTCCGCGCCGCTGCGATCGAGCAGCTTTGCGCCTGGGGCGAGCGCGCCGGGGTCGACGTTATCCGCCAGGCGGGCGGCTCCGACCCGGGGGCGGTGGTGTTTGACGCCTGCCGTGCCGCGGCCTCGCGCGGCTGCAATATCCTGATCGTGGATACGGCGGGGCGTTTGCAGAACAAGACCAATCTGATGGAGGAACTGAAGAAGATCAACCGCATTATCGAGCGCGAAGCACCGGACGCCAACGTGGAGGTGCTGCTGGTGCTGGACGCCGGCACCGGCCAGAACGCCATCAGCCAGGCCAAGCTGTTCGGCGAGGTGGTGCCGCTTTCCGGTATCATTCTTACCAAGCTGGACGGCACGGCCAAAGGCGGCGTGGTCATCGGTATCACCAATGAGCTGAACCTGCCGGTCAAGATGATCGGCGTGGGCGAGGGCATTGACGATCTGCGCGAGTTTGTGGCCGCCGATTTTGCCGCGGCGCTGTTTGCGGACGATAACGCCGAGGCCAGCAACTACGAGGTCGTGGCCGACGAGGAGGGTGAATGATATGTTGGGTTTGATCGCCGGGACGGGCTTTTATAACTGGGAAGCGCTGGAAAACCAGCAGGAAAAGCAGGTGGAGACGCCGTACGGCACGGCCACCGTGTTTGTGGGCGAGGTGGCGGTGCCCACCGGGAAGAAGCCGGTCGTTTTTCTGCCGCGCCACGCCAAAAACCACACCATTCCGCCGCATAAGATCAACTACCGCGCCAACATCTGGGCGCTTAAGAGTTTGGGTGTGGATAAAATCATTGCGGTGAACGCCGTGGGGTCGCTGTTAAAAGAGGTGCCGCCGGGCAGCATTGTGTTGGTGGACGATTTTCTTGATTTCACCTATGGCCGCGAGCATACGTTTTTCACCGGCGGCGAAGCGGGTTTGCAGCATACCGACATGACCAACTGCTATGACGCGGACTGGCAGGAGGTTATCGCCAAGGCGGCTTCCGCGGCAGGCGTGCCGCTGGTGCGGGACGGGGTTTACGTCTGCGTGCAGGGGCCGCGCTTTGAGACCCGCGCCGAAATTCGCGCCTATGCCAGGCTGGGCGGCACGGTCTCCGGTATGACGGGCGTGCCGGAGGTGACGCTGGCGAATGAGCTGGGTTTAAAATACGGTTCGCTGGCGCTGGTGACCAACTTCTGCTGCGGGCTGGCTCCCGCCGTATCGGACGACGAGGTGCGGGCGGTGATGGCGCAAAACACCGCGCAGCTGGCCAAGATACTGCTGCATTTGGTTTACGCATATTAAAAAATCAACACGAAAAGGGAGCGGGGCGGCCGAACGGCTGCTCCGTTTTTTGGTGATATCCGTAAGAGTTTCGGCATATGCTTTAGCAGTTTGGGTTCTTCGCGGTTACATTTTAGGAATTTGGAGCGTGTTGACATATGACGGAGCAAAGAAACGCGGCGAATATCGTGCTGATTGGCATGATGGGTGTGGGCAAAACGGCGGTGGGGCGGCTGCTGGCCGAGGCGCTGCAATATGAATTTGTCGATTTGGACGCGGAGTTGGAAAGCGTCTGCGGCTTGAAGCTCAGCGAGATATACCGCCGCTATGGGAAGATCCGCTTTTGCGCGGAGGAGGAACTGCTGCTTGCCAAGCAGCGGGGCAGAACAGGTCTGGTCATCGCGGCGGGAGGTGCGCTGGCTCCCGGTGAAAAGGAGCGCGCGCTTTGGCAGGAGCTGGGGCTGGTCATCTGGCTTTCCGCCGGGGCGGAGACGATACTGCGCCGTATGCGGCGGAAGCAAAACCGGCTTTTTCTGCCCAAGCAGGCGACGGTGGAGGACGTGCAGCACATCTTGGACGAGCGCGCGCCGCTGTATCAGGAGGGGGCGGCGTTGGCGATAAACCTCGATAATTATACATTGGAGCAGGCTGTGGGCAAAATTGCTGCCTTTTACCGCAAAAATCAAGGATTTTAGGCCGAAACCACCCGGCTTGGCCGCAAAATTATCAGTTTATTCAGCGCAAAAGCTTGACAAGCAGCTTGCGAAATTATACAATATATATGTAGTCGTAGAAATTTCAGCAATTTTTATGGCTTTTAGAATATATCATTACATTTTCCCGGCTGGCGCTCGGCGCGGTCATTTTGCTGCGGCGCCCGGCTGACTTTACGGATATTTTTGCGGCCTGTACTTTGCAGGCTTCGCTATATTTGGTTGTTTGCGTAACGGATTAACGCTTGGGCGGTCATGCGGGCTTAAATTATGCTTGCGCACCGGAATTGCTGCTGCCTGTGCTCGGCCAAAATGTAAGTTTATTCTAAAAGCTCGGATTTTTCCGGGCTATTTTTTTGGGACTTTGACATTGACACATTTTGGGAAAAGAGGAGGTGAAAAATTTTGGATGATGTTGTAATTTACGTAGTGCTGCTGGTGGATGGCCTGCTGATCGGTTATTTTGCCGGTTCGGTCATATACCGCAAGCTCTCCGAGGCTAAGCTGGGCTCGGCTAAGGATACGGCGGAAAAGCTGCTGGACGACGCGGCCAAGGAAGCCGAATCCTTGAAAAAGGAAGCCATGCTGGAGGCCAAAGACGAGATCTTCAAAATGCGCAACGACGCCGAACGTGAGCAGAAATCACGCCGGCATGAGCTGAACCAGATGGAGCAGCGCCTGCTGCAAAAGGAGGACGCTCTGGATAAAAAGCTGGAGGGTATCGAGCGCAAGGAGAGCCGGCTTCAGGCCAAGGACAGCGAGCTGGACGCTATGCGCGACAAGCTCTCTGAGATGGAGCAGCAGCAGATGGCTGAGTTGGAGCGTATCTCGGGTTTGACCGCCGAGCAGGCCAAGGAAAAGCTGCTGGACGACGTCAACAAAGAGGTGCAGGTCGATATGGCCGCCATGATCCGTGAGATGGAGGCCGAGGCCAAGGATCAGGGCGAGGCCAAGGCGCGGGAGATCATCACCGAGGCCATTCAGCGGGTGGCCGCCGACCATGTGGCCGAAAGCACCGTATCGGTGGTGGCGCTGCCCAATGATGAAATGAAAGGCCGTATCATCGGCCGTGAGGGGCGCAATATCCGCACGCTGGAGAACCTGACGGGTATCGACCTGATCATCGACGATACGCCGGAGGCCGTGATACTTTCCGGTTTTGACCCGGTACGCCGCGAGATCGCCCGTATCGCCTTAGGCAAGCTGATCGTGGACGGACGTATCCACCCGGCGCGTATTGAGGAAATGGTAGAAAAGGCCAAAAAAGAGGTCGAGCAGAAGATCCGCCAGGAGGGCGAACAGGCAGTGCTGGAAACCAATGTTCACGGCCTGCACCCGGAGATCGTCAAGCTGCTGGGGCGGCTGCATTACCGCACTAGCTACGGCCAGAACGTGCTGAAGCACTCGATCGAGGTTTCGCATTTGGCCGGTGTGATGGCGGCGGAGCTGGGCGTAGACGTGGCGCTGGCCAAGCGCGCCGGTCTGCTGCATGATATCGGCAAGGCGCTGGATCACGAGGTGGAAGGCCCCCACGTGGAGATCGGCGCGGATATCGCCAAGAAATACCGCGAGAGCAAGCAGGTCGTTCACTGTATTCTGGCACACCACGGCGACGTGGAGGTGGAATCGGTGGAGGCAGCGCTGGTACAGGCGGCGGACGCTATTTCGGCGGCTCGTCCCGGGGCGCGGCGCGACACGCTGGAGTCTTACATCAAGCGTATGGAGAAGCTGGAAGCCGTTGCCAACGATTTCGAGGGCGTGGAGAGCGCGTATGCCATTCAGGCTGGGCGCGAGCTGCGTATCATGCTGAAGCCGGATAAGGTTTCGGAGAACCGGGCGGAGGTCATGGTGCGCGAGATCGCCAAACGGATCGAGGCCGAGCTGGATTATCCCGGCCAGATCAAGGTGGTGCTGATCCGCGAGACCAGAGTTACCGACTACGCGAAGTAATAAATATGTCAACAAAAAAGAGCGTCTGCAATGCAGGCGCTCTTTTAATATGTCCTTTTTTCGCTTTACAGATTCTTGACCGCTTTATCGAAGAGAGCCTCCGATTCCTTATCCGGCCAGATCAAGCTGACGATGATGATCGAGAGGGCGGAGAAGATGAAGCCCGGCAGCAGGGCGTAAATGCCGGTGTTGCCGCCGAAGATGAGCCACAAAATAACGGTGCTGCCGCCGACCAGAATACCGGTCACCGCGCCTTTTAAGCTCGTCTTGCGCCAGAACAGCGAGAGCAGCATGATGGCGGAAAACGCGCCGCCCAGACCTGCCCAGCCGTTGGAAACCAGCCCCATAATGCTGTTGTTCGGGTCGATGGCGATGGCCAGCGCCAGAATGGCGATCATCAGCACGGCCACGCGGCTGATCCACAGCAGCTTGCTGTCGGATATCTTCTTATTGAAGCTCTTGACCAAATCGTTGGAGATGGAAGACGCGCTGACCAGCAGCTGGCTGTCCGCGGTGGACATGGTGGCCGAAAGCACTGCCGCCAGCAAAAAGCCCGCCAGCACACTGGGGAAGATATAATCGATCGCAACGAGGAAGATCGATTCGGCTTCGGCGTCGGTGAAAGGCAGACCGAATTTGGTGACAAACGCGCGCCCCAAAATACCGATGCAGATGGCCGCGCCCAGAGTGATCAGCACCCAGCCGGTGCCGATAATGCGCGAATATTTCAGCTCTTTCGGATCCTTGATCGCCATAAAACGCACGATGATGTGCGGCATACCGAAGTAACCCAAGCCCCAGGCCAAATTGGAGAGGACGGACTTCCAATCCATGCCGCTGGTGCTGCCGGAGAGCTTCAAATAAGTGTCGCCGCCGCTTTCCAAGAGCGGTGCGATATCGCCCCAGTTGGCGCCCAGCATAATGAACATCGTTACCGGGACGATCACCATCGCGAAGAACATCAGCGTGCCCTGGATCAGGTCAGTCCAGCAGACGGCCAGGAAGCCGCCGACGAACGTGTAGATCAAAATCAGCAGCCAGCCGACGAACAGCGCCACCAGATAAGACATGTTGAACACGGTGGAGAACAGCTTGGCGCCGGCCACAATGGCAGAGGCCGTATAAATCAGGAAGAAAATGGTGATAAATATAGCCGTGACCGTTTTCAGCAGGTTGGTTTTATCGTGGAAGCGGTTGCTCAAATATTCCGGCATGGTGAGAGCGTTATCCAACGATTCCGAGAAGATGCGCAGCCGGTAAGCGATAAACTTCCAGTTCAGATAGGTGCCGATGGCAAGACCAATGGCGATCCAGGCCTCGCACAGGCCGCCGACATACAACGCCCCCGGCAGCCCCATCAGCAGCCAGCCGCTCATATCGGAAGCCTGCGCGGAAAGGGCGGTCGTCCATTTGCCGAGCCCCCGGCCGCCCAATATGTATT
>CANQPG010000006.1 GCA_947625705.1 uncultured Peptococcaceae bacterium | reverse complement strand
CGTTTGAGGTCGTCGGCCGGCCGCCGGTCTACGCGACACACCAGGAAATCAGAGTGAAGGACGGTGATCTGGCGTGAGCGTGGACAATTCTGAACTGGTGGCCTTCCAGGTACAACTTCAGGCCCTGGAAAACGATATTCCTGAAATCATGGATCAACTGGCCGTCGGTGAAGGCCGCTACGCGCGCGATCAGGCCCGTAAAATCTGCAAAGAAGAAGGCATTGTCAACACTGGCGACTATCGCCGGAACTTCAAAAGCGGAACAAAGGCCATTCGTGCCGGCCGCGCATACAAAATAGACGTCTTCAATAATCTTGACTACGCGAAGCCGCTTGAATACGGCTTCAGAAGTCACTTTGTTCCTGGTCACTGGGAAGGAAGTTCCTTCGTATACCAGAAGAACGATCCTGAAGGCGGAATGTTTGTGGGACCGCCTGGCGGCTTCGTCCGTGGCCACTTCACCCTTCTTCGCGCTGTGAAGCGCACCAAAACAACCCAGGCGGCGCGCCTTAACCGGAAAATGGATAGGATCATCAAGGAGCGCCTGAAATAACGGAGGTGAACCGAATGACCCTGAACGACTTCCTGGAAGCCGTCGCCGAAAAACTTGTCGGTCTGTGGTCCGATCGCCACGTTTTCGTCAACGAAATCCCGAAGGATTCCGACGGGAACTTCTTTGTCGGTATGATTGAAGCGTCCCAGGAAAAGAAACTGGACAGGCGCCGTCGAAGGACGGTCCAGTTCGAAGTTCTGTATTTCCTGGCGTCGAAGGATAACCTGGAATTCAACGCATGGGCCGAAACCATGTTCGACGAATTCGAAACCCTTTCGGTTCACGAAAAAACGGAGGTCGTGGACGGCGTCGAATCCGACGTCCGCCGCACTGTCCGACTGACGAATATCAGCGCCAGGAAGGACGACGATCAGCGCGTCTTCCAGTTCCTTTTCGACGCTGACTTCTATTTCGTGATCACGCCGGAAGTCATTCCGACAATGTATTATCTGGACCAGAACAACACGATCAGATCGGAGGTTATAACGTAATGGCTACAAAGAAGAAAACGGACGCCGTGGTCGACCAGGCCGCGCCCGTTTACAGCAAAGAACAACTGGTCAATTCGAAAACGCTTGGCCTTCCCAGGGACGCCGTGGCGGCGATCCTGAAGGACGGTCAGCAGTATACACGGGAACAGGCGATTCAGCTTGTAACCGAATTTCTTGAAAGGAAGGTGTAACCTATGCCTATTGGTGGAGGTACTTTCACAGTACAGAACAAGATTCTTCCTGGCGCTTACATTAACTTCGTAAGCATGGGAACCAACGCCAAAATGGGAAGCCGTGGCGTCGCCGCCCTTCCCCTGGAACTTAACTGGGGACCTGAATCCCAGGTCTTCGCAATGACCGCGACTGACTTCAACGCGTCCAGTCTGAAGGTCTTCGGTTACGATCCCACTGACGCGAATATTCTTCTGGTCCGCGAAGCGCTGAAGCGCGCAAAGACCCTTCTGATCTACCGTGTGAATGGCGGTGGCGCGAAGGCGTCCGCAACCGTGGGCGGAATGACCGTGACCGCAAAGTGGGGCGGCACACGCGGAAACGACATCAAGGTCGCAGTGATCACCAACGTCGACGACGCGACAAAGGTTGACGTCGTGACCTATCTTGACGATATGGTCATGGACAGCCAGACCGTCGCAAAGGACGGCGGCGCCGCGTCCCTGGTGGCGAACAATTTCGTAACCTTCGGAACCGCCGCGTCCCTGTCTATCGCAACCGCGACGGCGCTGACTGGTGGCGCGAACGGCGAAGTCAAGGCCGCGAACTACACCGCCGCCCTGGTGGCCTTCGAAGTCGAATCCTTCAACGTGATCGGCTATCCTGGCACTGACGAAGACATCAAATCCCTTTTCGCCGCTTTCGTGAAGCGTCTTCGCGACGACGAAGGTCGAAAGATCGTCGGCGTCCTTTACCAGTACGACGGCGACAACATGGGCCTGATCAACGTCAAGAACGGCGTCGTTCTTACGAACGGAACCGTCGTGACCGGTGACAAGGCTGTCGCCTGGGTGACTGGCGCTTCTGCCGGCGCAGAGGTCAACGAAAGCCTGACGAATACCGCCTACGACGACGCTGTGGACGTCGATATTAAATACACGAAGTCCCAGTTCGAAGCCGCTATCCAGGCCGGCGAATTCGTCTTCTATGCCGACTATGGCAAGGCGCGCGTTCTGACTGACATTAACAGCCTGGTAACTATCGGCCAGAATATGTCCGCCGGCTGGACTTCTAACCGCGTTGTCCGTGTCATGGACGGGTGGGCGAACGACGTCGCCCGTATCTTCGGCGATTCTTATATCGGCCTTGTTACCAACAGCGACACCGGCCGTCAGCTTTTCAAGGCTGATCTGGTGGCCCTGGCCCTTCAGTATCAGTCTATCGACGCGATCAGCAATTTCGACAGCGCTGATATTATCGTGAACCAGGGCGACGGCAAACGTGACGTTTCCGTCGACTGCGCGCTTCAGCCTAACGACAGTATGGAAAAACTTTACATGACTGTCGTCGTAAATTAAGAAAGGGGTGACTATCAATGAAAACTTTGAACGCACCTGATACCATTTCCGGAAAGGAAGGTCGCGCCTACGCGAAGATCAACGGCAACAATGAAGAATTGTTCATGGCGAAGACTATCGAAGCCAACGTCGAGAAGAACAAGTCTGAAATCAAGGCGATCGGTAAGCGCATGACCGGCCACAAGACCACTGGCGCGAACGGCGCCGGTTCCATGACCCTTTACTACATGACGCCCCTGTTCCGCGCTATGATCAAGCAGTGGAAGGAAACCGGCGTCGACGTGTATTTCGACATGGTGGTCGAGAACGACGACCAGGAATCTTCCGCCGGCAAACAGACGACCCTTCTGATCGGCTGTAACCTGGATTCCGTTGTCCTGGCAAAACTGGACGGCGATTCCGACGACGCACTGGACGAAGACGTCGACTTCACTTTCGAAGACTTCTACATTCTGACCCCGTTCGCGAAGATTTAACGACACACTTCAAAGGAGGATAAAAACATGGGTAAACTTCAGGAATTCCTTATGGCAAACGAGGAAACAGTACAGGCAACAGCGGAAGTCGCGGTCAGCGGCTTCCCTGTTCCTTTCACGATCAAGTCTATCACAGAGGGCGAAAACAAGGCCCTTCGAAAGTCCTGTCAGAAGGTGACCTTCGACAAGAAGACCCACCAGAAGACCACTGACACCGATCAGGACCTTTACAATAACCGCCTGGTTATCGCTTGCACCGTCGACCCCAACTTCAAGGACGCGGACCTTCAGGCGAAATATGGCGTCATGGGCGCCGAAGCGCTGATCGACGTCCTTCTGAAGCCTGGTCAGTTTATCGACCTTCTTCTGGGCGTCCAGGAGATCAACGGGTTCACCGACGACGTGAACGACCTTCGTGACGAAGCAAAAAACTAATAACCGGTGGGGGTGATGATAGCCAGGCGGACGGTGAATCCGTCTATGCACATTACGCCCTTCACCGGTTGAAAATCCTTCCCAGTCAGCTTGTGGCCCTTCCCCTTCGGGAACGGGCCTTTATCTATGCTTCGATCGACCTTCAGATCGAGAAGGAAAAGAAAGAAGCGAAGAAAGCAAACCGGAAGGGAAAGAAAGGAAGGTGATGAACTGTGGCCGGAGTAGCTACACAAATGACTATTCGTGACGGTATGACTTCCAAACTACGGAAGATCACCACCGCCCTTTCCCGAACGAATCGCGCCCTGGAAGTGACCGACACCCTGTCGGACCAGGTGAACCCTGGCGCCAACTTTGACAAGGCGTCTTCGGCCGTCAGTCGCTCTTCCGGTCAGGTTGATAACTTCAACCGTAAACAGCAACAGGCCCAGAATGAAGCGAAAGGCGTCGCGAACGCCTGGGGAAGCGTGAAGAAATACATTTCTTCCGCCCTGGCGGCGATCAGTGTCCAAAAGGTTATAGACCTGGCGGACACTATGACCACGACCAGGGCCAGAATTGATCTGATGAACGACGGACTTCAGACCACAGACGAACTTCAGTCTATGATCATGGCGTCCGCGAATCGTTCGCGCGCGGCCTACCAGACGACCGCTGACGCCGTTTCAAAAATGGGTATTATGGCGAAGGACGCCTTCGGTAACAACGCCGAATTGATCCAGTTTACAGAACTGATCAACAAACAGTTCACGATCGCCGGCACATCTGCCGCCGGCGTGGACGCGGCTATGTTACAGCTTACCCAGGCCATGTCTTCCGGTGTCCTTCGTGGCGAAGAACTGAACAGCATTTTCGAACAGGCGCCGACGATCATTCAGACGATCGCCGACTACCTGGGGGTTCCTATTGGACAAATTCGTTCAATGGCCCAGGAAGGCCAGATCACTTCAACGATCGTCAAAAATGCCATGTTGTCGTCCGCTGACGAAATCAACGCGAAGTTCAACGCTATGCCTATGACCTTCGCCCAGGTCTGGACCCTGGCGAAGAATATCGCCCTGGAAGCCTTCGGGCCTGTTATCCAGGCGATCGGAGCCGGCGCCCAGTGGATTTATGAAAACTGGTCCACTATCGCCCCGATCTTCTGGGGCCTTGCCGGCGCGGCTATCGCTTACGCGGTGGCCCTTGGTATTCAGACCGCCGCGACATGGATCGCAAACGGCGCCGCGAAGGCGTTCTTTGTGACCCTTCTGTCGAACCCGTTGTTCTGGATCGCTATCGCGATCGGCGTCGTCATAGGCGTCCTTTACAAGATGATCCAGGCCGTCGGTGGCGTGAAGAACGCCTGGGAAATCTGCAAGGCGGCCCTGTTGGTAGCCTGGGCGGCGATCAAAGTCGCCTTCTTTGCGGTTTACAACTGGATCGCGAACCTGATCGACAAATTAAAGCTATGTTGGCAGAAGGCCGGCGTGGCAATCGCTAACTTTATGGGCGATATGAAGGTCAGTGTCTTAACGGTTCTTCAGAACATGATTAACGGCGCGATCGGGATCATAAACGACTTCATATCCCTTTTGAATAAGATTCCAGGCGTCAATATTGGCCTGATCGAACAGGTCACTTTCGCCACGACAGCGGCCGCCGAAAACGAAGCCGCCAAACAGGCAAGGGCCGACGCCCTGAATCAGTATGAAGCGGACATCAAGGCCGCCCAGGCAGAACGCGACGCCACATATTCAGCGGCGAAGCAAGAACTTGCCGACGCTACGGCCCAACTGTCCGAAACCTACGCAAACGCCAGAGCCGAAGCCGCCCAGGCAAATTCTGACGCCGGCGCGTCCGACTGGAATACTGACCAGTATGACGTCGGAAACGTGGACAGTGTCGGATCGGTGGGTTCTATCGAAAGCGACGTCAATATCGCCGACGAAGACCTGAAATTCCTTCGCGACGTGGCAGAAATGCGCTATGTCCAGAACTTCGTCACTTTGACGCCTACTGTGGCGGTGGACGCCCAGATCAGCGAAAAAGTCGACGTCGACGAAGTCGTCACCAAGATCGAAAAGAAACTGGAAGACGAATTCACAGCGGCGGCGGAAGGGGTGTATAACTAATGAGCAACTACAAAATGACCCTGATCGTCGGGGGACGGGAAATAAACATTCCCGTCCTTCCGGCGAAACTGAATGTTTCTTCGCCTGGCAAAAACGAACGGGTGACCGTTCTTGAACTGGGCGAAGTTCTTCTTCTTCGAAAGAAGGGCCTTCGAATCCTGTCCTGGGAAAGTTTCTTCCCTGTGTCGAAGGCGCCGTATACAGTCGGCCAGATCAGGGACCCCGTCAGCATTGTCCAGGCGATCCAGAAGGCCAGGGACCAGAAGTCCCCTGTCCGCTTCCTGATCACCGGAACAGACCTGGACTGTAACCTTCGTATGGGAATTGATTCCTTCGAATACGAAGAACGGTCCGGCGAACTGGGGGATCTGTATTACACGATCAAACTGTACGAATGGAAGGATATTTCCCCGAAAAGAATCGTCCTTCCGGAAAAGAAGGAAGAACCGGCGAAAACCCAGGAACCCGAAAGACCAGGAAAGCCGGAACAGACCAGTAAAACCTATACCGTGAAGTCTGGGGACTGCCTGTGGAATATCGCGAAGAAATTCTATGGCAAAGGGAGCGACTACACAAAGATTTATAACGCCAATAAGGGAAAGATCGGATCAAACCCGAATCTGATCTATCCTGGACAGGTGTTCACGATTCCATAATGGGAATTTCTATCCTGTATCAGAACAACGTCACCGGTGACGCGTTCGACATTACGACGCTGATCACTGCCGCGAAATGGTCGACAAAACGGTCCGGTTCCCCTTCTTCCCTGGACCTGACCGCGATCGTCGACGACGCGGTGTAATGGACACACGGCGGAATCCTTTGTTTGAAGGACGGCGACGTGGGCCTGTTCTATGGTTACGTTGTTAAAATCAGCCAGAACGAAAAAGACCAGGTTCAGGTTCTGGCCTACGATCAAACCTGGTATTTGAAGAAAAACAAGGAAACCTATGTCTTTACCGGTAAGCGCGCCGACCAGATTCTTTTACAGATCGCGGAGGACTTCAAACTGAAGACCGGAAGCCTGGTCAATACTGGATATGTGATCCCTTCCATGATCGAAGACGGACAAACTCTTTTCGATATTGTTCTGAAGGCGATCGACTACACCCTGATCAATACCGGTAAAATGTTCGTCCTGTGGGACGACTTCGGAAAACTGACGTTGACTGACGTCGAAACCGCGAAACTGGACCTTTTCGTGGGTGACGGTAGCCTGGCGACAGGCTTCACCTATGAAACCGACATAGATTCCGACACCTTCAACAAGATCAAACTGGTCCGCGACAATAAGGAAACCGGAAAGCGTGACGCCTATATCTTCCAGGATTCAAACAATATGAACTTCTGGGGTATTCTGCAAAATTACGAAACGGTCGACGAAAGCATGAACGAAGCGCAGATCAAGGAACGCGGCGATCAAATGTTGGAACTTTACAACAGACCGAAGCGGTCCTTCAGCGTGAACGCGATCGCTGACCTGTCCGTCCGCGCCGGCCGCGCCCTGTTTATCGGAATCGGCGCCGTGGACGTGAAGTCCTTCTTTATCGTCGAAGAAGCCAGTCACGATCTTCTGAAGGAAACTATGTCTTTGAAATTGAAGGTGGTGTAATATGGGACTTCTTGACACAATGAAAAAAGTCGCGGAAGGCACACAGAACGCCGGCGTTCCGGCCGCTTATATGTTCGGGACCGTGACCAAAACGTCACCGCTGACGATCCGTGTCGACAACCGCTTCGACATTTCCGGCGACGCTATCGTCGTTATGAAGGAATTCAAGGCCGGCTTTTATCCTACACACTATCACACTGGCGTCAAGGGTTCGCCCACCACCGAAGCGCAGTCAGGCGGAAGCGGCGACGCGTCCTTCGCGTCCCATTCCCACGTCCTGAAGAACAACTATCAGACCAACACTGACGGAACGTCCGAATATTATTACGGCCTGGCAGTCGGTGAAAAGGTGGTCCTTTTAAGAAACCAGGGCGGCCAGTCCTTCCTGGTTCTGGGAAGGGTGTGAACTTATGATTCCTAACGCGACGACCGTGAAGATCGGCGCCGACGTGGCGGTTCAGACCGCCGCTGACGCCCCTTCGCGGACATACAAAATCGACTTTGACGCCGGCCGCGTCGGTGGCTTCTGTGATTCCACGGAAGCCATGAAACAGGCCATTTACAAAATACTGCAAACCGAACGATTTGAATTTCTGATCTATTCCTGGAATTACGGAATAGAACTGAACGCCGTCGTCGGGAAAAGTTATCAAGTGTTTGCAAGTGAAATCAAACGTGTAATTCGCGAAGCACTTCTGGCGGACAGCCGGATCACCGACGTCGTCGACTTCGAAGTGGTCCAGATCGACAAAAGAACCGCTTCCGTGAAGTTCACGGCCGAAACTATCTTCGGCGAAATTCCTATCGAAAGAGAGGTGGGCGGAAATGTTTGAAGATATGACATTCGAAAAAATTATGGACCGTTGTCTGAAGCGCGTCGCGCCTTCTATCGACAAACGCGAAGGTTCCGTTATATATGACGCCATAGCGCCGGCGGCCGCTGAACTGGCGATCATGTATATCGAACTGGCCTATCTTATGGACAGGGCCTTCCCTGACACCGAAACCGGCGAAGACCTGACAAAGAAGGTCCGTGAACGAAGTGTCTTCCGAACGGCCGCGACTGCCGCTGTCCGAAATGGATATTTCGAAGACGGTGACGGAAACGCTATGGACGTTCCTATCGGAACGCGCTTTTCCGGCGATTCCCTGAACTACATAGTCACCGAAAAACTGGCGACTGGTCAGTTCCGCCTGGTATGCGAAACAGCCGGCGCCGCCGGTAACCGTTACCAGGGAAACTTGTTCCCGATCGACTATGTCGAAGGCCTGGGCGCCGCGCGCCTGGCCGACATTCTGATCAACGGCGAAGACGAAGAATCTGACGCCGACCTGTATTCCCGTTACCTGGAAAGCCTTGAATCCCAGGCATACGGCGGAAACAAGGCCGACTATAAGACAAAGGTCGAACTTCTTCAGGGCGTCGGAAAGATCAAGGTCATTCCTGTCTGGAACGGCGGCGGAACCGTCAAGATCATCTTCGTCGACAGTGACTGGGGGATTCCTTCGGAAGACCTGGTCAACAGCGTCCAGACGGCCGTCGACCCTGTTCAGAATCAGGGCGTCGGTGACGGTATCGCGCCAATCGGCCACGTCGTAACCGTGGAAGGCGTCGTCGGAACGACTGTGAATGTTTCCTTCGCGCTGACCTTTGCGACGTCCTACACCTGGGAATCTGTCGAAGCAGAGGTCCAGAAGGCTATCCAGGAATACTTCGCCGAACTGGCGAAGGAATGGGTCGACCAGGAAGTCCTGATCGTCCGCGTCAGCCAGATCGAAACAAAGGTCCTGGCCGTCGACGGAATTATCGACGTAACCGGAACCACGATCAACGGCACGACCCAGAATATCAGTCTGGCGTCGAACGCTATTCCGGTTCTGGGGGTGGTCAAAAATGTTACTTAAAGAATACTGGCCGCGTTGCCTTCAGGAACTGATCGAATTCGACCAGATCGCAAACGCAGAACAGCCGGAATTCGAAAGGGTCGTCAGTGACGTCAGGAACGCCGCTGACGACTTCTTTCTTGTGTCCCTTACCGAATATGGGTGTCAGCGGTGGGAAGCGATTCTGGGCCTTTCTGTGGCCCCTGGCGACACTTTACAGGAACGCCGTGAAAGAATCCTGATCCGATACCTGGATCAGCTTCCCTACACTTACATAACCCTTCTGAAGTATCTGTCCACGGTCAGCGAAGACTTCAGCGTCACACTGGACGAAAACGCCTATGATCTACTGGTCAGAATCCGCCTGGAAGGTTATTCACAGCGCGACGCCCTGGTGGCCACACTGGGACAAATGATTCCGGCGAATTTGGTCCTTCGCATGAAGACCGAAATTCCACAGAAAATCGAACCGGCCCAGACGGCCGCCTGTTCCGCTATGGCGGTTATGAACCGGCACGTCTACAAGCCGACCGAATAAGGAGGAAACCACATGGCAAAATTCAAGTCTATCGTCACCGACAACGGCGTCGAAGCACTGACAGCCTTGATCGCGTCCGGCCAGGGTCTGACCCTGACGCGCGCGGCCGCCGGAAGCGGAATTCCGACCGTCAGTCCGAACACCCTGTCGGGACTTATCAATCCTGAAGACGTCACAGCGAACCTTGACGGAAAGGAATTCGTCGACGGTACACCGGCGATCATGCGAATTCCTGTTCAGATCACGAACGAAGCACTGGAAGCGAACGTATGGATCAGGGAAATCGGCGTTTTCGGCCAGGACATCAACGGGAACGAAATCCTGTTCTGTTATGGGTGGCTTGACGGCGAAGACAGTGACAACGTCATTCCGGCGACGTCCTTCGAAGACGGGGCCGACACCGTCCACATTCACGACCTGGCCGTCTTCATTACGAACCAGGAAGCGGCCGCCGTGTCCGTTCAGGTGGGCGCCGGTTCCTATGTCACAAATACCAAGTTAATCGCCTATGCGGCGCCTGTGGCCCACACCCAGGCCGCGTCCACGATCAACGAAACGACCGGCGAAACGACCGAACAGGTTCAGCGACGCCAGGACAACGACATTCAGTCGATCCTGGACCAGTTAAATACCGGCTTCACGGGAACCACCGTGACACACACCTTCGCGCCGGCACAGATCGCGAACTGGGTCGGATATGACGGTGACGGCGTTCCGGAAGGAATTCTGGACACGTCCCAGAATCGCCTGTATCTGTGACCAGGTTCGCCTGTACGCCGTCAGAAACGTCCTGTCTGGTGTCTAACCTATTCACTGAACTTCGGCCCGTGTGCGGCCGCTGTAATGGCGACAGCGTGGTTCTGTGCGGCGTAACCTACGAAGGGACGGAAGAAACCGTCGTCCTTCGTGAATATGGCTTCGACTATTCCGGCGATCCGGAAACGGTCGAAAGAATAAGAAAGCGAAGGTGTATCAATGGGAACCCGAAGAAATTATCAGCGGACTTCGAATAAAAACGAAAGTCCGCTTCACGTTCTTCCGGTGGCCGACAAACTGATCGACTATACCCTGGACCTGACCGACAACGCGAACCGCTTCCCGAAGAAGGTTCGCTTTTCTATTGTCAACAGAATCCAGGGACACGTCATGGCCATATATGACGACCTACTGGAAGCGAACGAAATATTCCCGATCCGCGACGAAGCGGATCGCCTGGAACGGCTTCGTCTGCAAAGGGCCGCCCTGACCGAATGTAAGAAACTGCTTCACATGATCGAACTGTCGAAGAAGCGGTCCTATATCGACAAGGGAACCTTTGACTACTGGACGAAGCTGACCCTGGACGTTAAGTTTATGACCGCTAAATGGTATAAGGCAGAACAGGAAACCGCCGAACCGGTGGAACCTTCGGCGCCGATACCTGAAGGCGTGTGATAAAACCCCTTAGGGAACGACCTGTTACCCCGAACGCCGCGAACGCGAACAATGCGCGCAATGTCAACACCGACGGCAGTCTGAACAACAACAACGCGTACAATGGCAACAATGGCGTTCGGCCGGATTTGGTGGAAAACGTGACCGAGTAAGGCGACGAACCTGAAAGCAGAGTACCCCAACAAAGGAGGTCGTTTCCTTCCGCAATCCGGAAAGGCTACGGTAAATACATGATTGACGACGAAAGGCCTTCCGTGGTGACGGCCGGACTATAAGCGTCAAGGAGGATTCTAAATTGAGCGAAGAACAGAAAGCAGAACCTTCTGACTTCGCTTCTGTCGCAGACTTTAACAGCCTGTATTCGTCGTATACAGAAGCGCGCAAAGGTAAACGGTGGAAGTATGCCGTCTGCAAATACGAAGCGAACATTCTTGAAAACCTTATGTTCATTCATTTCATGCTGACGTCACACAAATACCGCCTTTCGCCTTATAACTGCTTCATAGTAAAGGAACCGAAGGAACGCCTGATTATGTATAATTCATTCCGCGACAAAATCGTTCAGCACAGTCTTTGCGACAATGTCCTGGAACCGGTTCTTTCAAAAACCTTCATATACGACAACTACGCAAGTCAAAAGGGCAAAGGAACACACTTCGGCCTTGACCGCCTGAAACTGTTTATGCAGAAGTTTTACCGGCAACACGGGACGGACGGGTGGGTCCTGAAGTGCGACGTTCGAAAATACTTTTACAGAATCGATCACGACGTTCTGAAATCACAGTTTCGCCGGCTTATCAAAGACACCGACGTCTTATGGCTTCTTGATATGATCATAGATTCCACCGAAGGGCCAGGAATCCCGATCGGGAACCACACTTCACAATGGTTCGCGGTCCTGTACCTGTCCGGAATGGACCACATGATCAAAGAACGTCTGGGAATCAAATTTTATGGCCGTTACATGGACGACTTCTATCTGATCCACCACGACAAGGAATATCTTCAGTATTGCCTGGAAGAAATCAGAAAATTCCTTGTTCCGCTTGGACTGGAACTGAACCAGAAAACGGCCATATTCCCCTTGACCCAGGGAATCGACTTCCTGGGCTTTAGGACCTACATGACGGACACCGGAAGGGTGATCCGCAAAATTCGCCGTGACAGCAAAAACCGAATCAGACGAAAACTGAAGAAATTCCGTCACCTTCTGGACGAAGGCCGGATCGACATTGAAACGATCATTCAGTCATATTCGTCCTGGACCGGCCACGCCGAACACGGGAACAGTTATCATCTGATCAGGAAGACGGACGACCTGTTCTTCAGCCTGTTCAGAAAAGAATTGGAGGGAATAACCTATGGCGAAATTACTTTCCGCTTTGCCCGTTGGCGCGATCGTCAAGTCGGCGAATACGAAGTACAACGGGAAACAGATCAGGTTCATAGTGGGTCACCAGGCGACGGGCCGAACGAAACTGGTCACTGAAAGCATTATCACGCTGAAAGCCTTCGACGCGAAGGAAGCGTCGAACAGCAATTACGACCGCAAGAATTACGGTAACAACCGATATTCTGTTTCGAACATTGACCAGTGGTTAAACAGCGCCGCTTCTTCCTGGTATTCCGCAAGGCACAGCGCCGACGCCGCGCCTACGAACGCGAATGTCTTGAACAACTACAACGAATACGACACAGAAGCCGGATTCCTGTCCAACTTCGAAGCGGACTTCCGCGCCGCTATCCTGGACACTGTGATCCGCGTCGCAAAGAACACCGTCACCGACGGCGGCGGTTATGAAGACATTACCCGAAAGGTCTATCTGTTGTCGAACACCGAAGTCGGCCTGGCCAACGAAAACAGCGTCGCAGAAGGAACCGTCTGGTCCTACTTCAACAGCGCCACACGTCGCCAGTGTAAACCTACGGCCGAAGCGATCAGCAAGTCCGAATATACGAATTCCAGTCTGAACGCTTCTTCTGCCTGGCATTGGTGGCTTCGTACCCCGAACGCCGCGGACGCGAACTTTGCGCGCATTGTCAGCACCGACGGCAGTCTGGACAACCGCGACGCGTACTCTGGCAGCAATGGCGTTCGGCCGGCTTTGGAATTGGCATCTACGAATCTGGTATCCGATTCAACAGACACAGACGGCGCTTACATTCTTCAGTGGAATCAGCCGCCCACTGATCCGTCTTCTATTTCCTACGGCACACCCCAGGCCGGAAACAGTCTGACGATCACGACCGGCGGTTCTTCTGATCCTGAAGGCGACGCCATTTCCTACGTCTGGGAAAGACGAACCGATTCCGGCGCCTACACCCAGATCGGAATTACCACCGCGAAGTCTATCACTGACACCGTTCCGACGTCCGGTTCGACCTATCAGGTCCGCGTGAAGGCAGTCGACGCGAACGGCCTTGAATCCGGATATTGTACCGGTTCCGCGAAGACCATTTCCTACAACACCGCGCCCGTGATCAGCGGTTCCGACACCAACGTCGGCGCGAAGGCTGACCCCTTCAGTCATTCCTATACTGTGACTGACGCCCAGGCTTCGTCCCAGACCTTGACCGTCGTCGAAACCCTGACGAACGGTTCTGAAACGATCACCCTTCGAAGCTACACCGCCACAAGCGGCGCCACAAACACGATCGACCTGACTGACGTCTGGTTGAAGCTGATCGCCGGAACCCACGTCCTGACGATCACCGCAAGCGACGGCGCCGGTGGAACGGCCACAAGGAAGATCACCTTCAGCCGAACCGTCAGCAGAATCGCGGCCGCGCGCGCCTTCAAAACCGATTCCCTGGTCAAGAAGGTCTTTATTTCTCTTTACCCGACCGAAAGGCCGGCAGATTCCACCCTTCACCTGGAAGTTACGAATAATCCGTTCGACTCTTCCCCTGTATGGGAGGATATTACAAGCAAAGTGAACAGCCTTGTTCACGTCTTCAGCAACACGACAGCCGCGAACGGTTACGGCCTGGGTTATCGCTTCTATATCCTGAAGGGTGACGAAGAAATCGAAGTTACACAGGCGACGATCCGTTTCGCGTAAGGAAGGAGGAAAACACCATGTTCGATCCTACAAAATGCGAAGCCGTCAGCATGAAGGAAGCAAAGGCCCAGGAAGCACAGAACCCCGTGAATGAAATTTCCAGGGCGACTTCTATCGCCTTTGTGACCCTGGCTGAAGGCGGACAGATCGACGACGTAACCGCAACCGAAAACGCCAGTCAGTTTTCACCCTGGGTCTATCCGGCTACATACACGGCCGGAAACATTCGCCGCCATAACGGCGAACTGTACCGCTGTATTCAGGACCACACTTCACAAGCAGACTGGACCCCTGACACCGCCGTTTCCTTGTGGGTGAAAATCGGCGATCCGACTGTGGAATGGCCTGAATGGTCACAGCCTGTCGGCGCCCATGACGCCTATGACGCCGGCGCGAAGGTGTCCCATAACGGGGAGCACTGGACTTCTGACGTCGACGCGAACGTCTGGGAACCTGGAGTCTATGGGTGGACGGAGGTGACAGCATGACCGAAGGAATAATCATTGGACTTCTGTCCCTTCTGGGTACGCTTGCCGGAACGTACTTCGCAAACCGCAAAAGTTCAGCCTTGATCGCTTACCGCCTTGAACAGCTTGAAAACAAGGTCAACAGACACAATAACCTTGTCGAAAGAACATACAAACTGGAAGAAGATCAAGCGGTGATCAAGGAACAGATCAAGGTCGCGAATCACCGAATCGAAGATTTGGAACATGACCAGGCGTAAGAAAAAACGCGAATTTTCCAAAATCATAATGGCCGCCGTGGGGACCGTCACGATCGTCGTGACGGTCTTCACTTTGGCCTTCGTTTGGAAAACCGGCGACGCGTCACCCCTGGCCTATTTGATTCCGGCTGTATTCGCTGAACTGGCAACCGCTACGGGATTCTATTACAGCAAGGCGAAAGCCGAAAACCGAATCAAACTTCGGAAGCAATACGGCCCCGAAGTCTACAACGATACAAAGGAGGTTTAACCATGTATCAAACTGTTATCTCTAACCTGGTGACGATCGGGTGGGCCATGCTGATTTTTTTAGCGGCATACCTGTCAAACGTCACCTTTTCCCTTTGGTATAACATCAAACTTCAGAAGGAACAGTTCAGCCGTGAAAAGCTGATCACAAGCGGCCTGAAGATTCTGACCTTTGTCGTCGGACTGACCCTTCTGTGTATTTCCGTGACTACGCTTCCCCTGTTTGCGAACGAAGTCGGGTGGGCGATCCCTGAAGAATATTCCGACCTGTTCGCCGACCTGGTGATCATTGGCGCCGTTCTTCTGGTGTCCTGTAAATACATCAAGGAAGCCTTCACGAAGTTCACCGCAATTTTGAACGCCGGCCCTGTGGATAATGTGGAAACTGTGGATAACACCCAGGAAACAGAACCGGCCACAAACCCGATCGGGTTCGCCGTGGGAAAGGACGTGACTGAAAATGAGCAATAGTCCCCTTGTAAGCTACACCAAAATTTCCCCGAACAAGACCAGTCCCAGAAATAAGAAGATCGACACGATCACGATCCACTGTGTCGTCGGCCAGTGTTCGGTCGAAACCCTGGGAAACGTCTTCGCCCCTACTTCCAGACAGGCGTCTTCGAATTACGGCGTCGGCGTCGACGGCCGAATCGGAATGTATGTCGAAGAAAAGGACCGTTCCTGGTGTTCTTCCAGTGGCGCCAACGACCACCGCGCGATCACGATCGAAGTCGCGTCTGATACAAAACACCCCTACGCCGTAAACGACAAGGCCTTCGCCGCCCTGATCGACCTGGTGACTGACATCTGTCAGCGAAACGGGATCAAGAAACTGGTCTGGTCTACGAACAAGGCTGACCGCGTAAATCACAGAAACGGCTGTAATATGACCGTTCACCGCGATTATGCGAACAAGTCCTGTCCTGGTGATTATCTGTATAACCGCCACGGCCAGATCGCCGACGAAGTCAATAAACGCCTGGGAAGCTATCAGGAACCCGTCGTCGAAAAGGACGACCAGGTCGAAGAAAAGACCCTGGACGTCGGAATGGAAGTCGACTTCACCGGAACAAGCCACTACACTTCCGCCTATAAGACCGCCACAAGGAAAACCTGTAAGGCCGGAAAGGCGAAGATCACCGCGATCGCGGCCGGCAAGGCCCACCCTTACCACCTGGTCGCAGTGTCCGGAAGGGGTTCCACTGTTTACGGGTGGGTCGACGCGGCCGACATTTCCGCCGGCGCCGATCAGACGATCCGCAAGGGCGACAAAGTGAAGGTCCTGAAGGCCCAGACCTACAACGGCGGAAGCTTCAAGACCTATTATGACATCTATGACGTGATCCAGGTGAACGGCGATCGTGTCGTCATTGGTATCGGAAAGACCGTCACTGCCGCCGTTAAGGCGTCCAACCTTCAGAAAGTATAAACTGAATCACAGGCACAAAAAGAAGCGGTCAGGGATCACCCCTGGCCGCTTTTTTGTTTCTGATCGTCTTTTCGATTATATCCCTGGCCTGGTCTTCCGGAATACCGCGTTCAATAGCTGTCTTCAGGGCCGCCTTCTTCAGACTTTCCACGACAACAGCTTCAGACGGGCCGAAGTCAATGTCGACCGGTTCTTTCGACCAGTCGGTCCCTTCTTCCAGAAGAAGAAAAACCTTCGCTTCCGCTTCCGTGATCGCGTCTTCGACAGCGCTTCCGGAAACACGTTCACACTTTTCCAACGTCTGAACAATTCCGTTCCACCGTTTACGTTTGCCGGAAAGCGTTTTCAGTGCGTCGGCCTGTGCCAGTTCCAGATCAAGGACAGCCGGAAGCCGTTCTATAAACAGGGTGTCAATTTCGTCCTGTATACCCTGACAGCAGTCGTCGCCGATCTGAAGGAAGGCCGTTTCCAACCGGAAAGCGGCCGACTTTGCGTCTGAATATCGGCCTGTAAATGTGACCAGGTTCCTTGTATCGTTCAGAATTCGAATAGAATCCATCATTATTTCGTGGTTCCGGTTCAGTCTGTCCTGGAACAAAGGGTCTTTCTTCACGGCTTCCTGGTAAAGCCTTTCTTTGCGCTTCGCTTCACGCTTTTCCTGGCGCTTCTTCGAATCAAAAAACACAGGATCACCGCCCTTCTATATGTAAATTCTTTTTGAATAATCGCGTGATTCTGACCTTTAACATAATTATACGCGAAAAATGTGTTAAAAACAAGAATAATTCAGACGTTTAACACAAAAGTTACAAATGAAGGGAGGGTCTGGCGTGAAAATATACGATTATCAGGGGAAGAAGAACGTCAGCGGTCCAAGAATCCGCGAAGCCAGGTTAAAGCGCCGACTTACCCAGGCGGACTTCGCGGCACAGTTACAGATTGCCGGTATAACCATAGAGCGCGACAGCGTCAGCCGAATCGAGATCGGAACACGCTTCGTCGCAGACTTCGAACTGAAGGTTATAGCGAAGGTTCTGAACGTGTCTGTCGACTGGCTTTTATCTGAAGACTGAACCAAAAACCGACCACCGGATCACCGGTGGCCTATTTTTTTACCCTGAACCACTTGACAATATACTACCGGTAGTATATAATAATAGGCGTGAGGTGATTATTTTATGAGTAAAGCACAGACAGCCGCAAACAAGCGCTATAATACGAAAGCCTATGACCGAATCGAAATCACAGTCCCGAAAGGTGACAGGGAAAAAATCGCGAAGGCGGCCGAATCGGTCGGAATGAGCGTCAACGCCTTCATAAAAGAAGCACTGGCGGAACATATCGCCCGATTATCCAACATATAACGATCAGAAGGCCCTGTCCATTACGGACGGGGCCTTTTTGCTTACCCAGGGAGGAATAACAATGAAAAGACGCAGATTCAGACATTTATCATGGAACGATCGCCTGAAGATCGAAGCCATGTTGAAGGCCGGCCGGCATTACCAGGAAATCGCCGACGAAATCGGTGTCCACCTTCGCACCATTTACAACGAAGTCAAGCGCGGCCGTTATATCCACACGAATTCAGACCTGACCGAAGAAGAACGATACAGTCCGGACATAGCTGAAGCGGCATACAGGGAACATCTGGCGGCGAAGGGTCCTGATCTGAAGATCGGTAAGGATCACGCCCTTGCCAAGTATATCGAAAAGAAGATCGGCGAAGAAGGCTATTCGCCGGCCGCTGTCCTGGGCGAAATCAAGGAACAGGGAATCGAATTCCAGACGACGATCTGTGAATCGACCCTTTATTCCTATATCGACAAAGGCGTCTTTCTGACCATAACAAACAAAAGCCTTCCGGAAAAGAGCAAGAAGAAGCGTTCCTATAACCGCGTGAAGAAGGCTTCCCGTCCTTCCGCCGGCGAAAGCATTGAAAACCGCCCGAAAGAGATCAACGCCAGGGAAACCGTCGGTCACTGGGAAATGGACTGTGTCGAAGGCAAGAAAAAGACGAAGAAAACCCTTCTGGTTCTGACCGAACGGAAGTCCAGAAAAGAAATCATTATCCCTATGAAGGACCAGACAAGCCGAAGCGTCGTCGCGGCCCTGGATCGCCTTGAACGTCAATACGGCGCCGCCTTCTATAAGATATTCCAGACGATCACCGTCGACAATGGTTCCGAATTCGCTGACTGCCAGGGAATAGAAAAGTCCTGTCGCCGGAAAGGCAACAGGACAAAGGTCTATTATTGTCACCCCTATTCTTCGTATGAGAGAGGAACAAACGAAAATCTGAATAAAATGATCCGCCGGTGGTTCCCGAAGGGGACCGACTTCCGCCAGGTAACGGCGAAGGCGATCCGCCAGGTCGAAGACTGGATCAACAACTACCCCAGAGAAATTCACGGATTCAGAAGCGCGAATTCTGTGTTCGCTGAAGGCGTCGCCATGCTAATTTGAAATTATTTGTGAATTTTTGCAATTTAGTCTTGACTTTTTCGCAAAGCCCCGCCCAGACAAAATAAGCACAAAAGCCGGCATGACTTTTGTGCTTATGTGTTTGAACAGAATTTAGCGAATGTCCTTGATACGAGCCGCCTTGCCGGTCAGATTGCGCAGGTAATAGAGCTTGGCGCGGCGTACGCGGCCACGGCGCATAACCTGGATCTTATCCAGACGGGGTGAATGGATCGGGAAAGTTTTCTCCACGCCCACGCCATAGCTGACGCGGCGCACGGTAAACGTCTCGCGGATACCGCTGTTCTGGCGCTTGATGACCACGCCCTCATACTGCTGGATTCTTTCCTTGCCGCCCTCGACGACTTTGATCGACAAACGCACGGTATCGCCCGGCTTAAAATCCGGAATATCGTTACGCAGCTGCTCTTTTTCCAGTTCTTCGATTACGTTCATTTCTGTTCCTCCTTAAACTTCCCAAGCGTTCATAGCGCCGGCCAATCGAAAAGCCTGCGGCAGCGGACCGCCTGTTCCCCAAAAATTTGCTGGGGACGGCATAATGTGCTTTAATATTTTAACATAAGGCAAGCGCATATGCAAGCCTTTTGGCAAAATTTTTTCTTTTATTCCGGTTTATCAGGCGTTTTATCAGTGGGCTCGGCGCTTTTGGCCGCCTGTTCCGCCGCAATATCCTGCTGCTCCGCCGCGGTGTTCACCTGATTTTGCAGGCTGGCGGCAAAACGGCGGAAGCGCTCGCGGTCAAGCTCGTCCACCATCTGCTTCAGTTCAGCGGGAGTAAACTGATACTTCTCGCCGCAGAAACGGCAGATGACCTCGGTTGCCGCGCCCTCGGCCTGCTTTTCGTCGTAAAGCGCTTTCAGCTCCTTATACCCCATGCTGATAAGCGCCCCGCGCAGACGCTCGCGGCTGCACGTGCAGCGGTAAGAGAGCGGCGTACGGGAAAGCTCCCGCCACGGCACACCAAGCATAATTTCGTTGCCCATTTCGGTGAGGGTCAGGCCATCGGCCACCATTTGGCTGACGGAGGGCAGATTGGCCAGGTTAAATTCCAGCTGCTTCACCGTCATCTCGTCGGCGTGGGGCAGCACTTGCAGCATAAAGCCGCCCGCCGCGCCCACCGTGCCGTCCGGTGCGATCTGCACGCCGAGACCAACCGCCGCCGGGGTCTGCTCCGATTCGACGAAATATTCCGCAATGTCGTCGCCGATCTCGCCCGAGACCAGCTCCACCGTTCCGGAATACGGCTCGCCGAAGCCCATGTCCTTAATTACGGTCAGCGTGCCCTTGCCCACAGCGTCGCCCACGGCCAAGTGGCCGTCTGCCCGGCGCGGCAGCTCCAAATGGGGTACACCCACCGTGCCGCGCACCGTGCCGTTAGCTTCCGCCACCACCGCGAGCGCCCCCAGAGGGCCGTCGCCGTTGATACGCAGCGTCACGCTGTCCTGCTCGTTTTTCAGGTTCTGGCCAAAGAACACGCCCGCCGTCAGCAGCCGCCCCAGCGCCGCCCCGGCCACGCTCCAGGCGTCATGGCGGCGGCGTCCCTCCTCACAGAGGTTAGTCGTCGCGGCCAGCCAAAGCTTCACGCTGCCGTCCTCGCTGACACCGCGCAGGCAATAATCCGGCTTAGTCATTGTTACACCTCACGATCATATTACACCAACCGCGCCTGCCCAGCTTGTCACAAGCCGAACAGGCGCAAAGAACACGCACTTTGGCACTTTCCGTATAATGCACACAAATTTCGGAAGTTCAAGAGTGCGTCAGATTTGGGCGCGTACGGCAGATTGGCAAAGGAGCTGCACTGATAGTGCGCGAGCTTTGTCAATCTGACAACAAGCCCGAAGATGGCGTGCTATTGGGCTTCCGACTCGTCAGCGGCGGCGTTGAGGGCTATCATAAGTGCTTCCACGTCCATGCCGTGCGCCAGCGCCCCCTGCTCGATCGACTCAAAATGCGCGGCAGCGCAGCCGAGACACCCCATGCCGAAGTTCATAAACACCTCGATAGTCTGCGGGTACTGCTGCACCACTTCAATAATGCCCATTTCCTTGGTAATCTTTGCCATATTTATAACCTCCTGTCAAAGCTGTGTTAAATTTTGCCGCATTGGCGGCTTGTTTTATAGTATCACCTTTTCGGCGGAAAATCAATCGTCTTATTTCGGCGCCACGCGGACGACGACGTTGCTTTCGCCGAACTGTACCTTATATAGATCGATCACATCGCTGTCCACCTGTATACCGAGACCGCGCTGATAGCGCTGGATATCGCTGTAATACGGCACCACGTCGAAGCCGCCCGCCTTATCGGCCGCCAGCCGCCTAATGTCAGCGAGATGGGAGGAATCCGGCACGCGGACGTAGACCACGGCGCGCGGCGGCTCCGGCTGCTGCTCACGCCGGCGGCGGGGATAGCGGCCTGCCGGCTCATCTTTCGGCTTGGGCGCTTCCATACCTTTCGGCACGGCGAGGAAATCCATATTTTCCAGCGCAAAAACCGAGTCCACGATGATGGTATAGCGATCCTCGTCCTCCACTTGCAGGCGGCCGTTCACCAGCACCGGCTTGTTGTCGATGATGGCGCTGCGGCTGGCGGCGTATGCCTTGGGGAACACCACGCAGCGCACCGACGCCGTTTTATCCTCCAGCGTGAAGATGGCCATGCTGTCGCCGTTTTTGGTGAGCCGGTTCTGGTTGCCCGTCACCAGACCCGCCACGCGAAGCACGGCGCGGTCGGATAACTCGGCCAGCTCGGCCAGGCGGTGGTTGACGATGGGTTTCAGCTGCTCGGCGTATTCGTCCAGCGGGTGGCCGGAAACGTAAAAGCCGATACTGTCTTTCTCCATGTGCAGCAGCTCCATTTTGTCAAGCTCGGCGATGGCGGGCAGATCGACCTCCAAAAGCTGCTTCTGCTCCACGCCGAAATCGAACAGCGAAAGCTGCTGCGACGCCTGCTCCTCGGCATAGCGGCGACCAATATCCAGCGCCTGCTCATATACCGCCAGATACTGCGAGCGCTTGCCGCCCAGGCTGTCCAGCGCACCGGAGCGGATCAAACCCTCCAAAATGCGCTTGTTGATGACGATGCGGCTGCAAAGGTCGGTCAGCGAGGTGAACGCGCCGCCCTTTTCGCGCTCGGCGATGATCTGATTGATGACTTCGCGCCCCACGCCCTTGATGGCCGCCAGCCCGAAGCGGATTTTGCCGTCGGAGACCGAAAAGTTGGTGTAGGAAAGATTGATGTCCGGCGGCAGAATTTCCAGCCCGCCCTTGCGGCAGGCTTCGATGTATGTCGTCACCTTGTCGGCGTTTTCCATGAAGCTGGTCAAAATTGCCGCCATGTATTCCGCCGCGTAATGGCAGCGCAGATACGCCGTCTGATACGTCACAATGCCGTAGGCGGCGGAATGGCTCTTGTTGAAGCCGTAGCCGGAGAAGAACTCCATCAGGTCAAAAACCTCGTTGGCCGTTTTATCGTCCACGCCGTTTTTATTGGCGCCGGCCAGAAAATCCTTGCGCTTAGCCGCCAAAACCTCGGCTTTCTTTTTGCCCATGGCGCGGCGCAGCTCGTCGGCCTGGCCAAGCGTGAAGCCCGCCATCGTGCTGGCCACCTGCATGATCTGTTCCTGATAGACCATCACGCCATATGTCTCCTCCAGCACCGGCTTTAACATCGGGTGCGGGTAGTTGACCTTGGTCTCGCCGTGCTTGCGCTTGATGAAATCACCGACCATGCCGCCCTCCAAGGGGCCCGGGCGATACAGCGCCACCATGGCGATAATATCCTCGATACGCTCGGGGTGCAGCGCCTTCAGATAGGTGCGCATACCGTCGCTTTCCAGCTGGAACACGCCGTCGGTGTCGCCAGCTGAAAGCATGGCGTAAACCTCCGGATCGTCCAGCGGAATGTTATCAATGTCCAGCTCGATACCCTGGCTCTGGCGGATATTGTCCAGCGCGTCGCCGATAACAGTCAGCGTGCGGAGGCCGAGGATATCCATTTTGACCAAGCCCTGCTCCTCCACCTGCTCTTTTTCAAACTGGGTGGTCAAAATGTTCTCGCCGATCTTGAAGCAGGGCATATAATCCGTCACCGGGGCGGGGGCGATCACCACGCCCGCCGCGTGCGTGCCGGTGTGGCGCGGCATGCCCTCCAGCTTCATGGAAATATCCATCAGCTCATGGATCCGCTCGTCCTCGTCATACATCTGCTTAAGCTCCGCGGAGTCCGAGAGCGCTTTCGGCAGTGTCATGTGCAGATCGTTGGGGATCAGCTTGGCGATCTTGTTCACCTCAGGAATGGGCAAATCCAGCGCCCGGCCGACGTCTCTCACCACCAGCTTGGATTTCATGGTGCCAAAAGTGACGATCTGCCCCACATTGTCCGCACCGTACTTTTCCACCAGATAGTCGATGACCTCGCCCCGGCGCACCACGCAGAAGTCGGTGTCGATATCAGGCATACTGACGCGCTCCGGGTTCAGGAAGCGTTCAAAGATCAGGTTATAGCGGATCGGGTCGATATTCGTGATACCGAGGCAGTACGCCACCAGCGAGCCGGCCGCACTGCCGCGCCCCGGCCCCACCCGGATACCGTTCTGATGGCAGAAGTTGATCAGATCCCAAACGATCAGGAAGTAGCCGGGGAAGCGCATATGGATAATGATGCCCAGCTCGTATTCCAGCCGTTCGCGCAGTTCCGGCGTCACCACGGGATAGCGCTTTTTGATACCCTCCTCGCAGAGATGGCGGAGATAGCTTTCCAGATCGTAGCCCTCCGGTACCTGCACCACCGGCAGATCGACTTTTTCATGCTTGTCCAGATTGACGTGGCAGCGTTCGGCGATTTTCACGGTGTTGGCGAGCGCTTCCGGCCATTCGCCGAACAGCTGCTGCATTTCGTCCGGTGTTTTCAGATAGAACTCGCTGTTGGGGAAGCGCATACGCATCGGGTCGTCCCGGAGACGCCCCGTCTGCACGCAGAGCAGCATATCGTGCCACTCCGAATCCTCGCGGTTGATGTAATGGCAGTCGTTGGTGCAGACCAGGCCGATACCCAGGTCATGCGCCAATTTGATCAGCAGCGGATTGGTCAGCCGCTGCTCCTCCAGACCGTGGTCTTGCAGCTCGATAAAATAGTTATCCTTGCCGAAGATGTCCAGATATTCCCGCGCCACGGCATAGGCCGCCTCGTTGTCGCCCTCCAGCATGGCCTGAATGACCTCGCCCGCCAGGCAGGCCGAAAGGCAGATCAGCCCCTCGCTGTGGGCGCGCAGCACCTCGTGGTCGATACGCGGCTTGTAATAAAAGCCCTCCAGATAGGCGATGGCGTTCAGCTTACAGAGATTGCGGTAGCCCTGCTGGTTTTCGGCCAGCAGGATCAGGTGATAGGCGCTTTTGTCCTCTTTCCCCTCCTTGAGGAAGCGGGAACGCGGCGCGACGTAAAACTCGCAGCCGATGACCGGCTTGATCGGCGGCAGACCCTCCGCCGCCCGCGCTTTGGAGACCTTTTTGCACTCCTCATACAGCTTCAGCACACCGAACATATTGCCGTGGTCGGTTACTGCCACCGCCGGCATGCCGAGCGCCGCGCATTTGGCCACCATGTCCTTGATACGCGCCGCGCCGTCCAGCAGCGAATATTCACTGTGATTATGCAAATGCACAAATTCAACCATTTTAATACCTCAAAAAATTTATAACTCGTCGTCCGGCTGCGCCAAGGGGTTTTGGGCTTCCTCGCGGATAGCGTACATATAATTATGCTCGGCAAAGCTGAATGTTTTATCGCCCGATACCAGCAAGTGCTCCACCAGATTAATGCCCGCCGCCGCGAGCGCCCGCAGGCAGCGGCGGGTGACTTCAAAATCCTCGTTGCTGGCCTTAAGCGTGCCGCCGGGGTGGTTATGCGCCAGCACCACGTTGCGGGCGTGCTGCTTTTTGGCCGCGCGCACCACATCTTCCACCGATATGTTCACGCTGCCGACGTCGCCCTCGGCCAGCCGCACGCTGTTCAGCACGCGCATACCGGCGTTCAGGCAGATCAGATACAGCACCTCGCGGCTTTCGCCCATAAACAGATCGCAGACATACTGCTCGAACGCCCGCGTGGAGCCGAAGATCCGCTTCTTGCCGTTTCTGTCCAGCTGATAGCGCCGAAACAGCGCCGGCATAAAGCTCAAAAGAAACGCCGTGTTTTCGCCGACGCCCGGCACCTCCAAAAGGTCGTCATAGTCGGCTTCCAGCACACGGGAAAGCGAACCGAAGCGCACCAAAAGCTGGTGCGCCAGAGCGTTGGTGTCGCCGCGGGGCAGCGTAAAATAAAGCAGGACTTCCAGCAGCTCATGGTCGGCCAATGTGCCCGCGCCGCTTTGCCGCACGCGGCGGCGCATACGCTGGCGGTGCCCGGCGTGCAGAGCGGGCTGCTTTTTCTGCTTTCCGCCAACCTCCGTCATGCTCACCCGGCTCCTCCCCCAGTTACTTATCGTTCGTCTTGCTCGTTATTTTCGCCGTCAGGCTCGTCCGCCCCGGTCTCGGGCAGCGGCTCCGGTTCGTCATAGAACAGACGCTGCACGGCGTCGGCCATCGCGTCCTCATCAATGATCCAATAGCTGGCTCCGCTGATGGTCTGCGAATGGCCGCCCACCGTTTCATTCGTAAAGGCCGCGTCGATGTCGATATCCTTAAAATGATCGACCAGCGCCGCCAGCTGCACATAGCTCAAATCCGTCTCCACCATGCCCAAAATGCTGGTGATGACCTGCGGCAGCTTGGTGGGGTCGTCCAAATGCACCACCCGCTCATACACCGCTTTCAGGAACAGCTGCTGCCGCTCTGCCCGTGCGATGTCGCCGCCCGCGTCATAGCGATAACGCACAAAGCCCAGCGCCTGATCGGCGTCCAGCAGCTGATAGCCCGGCTCCAGATCGATATCGCCGTACCACGTGTGGGTCTTCATGCGCTTCGGCACGTCGATATACACGCCGCCCAGCGCGTCCACGATATCCTCAAAGCCCGCGAAATTGGTGGTGGCGTAATAATCGATCGGTACGCCCAAAAGCTCGCTCACCGTCTGGCGCGTCAGATCGACGCCGCCGTAGGCAAAGGAATGGTTGATCTTGGTTTTGTTCTGATAGCCGGGGATATCCACGCGGCTGTCGCGCGGAATGGAAAGCACGTTGACGCGGTAATTCACCAAGTCCACGTTGAACACCATGATACTGTCGGCGCGTCCGTGTACGCCGTCCTCCGCGTCCGTCCCCAGCACCAGTATGTTCACCCGATCGTCCAGATAATCGGTGGCCGTGCGATCCGGCACGATCTCCTGGATCGCGCGCTCGCTCATAATATGGAACGCGATCAGCACCCCCGCCAGCACCACCAGCAGTATGATCACGATCTTCAGCAGCAGACTGCCCCATTTCCGCTTGGGCTTGGCCGCCTTATCTTCGGATTTTTTCTTAGCCATATACAGTTGACCTCCCGCCAAAATACTATCACAATTACCATAATATTGTAGCATATTCCGCCGCATATTACAACAAAAATCAAAAAGGAGGACGCACCCGCGCCCTCCCTGTTGGCTTTGATTTCACCGCCGTATTAGATGTGGTAATTCGGCGCTTCCTTGGTGATCTGCACGTCGTGCGGGTGGCTTTCGATCAAGCCCGCCGAGGTGATGCGCACAAACTGCGCTTTCGCCTGCAGATCGGGAATGGTGGCCGCGCCGCAATAGCCCATGCCGGCGTGGATACCGCCCATCATCTGGAACACCGTGTCTGCCACCGAGCCTTTATAGGGCACGCGCCCCTCGATGCCCTCCGGCACCAGCTTCTGCGCGTTCTCCTGGAAGTATCTGTCCTTAGAGCCCTGCTTCATCGCCGCCAAGGAGCCCATGCCGCGGTATACCTTAAAGCTTCTGCCCTGATAAATTTCCACCTCGCCGGGGCTTTCCTCGGTGCCCGCCAGCAGGCCGCCCATCATCACGCAGCTGGCGCCGCTCGCGAGAGCCTTAACGATGTCGCCGGAGAATTTAATACCGCCGTCGCCGATGACCGGCACGTCATAGGGAGCAGCCGCTTCCGCCGCGTCCATAATGGCGGTGATCTGCGGCACGCCGATACCGGCGATCACGCGGGTGGTGCAGATGGAGCCGGGGCCGACGCCCACCTTCACCGCGTCTACGCCCGCTTCGATCAATGCGCGGGTGGCTTCGCCCGTCGCCACGTTGCCCGCCACGATATCAACATTCGGGAACGCCTCGCGGATCTTGGCCACCTGGCGGATAACGCCCAGCGAATGGCCGTGGGCGGTATCGATGACCAGCGCGTCCACGCCGGCGTCGATCAGCGCCTGCGCGCGTTCAAACGTGCCGGCGCCCACGCCGATGGCGGCGGCCACGCGGAGCCTGCCGTTGGCGTCCTTGCAGCTGTTGGGGTATTTCACCATCTTCTGGATATCCTTGATGGTGACCAGCCCTTTAAGCATAAAGTTCTTGTCCACAATGGGCAGCTTCTCAATACGGTGCTGCTTCAAAATGTCTCTGGCCTCGTCGATGGAAGTCCCCTCCGGCGCCGTCACCAGATTTTCCGTCGTCATGACCTCTTTAATGAGACGCCCGGGATCTTCCTCAAAACGCAGGTCGCGGTTGGTAAGTATGCCCACCAGCTTGCCTTTCACGGTGATCGGCACACCGGAGATCCGGTAGCGCGACATCAGTTTCAGCGCGTCAGCGATGGTGTTATCCGGTGCGAGATACACCGGGTCGATAATGATACCGTGCTCCGAGCGCTTTACGCGGTCAACCTCCGCCGCCTGCGCCTCGATCGACATATTTTTGTGGATAACGCCGATACCGCCCTCACGCGCCATGGCAATCGCCATGCGGTATTCAGTCACGGTGTCCATACCGGCGCTGACCAGCGGGATATTCAGCTGAATATGCCGGGAAAAGCGCGTTTTGGTATCCACCTCGTTCGGCAGCACGGCGGACTCGGCCGGGATCAGCAGAACGTCGTCAAAAGTCAGTCCTTCCTTAACAATTTTGGCAGACAAGAACAGCACCTCCTTAAGATTTGGCGGCCAGCCCCACCCCCAAAATCGAGGCGCGGGAACAAGCTATATTTTCTCTATTTTACTCTTAAAAAGCCTGCTTGTCCAGTCCATTTTGCCAGAAAAAGCTGATTTTTGCAGAAAAATAAAAAAACCCAAAAATTGGGTTTTATATAAGAGATCGATATTCTTTTGTCGGGGCTTCGATAAATTTTTCCGCTACATGAGTTCCGCTTCGCTGCACTAAATTTCGCGGAAAAAATTATCCAAGCCCACAATGCTCAGTTGGCAGGGCATTGATAATACTTTCCACGTAATTTGCGCAGGTCATGGAGTGGAAAGTTTTATCAATGCCCGCCTAACTGCCTGCCCGTTTGCCCGCCTGTCTACTGCCGCCTTTGGCGAATATTCTCCCATGATAGTCTTGCCAGCAAATAATTCTTCTTCCGCAGGCGGTCATTCTCGCGCCGCAGATTTTCCAGCTCCACGCGCCTGTCCTGCTCGGTGCGCTCCAATATACGCATCAGCACCCTGCGGGAAAGCCGCATTTGCTCCAGCCGCTCCTCCAGCGCCGCCACCTGACGCTGCAATGCCTGCTCTGCCGGGCTTTGCTCCCGCCCGCTGCCGAAGCAGGGCAAAAGCTCCAAATTAAGCGCCCCGCCCTTTTCCTGCTGCTCGTTCAATATCGCCGCCTGCCTCTCGCTGTTTTTGCTAGTATACGCGGGAAAGCAGTTTTTTATTGCCGCCAATTTGCGCCAATTTAACGCCCCTTATATTTATCATAGCGCGCCAACAGCGCGTCCAGCTCCGGCTCGGTCGCCGTGCGGCTGCCAAGACCCCCGGTGTGGCAATCTGACCCGCCGGTTACGGCCAGACCCAGATCACGCGCCATAGCGCGGTAATGCCGCTCCTGCGCCGCGTCATGGTCGGGGTGGGAACATTCCATGCCGTCCAGCCCCGCCCGCGCCAGCGGCGCGATCAGGCGGTCGTCGCCGATTTGAATGGGGTGCGCCAGCACCGCCACCGCGCCGTTTCGGTGCAGCAGGCCGATGGCTTCGGCGGCGTCCAGCTTCAGGCGCGGCACGTAAGCAGGCTTCCCCGGCGAAAGCCAGCGGTCAAACGCCTCGTCGGTATCGGCGGCATAGCCCGCTTCCACCAGCTTCCGCCCGATCAGCCCGCGCCCCAGCGAGCCGCTTTCGGCATAGGCCGCCGTCCAATCGCCGCGGATATCCATGCCCAGCGCCGCCAGCTTGTCTAATATCTTCTGCCCGCGCCGCAGGCGAAACGCCTGCAATTCGGCCAGTTTGGCGTAAAGCTCATCGCCCGGCTTGGCGATAAAATAGCCCAGCATATGCACCTCGCGCGCCGCCCCGCCGGGAATGGCATATTCGCAGGACAATTCCACGCCAGTATGCCGCCCCGCCGGGAATGGCATATTCGCAGGACAATTCCACGCCAGGCAAAAGGCGCATATTCAGCAGCTCAATCGCGTCGCCCGCTTCGTCCAGGCCGGCCAGGGTGTCATGGTCGGTGATGGCGAGGCCGGAAAGCCCCATATCATACGCCATCTGCACCAGCCCGGCGGGTGTAAACGCCCCATCGGAAGCCGTGGTGTGCGTGTGCATATCAAACCTGCCATGGAACATCGCCGCGCCTCCCCGCACATTTTTTCTCCTATATAATATAACACATCTTACGGCTTTGCGCCAGCAAAATAGTCCCGCGTCAGCCGCACCACCGTGCCCGAAAGCAGCAGCAAAGCGATCAGGTTGGGGATCGCCATCAGCCCGTTGAACGTCTCGGCAATGCTCCACAAAAGCCCCAAGTCCAGCGTCGCCCCCGGTATCGCCACCAGCACGTAAAGCGCCATGAACGGCCTGATCGCCCGCGCCGAGAACAGAAACTCCACGCAGCGCGCGCCGTATAACCCCCAGCCGATGATGGTGGAAAACGCAAAGCAGCACATCGCCAGCGCCATAAGTACCGAGACCCAGCCGCCGTAAACGCTGGTGAAGCCGGCGATGGTCAGCTCCGCCCCCGCCGCCTGGCCGTAGACGACGGGCGTGCCGCTGCAAAGTATCACCAGCGCGGTCAGCGTGCAGATGACGATGGTGTCGGCAAACACCTCAAATATGCCGAAAAGCCCCTGCTGCACCGGCTGCCCCACGTCGGCGCAGGCATGGGCGATCGACCCTGTGCCCAAGCCCGCCTCGTTGGAGAATATGCCCCGCGCCACGCCCTTTTGCAGGCAGAGGAAAGCGCTGCCGACCACGCCGCCGGTGACCGCCGCCGGGTCAAACGCGCCGTAGATTATCGCGTAAAGCACGCCGGGCACCATCTCCCAGTTCAGCGCCAGCACGCCCACGCCCAGCACGATATACAGCACCACCATGAACGGCACCAGCTTTTCCGTCACCCGGCCGATACGCTTGACGCCGCCAAACAGCACCAGCCCCACCAGCAGCGCGATAACGCAGCCCAGCAGCAGATTGGCCGTGCCGGTCATATCGTCCGCCAGCAGGCCGTAATTCATAAGCGCCGTATCAATGGCCGAAACGATGGTGTTGGCCTGCGTGGCGTTGCCCGTGCCGAACACCGCCAGCACACCGAACGCGGCAAACAGCGCCGCCAGCCAGCGCCAGCCCTTGCCCAGACCATTTTTGATGTAATACATCGGCCCGCCCACCATGTCGCCCTGCGCGTTATGCTCGCGGAAACGCACCGCCAGCGTCACCTCGGCAAACTTGGTACACATACCGAGGAGCGCCGAGACCCACATCCAGAACACTGCGCCGGGGCCGCCGATGGCGATCGCCCCGGCCACGCCCGCAATGTTGCCGGTGCCAACCGTTCCCGCCAGCGCCGTGCAGACGGCCTGAAACTGGGTGATCATGCCCTCGCCCGCCTGATGACGCCCGAAAGCCTTGCCCAGCGTGTGTTTCATCGCATAGCCAAAGCGGCGCAGCTGCACAAACCCCGTGCGCAGGGATAGCCACAGCCCCACGCCGATAATGCAGGCCATCGCCGGGACGCCCCAGATAAAGCCGTTCACCGCCGCGTTCACCTGCTCCACCATCGTCAGAAAATCCATGCCGCAAATATCCTCCACTCTCATTTAAGCTCAAAAAAAGTGACCGGCTGCCCGGTCAGTCTTAAAGTATTGTAGCACAAATTTTGCATAATGTATACACTCCGCCGTAAAATCAACGGTTTTGGCGGATTTTTCAGCGTGTCAAGCGGCGGCATTAGCGTTTTTTAACCAGCAGGCCGCAAATTTTGCGGCAAAACGCAACCAAACCTTAATCCGTCCGCACCATTCGCCTGATCGTCTCCGCGCGCAGCGCCCTGCCCGCCGCGTCAAACTCCAGCAGCAGCGCGTCAAACTCCGCCAAGCCTGCCGCCACCTGAAACGGCTCGGCGCGCCCGGTCAAAAAGCGGTTGATGACCTGCTCGCTCTCCACGCCCAAAATGGACTCATATGCACCCGTCATGCCCACATCGGAAAGATATGCCGTGCCGCGCGGCAGTATGCGCGCGTCGCTGGTCTGCACATGGGTGTGCGTACCGAAAACCGCCGTCACCCGCCCGTCCAAAAAACGCGCCAGCGCCAGCTTCTCGGAAGTGGCCTCGGCGTGAAAATCCACCAGCACGATGGGGGTGACGGCGCGAATTTCGCGTATAAGCTCCTCCGCGCGGCGGAAAGGGCAGTCCAGCGCCGGCATATTCATATACACCCGCCCCAGCAGGTTCAGCACGGCAATTTTAAGCTCGCAGCAGGGCACAATGCGATACGGCGCGCCCGGCGTCCCCGGCGGCAGGTTGGCGGGGCGCGCCAGCCGTTCTTCCTTTTCCAGCAGGCCGGTGATCTCGCGGTTGCCGTAGAGGTGGTTGCCCAGCGTCACCGCGTCCACGCCCAGATCGCGGTAAAAATCAAACCCTTTACGGTTAAGCCCGCGGCCGTTGCTGGTGTTCTCGCCGTTTACCAGCGTAAAATCCACGTCCAGCTGCCATTGCAGCTCCGGCAAGGCTTTCTCAAAGGCGGCGCGGCCGCACTTGCCCACCACGTCGCCCACGATCAGCGCTTTATATGTCTTTTCGCCGCTCATGCTTCGTTCAGCGCCCCCTCGCTCACCGCCTGCAAATAGCCCTCGATCTCGTCCAGCAGCATATCCCGCCCGTCGCGCGTCACGGCGGAAAACGGGATAATATCCGCCGCGTTCACGTTGAGCGTCCGCCCGATCAGAGCAAGCTGCTTCGCCCGCGCGCCCCGGCTGATTTTATCCGCCTTGGTGGCCACGATCAGCGCCGGCGCCCCCGCCGCCACCAGCCATTCCCACATCTGGCAGTCCAGGGCGCTCGGCTCGTGGCGGATATCCACCAGCTGCACAAACAGCTTTGCCCCCCGGTATTTTTCCAGAAACTCGTCGATCATCACCCGCCAGTTTTCGCGCTCGGCTTTTGCCACCTTGGCATAGCCGTAGCCCGGCAGGTCGACGAGATACCACGCCCCGTCGATATCGTAAAAATTAATGGTGCGGGTCTTGCCCGGCTGGGCGCTGGTGCGCGCCAGATTGCGGCGGTTTAAGAGCGCGTTGATCAGGCTGCTTTTGCCCACGTTGGAGCGCCCGCAGAACGTCACCGCCGGCAGCTGCTGCTCCGGATACTGCGCGGCTTTCACCGCCGTCAGAAGATAGTTTGCCCGCTTGATCTGCATAATATAAACTCCCGTCTAAGCGCTTACACCAGCGCCTCATTCAAAACGTCCTGCAATGTTTCCGCCGTCACAAAGCGCAGGTTATCGCGCACCACCTGCGGCAGCTCCGGGAGATCCCGCTTGTTCTCTTTCGGTATGATGACGGTTTTGACGCCCGCCCGGTGCGCGGCGATGGTCTTTTCTTTCAGCCCACCGATCGGCAGAACCCGCCCGGTCAGCGTGATCTCGCCGGTCATCGCCACGTCATGGCGTACCGGCCGCCCGGAAAACGCCGAGGCCAGTGCCGTCGCCATCGTGATCCCGGCGGAGGGGCCGTCTTTCGGGATCGCGCCCTCCGGTACGTGAATGTGGATATCCAGCTTGCTCACGTCCTCCGGAACGCCGAATTTATCGCCGATGGAGCGCAGATACGTCCAGCCCGTCTGGGCGCTTTCTTTCATCACGTCGCCTAATTGTCCGGTCAGCGTCAGGCTGCCCTTGCCGGGAAGTAACTGCGCCTCCACCGTCAGCGTGTCGCCGCCCGCCGCCGTCCACGCCAGGCCGTTCACCACGCCGACGCGGTCTTTTTTATCCACCAGATCGTAGTGATAATCCGGCTCGCCCAGCAGATCTTTCAGGTTGCGGCGGCTGACGCTCAATTTTTCCCAATCGCCGCTGACGATACCCTTGACGGCCTTGCGGCAAAGCTTGGCCAGCTGGCGTTCCAGACTGCGCACACCGGCCTCGCGGGTATAGCTGCGGATAATTTCCAGCAGCGCCCCGGACGAAACCGAAATTTGCCGTGACGTCAGCCCGTGCTCCTGCCGCTGGCGGGGCAGCAAATGCCGCACCGCGATCTGGTATTTTTCGTCCTCGGTGTAGCTGTCTAAATGCACGATCTCCATGCGATCCCAAAGCGGCTCGGGGATATCCTGCTCCACGTTGGCGGTGGTGATGAACAGCACGCGCGAGAGGTCATAGGGCAGCTCCAGATAATGGTCGCTGAACGCAAAATTCTGCGCCGGGTCAAGCACCTCCAGCATGGCGCTGGCCGGGTCGCCGCGGAAATCGCTGGCCATTTTGTCGATCTCGTCCAGCAGGAACAACGGATTGGCGACGCCGGAATTTTTGATATACTGCATAATGCGCCCCGGCTGCGAGCCGATATACGTCCGCCGGTGGCCGCGAATTTCCGCCTCGTCATGCATGCCGCCCAGCGACACCCGCACGTATTTGCGCCCCAGTGCCCGCGCGATCGACACCGCCAGCGACGTTTTGCCGACGCCGGGCGGCCCCACCAGGCACAAAATCGGCCCCTTGAGGTTCCCGGAATGCTGCCGCACCGCCAGATACTCCAAAATACGCTCCTTGACCTTTTGCAGTCCATAGTGGTCGTCGTTCAGTATCTGCTCAGCCGCCGCCAGGTCATGGTTATCCTCGGTGCAGTTGCGCCACGGGATATCCAGCACCCAGTCGATATAATTTTCCAGCACGCTGGCCTCCGCCGTTAAGGGGGGCATGTGCTTTAAGCGGGTGAATTCCTTTTCCAGCCGCTCGATGACAAAATCCGGCAGATCGAGCTTGGCCATGCGGTCGCGGTACTCCTCGATCTCGCCGCTTCTGTCCTCCGCCTCGCCCAGCTCGCGGTTGATGGCACGCAGCTGCTCGCGCAGGTAATATTCTTTCTGGTTGCGGTCGATCTGGCTGTGGACGCGGTTGCCGATCCTGCGCTCCAGCTCAAGGATCTCCGTCTCCTTGACGATAATCTCCAGCAGCAGTTCAATGCGCTGCTGCAGATCAAACGCTTCCAGCACTTTCTGCCGCTCGGCCAGCTGCAAAAACAGGTTGCCGGCCACGGTGTCCGCCGCCTCGCCCGCGTTTTCGATCGCATTCACCCGCGCCGCCGCCTCGGGCGGATATTTCTTGTTCAGCGCGGCAAAATTGGCAAACGCCTCCTGCAAACGGCGCTTCAATGCCTCTGAGAGCGCGTCGTTCGCGCGGCTGTCCGGCTTTTCCTCCACCACCGCCACGGCGTATGGCGCCAGCTGGCTGTAATATTGCAGTTTGGCGCGGTGCAGCCCCGCCACCAGCAGGCGCACCGTGCCGCCCGGCAGCTTCAGCACCTGCTTCACCTCGGCCACCGTCCCCACGTCATAGACGTCCTCCGGGCCGGGATCCTCCACCTGCACGTCTTTCTGCATGGCAAAAAACAGCTCGCGCCCGGTCAGCATGGCTTCGTCCAGCGCCTGGATACTGCGCTCGCGCCCCACGTCCAGATGCACCAGCGAATGGGGGAACACCAGCATACCGCGCAGCGGTATCATCGGCATTTCCACGCAGCCCGGCGGCAGCTGCGCCCCGCTGGCCGACAAATTCTCCGCAAAGGCGGGGAAATCGTGCCGCCAGCCCTGTTTATCGTTATCGTTTGGCATAAATATACCTCCGTATGGTTACTGTTTTGGCGTTGTTAATATTTAATTATAGCATAAACGGCGGGCAAAATAAACCCCCGGGTTGCCGCCGGGGGTAAAAACGCTTAAGCAGTTGTTTTGTGGTTATCCGCCTTGGCCTTGGTGATGAGGAGCGGCGGCTGGCGCTTCTGCAAAGTGTCCAGCGTGATGACACATTCGCTCACGTCGTCGCGGCTGGGGAGGTCGAACATGGTATCCATCATCATCTCCTCAAAGATGGAGCGGAGACCGCGCGCGCCGGTTTTGCGGGTCAGCGCCTCGTCCGCCGCCGCCGCGATCACGTCGTCGTTGAAGCGCAGCTCCACGCCGTCCAGCTCAAACAGCTTCTGGTATTGCTTGACCAGCGCGTTTTTCGGCTCGGTCATCACGCGGATCAGCGCGTCCTTATCCAGCGAGGAGAGCGTCACCATGATGGGCAGCCGCCCGACAAACTCCGGGATCAGGCCGAATTTCAGCAGATCCTCCGGCATGGCCTTGGCCAGTATCGCATCTTCCTCGGCGCGGGTGGCGGCAATTTCCGAGCCGAAGCCCAGCGTTTTGGTGTTCACCCGCTGCTTGATGATGTTTTCGATACCGCAGAACGCCCCGCCGCAGATGAACAGGATGTTGGTGGTGTCGATCTGCAAAAGCTCCTGATGGGGGTGCTTGCGGCCGCCCTGCGGCGGGACGGAAGCCACCGTGCCCTCCAGAATTTTCAGCAGCGTCTGCTGCACGCCCTCGCCGGAAACGTCCCGTGTGATCGAGGGGTTCTCGCTTTTGCGGGCGATCTTATCAATTTCGTCGATGTAGACAATGCCGTGCTGGGCGCGCTCAATGTCATAATCCGCCGCCTGGATCAGCTTCAGCAGGATATTTTCCACGTCCTCGCCCACATAACCAGCCTCGGTGAGCGAGGTGGCGTCGGCCACGGCAAACGGCACATTCAAAATCTTCGCCAGCGTCTCCGCCAGCAGCGTTTTGCCGCTCCCGGTCGGCCCCAACATCAGGATATTGCTCTTTTGCAGCTCCACCCCGTCGGTCGAGCCCTCGCTTTTAATGCGCTTATAGTGGTTATAAACGGCCACCGAGAGCACGCGCTTGGCCTTTTCCTGGCCGATAACGTAATCGTCCAGCACGGCTTTTATCTCCTGCGGCTTCGGGATCTCGCCCAGCAAATCCTCGCCGGCGGCGGCCTCGGCGCGGTAAATATCCTCGTCGATGATCTCGGCGCAAAGCTCAATGCACTCGTCGCAAATGCAGACGCCCGGCCCGGCAATCAGCTTGCGCACCTGGTTCTGCGTTTTGCCGCAGAACGAGCAATGCCTGATCTCCTTATTGTCCGGCTCTTTCGCCATCAAATATCCACTCCTTTTTATCACACTATCACTGCCCGTGAACGGTTCAGTGTTTGTCAATAACCTCGTCGATCAGGCCGTATTTTTTAGCGGCTTCGGCGCTCATGAAGAAATCGCGCTCGGTGTCGGCGGCGATCTTCTTATACGTCTGGCCGGAGCGCTCCGCCATAATGCGGTTCAGCTTTTCTTTCATCTGAACAATGCGCTTGGCATGTATTTCGATATCGGTCGCCTGGCCTTGCGTGCCGCCCAGCGGCTGGTGGATCATAATTTCACTGTTCGGCAGGGCATAACGCTTGCCGATCGCCCCCGCCGTCAGCAGAAAAGCCCCCATCGAGGCAGCCATGCCGATACAAATGGTGCTGACGTCCGGCCGGATATACTGCATGGTGTCAAAAATAGCCATACCCGCGGTGATCGAGCCGCCGGGGCTGTTGATGTACAAATGGATATCCTTTTCGGAGTCCTCCGACTCCAAAAACAGCATTTGGGCAATGATCAGGTTGGCCACGTCGTCATTGATTTCGCTGCCCAGGAAGATCACGCGGTCTTTCAGCAGCCGGGAATAAATGTCATAGGAGCGCTCGCCGCGGCTGGTCTGCTCCACTACCATCGGGATCAACATATTCATCAATATTACCCTCCGCCCAAAAAGTCTTAGAAATAGTATGCGTATAGACCAACGGTTTATACGCACACTAAAAAATTCCTTAAGTTGTTAAGTATCCGCCCGTTTATTTAATGACCGCGTTGGTGTTGATAAGCTCGATGGCTTTCAGCATCTTCACGTTATATTCAAAGAAACGCAGCTGGTCGTTGCTGGAGAACGTGTTTTTGATCTCCTGCAATGTCTTGCCGTAGGTATCGGCAATTTCCTGCATCTGCTTGTCGAGGTCGGCTTCCTCGGCCTGGATATTCTCCGCTTTAACAATGGCCTCCAGCACCAAGTCCTGCTTCACGGCGGTTTCCGCCCGATCCTGCTGCTTGGCTTTCCAGTCGGCGCGGGTGCTGTTGGTCAGCTGGAAGAAGCGCTCCAGCGTCAAGCCCTGATACTGCAGCTGGCTTTCAAAATCGGCCAGCATTTGATCCAGCTTGTTGTCGATCATAATAGCGGGAACTTCCATCTCGGCGTTGGCCACGACCTGCTCCAACACCTTGTTCTGCGCCACGTCGGTTGCCATCTGCTCGGCCTTTTCGTTCAGCTCCTCGCGCAGCTTCTCGCGCAGCTCGGCCACGGTGTCGCAGTCCTCGCGCATATCTTTCACAAAATCGTCGTCCACCGGCGGCAGATCGCGGCGGTGCACCTCATGCACCTTGACCTTGAACGTCGCGTCTTTGCCGGCCAAGTCCTCGCTGTGATATTCCTCGGGGAATTTCACCTTAACTTCCGTCTCCTCACCGGATTTTACGCCAACCAGCTGCTCCTCAAAGCCGGGGATAAAAGTGTGGCTGCCCACGGTCAGGGGATATTTTTCGCCCTTGCCGCCCTCAAAGGCCACGCCGTCCACAAAGCCCTCAAAATCAATCACGGCGGTGTCGCCGTCCTCGATCGCCGAGCCCTCCGGCAGGTCGATGGTGCGGGCAATGCGCTCCTGCATACGCTTCACCTCGGCGTCGATATCCTCCTCGGTGGGAACATAGACCTCTTTGGTCACTTCAATGCCCTTGTACTGGCCGAGCTTCACTTCGGGCTTCACCGTCACCTTGGCGGAGAGCTTCACTTCCTCGCCGCGCTTCAGGTTCTGCACGTCGATGTGGGGCTGGTCGACCGGGAAAATTTCGGTCTGATCCAGCGCCGCGGAGTAGACGTCCTGGATCATTTCTTCCAGGGCTTCCTGTAACAGCGCTTCCTCGCCCACGTAGTTTTCGATAATTTTGGCCGGAACCTTGCCGGCACGGAAGCCGGGAATATTGACTTCCTTGGAGATACGTTTCATCGCAATGGCCAGCGCGCGCTCCAAATCAGCCGCCGCCGCCGTCATTTCCAGAGTTACCTCGTTGCCCTCACGGGACAATACTTTCGCATTTACTTCCATAGCTTAAAAATTTCCTCCTGTCGCCGCTGATCGGCTGAAAATCGCGCCGCAAAGCGCCGAATTATTTATATTCCCCACGGGTGGGGCATTTTCCTGCCAAGCCTGCGGGTAAAATTTGCTTTCATATTAAATCAGACAAAAATCTCCGCCGTGCGCCCCAGATCAGCCGCGTATTTTTGCAGCACCGGCTTGACCTCTGCCGCCAGAAATTCCTCCACCTGCTGCGGTGCGCGGCCAACATAATTCTCCGGCTTTAAGAGCGTTTGCAGCGCGTCTTGGTTCGTTTTAAAGGCGGGATCGGCCGCGATCAGCTCCAGCAGGTTGTTTTCGCCGCCCTCGCGCTTCACGCGATCCGCCGCCTGCATGGAATACTGGCGGATTTTCTCGTGCAGCTCCTGCCGGTCGCCGCCGGCTTTTACGGCGTCCATCAGTATGTTCTCCGTCGCCATGAACGGCAGCTCAGCCATCAGGTGCTTTTCGATCACCTTGGGGTAGACCACCAGCCCGTCGGCCACGTTCAGATAAAGCTCCAAAATCGCGTCCACCGCCAGGAACGCCTCCGGTACGGCAATGCGCTTGTTGGCCGAATCGTCCAGCGTGCGTTCAAACCACTGTCCGGCCGCCGTCACCGCCGGGTTCAGCGCGTCGATCAAAACATAGCGGGAAAGCGCCGCCATACGCTCCGAGCGCATGGGGTTGCGCTTATACGCCATCGCGGAAGAACCGATCTGGTTTTTCTCAAACGGCTCCTCGATCTCCTTAAGGTGCTGCAAAAGGCGAATGTCGTTGGAGAATTTGTGGGCGCTCTGGGCGATACCGGAAAGCGTGTTCAGCACCAGCGCGTCCAGCTTCCGGGTATACGTCTGACCGGAAACGGCAAAGCACTCGTCAAAGCCCATTTTGGCCGCGATCTTAGCCTCCGCCGCCTTGACCTTGGCGTGGTCGCCCTCAAAAAGCTCCAAAAAGCTCGCCTGTGTCCCCGTCGTCCCCTTGGAACCCAGCAGCTTCAGGCTGCCCAGGCGGTATTCCACCTCGGCCAGATCCAGCAGCAAATCCTGCGTCCACAGGGTGGCGCGCTTGCCCACGGTGGTGGGCTGTGCCGGCTGAAAATGCGTGAACCCCAGCGTTGGCATATCCTTATACGCGGCGGCAAAATCGCTCAATTTGGCGATCACGTTGACCAGCTTCCGGCGGATCAGCGAAAGCGCGTCGCGCATGATGATGACGTCGGTGTTGTCGCCGACATAGCAGCTGGTCGCCCCCAGGTGGATAATGCCCTTGGCATTGGGGCAGCAGTCGCCGTAGGTGTGAACGTGCGCCATCACGTCGTGCCGCAGCTGCTTTTCATAGGCCGCCGCCGCGTCGTAATCGATATCCTCGGCGTGGGCTTTCAGCTCTTCTATCTGCGCCTCGGTTATCGGCAAGCCCAGCTCGCGCTCCGTCTCGGCCAGCGCGATCCAAAGCTTGCGCCAGGTGCGGAATTTATTGTCCGCCGAGAAGATGAACTGCATTTCGCGGCTGGCGTAGCGGGTGGAAAGCGGGCTGGTGTAGTTATCGGTACTCATGGTTTTTCTTCCTTATTATTAAAAAGTATATTTTTGTAAAACGTGTCAATAGAAGAATTATAAAAGTTCAAGAGTGGTGCAGATGCAAGGAGTCAGCCGACGAGTCGCCAGAGGCGTACTTTACGTACGCCGACAAGCGAGAAGACTGACGACACAGCAGATGTGCCGCTATTGGACTTTTATAGCTTCAAACGGCGCGCCACTTCCTGGTACGCCTCCACTTCCCCGCCGAGGTCGCGGCGGAAACGGTCTTTATCCAGCTTGTCGTTGGTGGTGGCGTCCCACAGGCGGCAGGTATCGGGCGAAATTTCGTCGGCCAGAATAATGGAACCGTCGTCCAGCCGCCCGCACTCAATTTTGAAGTCGATCAGGCGGATATTCACCGCCGCGAAAATCTTTTGCAGCTCGGCGTTCACGGCAAAGGCGATCTTGGCAATTTCCGTCAGCTCCTGCTCCGTCGCCAGCTCCAGCGCCATGATCTGATAACTGTTGATCATCGGGTCGTTCAGCGCGTCATTCTTATAGCAAAACTCCAGCGTGGGCTGCTTGAGCGGCGTTCCCTCGGCCACGCCGAAGCGCTGGGCAAAGCTGCCTGCCGCCACGTTGCGCACGATGACCTCCAGCGGCACGATCTTGACCCGTTTCACCAGCGTCTCACGATCGGAAAGCTGCTCCACAAAATGCGTGGGGATACCCGCCTCGGCCAGCTGCTGCATTAAGCGGTTCGACATTTTGTTGTTCACAATGCCCTTTTCGCTGATGGTGCCTTTCTTGGCGCCGTTGAACGCGGTCGCGTCGTCCTTATAGCGCACCATGTAAAGATCCGGGTCGGAGGTCTTAAAAACTTTCTTGGCCTTGCCCTCGTAAAGCTGCTCCAGAATTTCCATTGCCCATTCCCCCAAAATTATTTATTTAATATTTCCTGCAATTTGGCGTTGACCTTGCCCGCGTCGGCCTTGCCTTTGGTCGCTTTCATGACCTGGCCGACGAGGAAGCCCACCGCCGCTTTTTTGCCGCCCTTATAATCGGCCACGGATTTCGGGTTGGCGTCGACAACCTCGGCGATCAGCTTGTCCAGCTCGCCGTCGTCGCTCATCATCTCCAGCCCGTTTTCTTTCACGTAAGCCGCGGGGTCGATGTTTTCGGCGTAGATTTTTTCAAACACCGCCTTGGCCGTCGTCTTGTTGATGGTGCCGGCGGCCACCAGCTTCAGCAGCGCCGCCAGATTTTCCGGCGAAAAGTCAAGGCTCTGCGCCTCGCGCCCCTCGGCGTTCAGCAGCCGCAGGCAGTCGCCGATCAGGAAGTTCGCGGCCTCCTTGGGCTGGTCGCATAACGCCACCGTCTGCTCGAAGATCTCGGCCAGGCGGCGGGAGCGCGTCAGCTGCGCCGCGTCATAGGCGGAGAGCTTGAAGTCCTGCATATAACGCTCTTTCTTCTGGTCGGGCAGCTCGGGGATCGTCGCCGCGATCTCGGCCAGATAAGCGTCGCTGATGTTGATGGGCGCCAGGTCGGGTTCCGGGAAGTAACGGTAGTCGTGCGCGTTCTCCTTAGAGCGCATGGCATAGCCGATACCCTTTTCGTCGTCCCAGCGGCGGGTCTCCTGCTTGACATGGCCGCCGTCCTCGATGACCTCGATCTGGCGGAAAATTTCATATTCAATGGCGCGCGCGATGGCCTTGAATGAGTTCATGTTCTTGGTTTCGGTGCGGGTGCCAAGTTCCGTATCCCCCACCCGGCGCACGGATAAGTTCACGTCCGCCCGCATCGAGCCCTCCTGCATTTTGCAGTCAGATACGTTCAGGTATTCCATGGTGGATTTCAGCTTCTCCAGATAGGCCTGCACCTCCTCGGCGGAGCGCATATCCGGCTCGCTGACGATCTCCAGCAGAGGCACGCCGCAGCGGTTATAGTCGATAAGCGTGCTGCCGCTTTTAGCGTCATGGTTCAGTTTGCCCGCGTCCTCCTCCATGTGTATCTGGTGGATACGCACCTTTTTCGGCCCCTCGTCGCCCTCGATCTCCACGTAGCCGTTGCGGCAGATGGGGAGATACAGCTGCGACGTCTGGTAGGCTTTCGGCAGGTCGGGGTAAAAATAATTTTTGCGGTCAAATTTACACTTTTGCGTGATGGTGCAGTTGGTGGCCAGCCCCGCCGCCACGGCCTTTTCCAGCACCTTTTGGTTCATCACCGGCAGCACCCCCGGCATACCGCTGCACACAGGGCAGACGTGAGTGTTCGGCTCGGCGCCGAATGCGGTGGAGCAGTTACAGAAAATTTTGGTGGCGGTGTTCAGCTCCACATGAACTTCCAGGCCGATGACCACCTCATACCCGGTATTTTTATAGCCAGTCATTATTCCGCCTCCTTATGCGTGGGGGTTTGCTCGTGCCAGTCGGTGTGCATTTGATACGCGTGCGCCAGATTGACCAGCTTTTCCTCGCTCCACACCGCGCCCAAAAGCTGCATACCGATCGGCATACCAGCCGCGTCAAAGCCGCAGGGCAGCGATATGGCAGGGATACCCACCAGATTGATCGCCACGGTGTAAATATCGGATAAATACATCGCCAGCGGGTCGGAGAGGCTTTCGCCCAGGTTCGGCGCGGTAGTCGGAGCCACCGGGCTTAAGATTGCGTCGTATTTGTCAAACGCCGCGTCAAACGCCTGGCGGATCAGCGCCCGCACCTTCAGCGCTTTCTGGTAATAAGCGTCGTAATAACCGGAGGAAAGCGCGAACGTGCCCAGCATAATGCGCCGCTTCACCTCCGGGCCAAAGCCCTCGCTTCTGGCGGAGAGGTACAAGTCCTCCAGATCGCTGAAGCTCTCCGGGTGATAGCCGTATTTAATGCCGTCATAGCGCGAAAGGTTGGAGCTCGCCTCCGCCGACGCGATGATGTAATAGGCCGGCACGGCGTAATCCATCATCGGCATGTCAAATTCCTCAATTTCCGCGCCCAGCGCCGCAAACTGCTCCGCCGCCGCGAGAATGCCCGCCCGGATCTCCGCGTTCAAACCCTCGCCCAGATAATTCCTGGGCAGGCCGATCTTCTTCCCGGCAATATTATCATGCAGCGCGGTACTAAAGTCAAAATTCACATTCTTGGCGGAAGTGCTGTCCTTTTCGTCATAGCCGGCGATGACCTGCAAAACCGCCGCGCAGTCCGCCGCCGTGTGGGCAATCGGCCCAATCTGATCCAGCGACGAACCGTAGGCCAGAAGCCCATAGCGCGAAACCGCACCGTAGGTCGGCTTGATACCCGTCAGCCCGCAGTACGCGCAGGGCTGGCGAATGGAGCCGCCGGTATCGGAGCCGAGCGCCACGGGAGCCAGCCCCGCCGCCACCGCCGCCGCCGAGCCGCCGGAGCTGCCGCCCGGCACCTTGGCCGTGTTCCAGGGGTTCTTCGTCACCCCGGTGTAAGATGTTTCGGTGGTGCTGCCCATCGCAAACTCGTCCATGTTGGTCTTGCCCAGGATAACGGCGCCCGCGTCGGTCAATTTCTCCACCACTGTCGCGTTATAAGGCGACATGAAGCCTTCCAATATCTTGGAGCTGCAAGTGGTGGGCATATCCTCGGTAGCGATGTTATCCTTAATGGCAATCGGCACACCCGCCAAGGGGGTAGCCAGCCCCGCCGCCAGCTGCTTGTCCACTGCCGCCGCGCGCGCCGCCGCCGCTTCGTTCACCGTGTTAAAAGCATGATAAGCCGCGTCCCCGGCCGCAATCTTGGCCAGATATTGCTTCGTCAGCCCGCAGGCAGTCGCCTCGCCCGCCGCAAGCTTTTCCCGCAGCTCTTTTGCCGTTTGTTCCCGCATAATATATCCTCCTTAAAAAACGTCTGGTCGTGGTTATTCCACCGTCTGCGGCACCTTGAAGCAGCCGTCTTCCACCGCGATGGCATTTTGCAGTATCTTGTCGCGCCCGAAGCTGGCCGCCGCTTTATCCGCACGGAACACGTTTTCCACACCGGAAACATGCGTCAGCGGCTCAACGCTCGCCGTGTCCAGCTGGTTCAGCACGTCCATATACTGCAAGACTTTGGTGAGATCCTGCTGCATCTGCTCCGTCTCCTCCTCCGAGAGGCGCAGCTTGGCCAATTCCGCCACGTATTCGACCATTTTTCTGTCAATTTCCATAATAAACCTCCTGCCGTTTCAAGCAACAAACGGCACAGCCCCCGCTGCCTGCCCAAAATTTGGCCAAGCGCCCAGACTGCACCTGCTATTCCATTTGTTTATTTTAGCATAGCCCGCCTTGTTTTGCAATATTTTCTTACGATATAATAACGCCGACAACAAAAGCGCCCCAAGGGGCGCTTTGTCTGCGGTGAAACCTATTTTTTACAGCGAACCGCCCTTGTCGGCCACGATCCACTGGCCGGTAATGGTGGCCGCCAGATCGCTGGCCAGCAGCAGCGCCACATTGGCCACTTCCTCCGGCTCGGAGGCGGGAATATCGCCGTCGGTGTGCTTGCCGATGGCCTGCATGACCGACATATCGATCTTGCTGTAATCCATATCGGCGATCATCGGCGAATTGATACCGCCGGGGCAGATGGCGTTGCAGCGGATACCCGCCGCGGCATAGCACATGGCCACCTGGCTGGTCACGCCCAGCATGGCCGCCTTGGAGGCCGTATAAGTAACGCCCGCCGCGCACAGATAACCACCTTTGCCCCCTCCGAGGCAAACAGCTTGGCCGCCGCCGCGCCCACGCCGGAATTGGCGCCAGTGATGATGGCCACCTTATCTTGCAGTAAAATCATTACGAACACTCCCCTCGCCGAATTATACTATTATACAATAAAGCATGGTGCGGACGGAGGGACTACCCTCCAGCCATACCAATGGTGCGGACGGAGGGACTTGAACCCTCACGATCACTCGCCAGATCCTAAGTCTGGTGCGTCTGCCAATTCCGCCACGTCCGCATATATAAAAGAGGCCGAGCCCTACCGCCCGGCCTCTTGGCTGGGGCGACAGGGCTCGAACCTGTGCATGACGGAGCCAAAACCCGTTGCCTTACCGCTTGGCTACGCCCCAGTATGGGGTGGATAGTGGGGGTCGAACCCACGCGTGCCGGAGCCACAATCCGGTGTGTTAACCACTTCACCATATCCACCATAATGCCCGCATGGATAATCCCACACAGTAAATTTATGTTAGCAAATTTGCGGGCGTTTGTCAAGATACCGGGCAAAAATAGTTGCAGCAAAACCATAGCAAAACCGTGGGAAAAGCCCGCACGTCCCGCGCCCCCGCGGCATAAGCTATATTAGCCCCACCGAAAAATCAAAAATTACCTAAAGGAGTGTTAAATATATGACCAGCAATAGATGTAATAACTGTGACGAACAACGCCACGTACACGAGATCATCGGTATCACCGAAACCAATGTTGGCTGCTGCGAGGGCCACAACCACCGCATTGCCACCGTGTCCGGCGAAGCGATCGAGGACGGCTGCAGCCACGTGCATGAGGTGACTTTCCGCACCGATTTCGCCGACGACCATTACCATGAGTTCTGCGGCACTTCCGAGCCTGCGATTTACGTGGGCGAGGGCAAGCACGTCCACTACGTGAACGACGAGACGGACTGCACCGGCGGCCATTCTCACCGCTTCCAGCTGGCTTCGCTGATCGAAGAGCCGACTGAGTTTGAAGAGGACGAGGACGAGTGCGAAAGCTGCCAGTGCGGCCGCAGCCGCGGCGATGACGACTGCGACAGCTGCCAGTGCGGCCGCAACCGCGGCGAGGGCTGCTGCTGCAACCGGTAACAAACCGGAAGCTGTTTTGACCACCCGAAAATAAACGAAAACAGGAGCCGCCCCTTTGGGGGCGGCTCCTGTTCATCTTACGATAAATTGGGACTTTTACGGCTTAGTGGAAATCGCCGGAGAAGTGATCGGTGGCAGACTCCATAATTTCGTAATAAGCCCAGTGAGACTTCGCAACGTCGGAGAAGTTGGTGTCATAGTTGCCCAGGTTCTCCTCAACCTTAGCTTTGTCCGGGGTGTGGCCGATGGCGCCGTTGATCATCTTAACGGCTTCGGCACGGGTGATGGTCTGTTCCGGACGGAAAGTGCCATCGTTGTAACCGTTGACAACACCCTTTTCAACCAAAGCGTCGATATAACCGGCAGCCCAGTTATCAGACGGGACGTCGGAGAAAGCAGTCTCGCCGTCAGCGGCGTCCAGCTCGATGAAGCGAGCCAGCATAGCGGCAAACTCGGCACGGGTAATGGTCTTGTTCGGGCCAAAGGTACCGTCTACATAGCCGGTCACAATACCGTTTTCAGCCGCAAAGGTCACATAGTTGTAATACCAGCTGCCGGCGGCAATGTCGCTGAACTTGTTGTCAGCAGCCTTATCAGCAAAGTCCTTATGCAGACGAGCCAGCATGGTAGCAGCCTCAGCACGGGACATGTTGCCCTCGGGGTTAAACTTGTTGCCGCCAACGCCCTCAATGTAGGCGAAGTGGTCGGCAGCCGGAGCTACCTTACCCTCTTCATACAGAGCGGTGAAGGTGGTGTTCTTGGTGATCTCAACATCAGTCGGATCAACAGTGGTCTTGCCGTCGGTGGACCAGCCGATAAACGACCAGCCTTCCTTGGCGGTTACCTTAGGCGTGGAGCTCACGGAGTCGCCCTTTTCAACGCTATCACTGGTAGCGCCGGTGATGGTGCCGTGGTCGCCGGCCTTAAAGGTTACGGTATAAGTGGGAGTAGAAGGAGTGCTGCTGCTGCTGCCGCCGCCGCTGCTCTTCTTCACAGTCAGTTCAGAGTCAGTGAAACCGGTAACGGTGTAGTTAGCGCACTTGGTAGCGTCAGTCTGAGCAAACGTTACAGCGTAGCTGCCCTTGGTCAGGCCGGAAGCAAGCGCCGTGGTAACAGCATTGCCCTCGGCGTCTTTAACGCTCAGAGTGAAGCCCTTGTCGTTCTCGGAACCAAAGTTGACAGCAGCAGTGCCGTCGAATACGGAAGCGGCAGTGTCGCCGGCTTTCAGGCCGGTCACATCCAGGAAGCTGCTGACTTTCTTGGTAGCGGTCGTCTTCAGGCTGGATTTCGCCGTAACGGTGATAGCAGCCGGAGTGATCTTACCGGTAGCAATGTTGCCGCCGCCGTCAACAGTGGCGGTTACTTCGATCGGGGTCTCGCCCGTTTTGGTCAGCTTCAGGCCGCTTACGGTGATAACCTTGTTCTCACCGGCATTGCCGTCAGCATACTCATACTTCGCAGCGGTCGTATCCAACGCCCAGCCGTCAACAGCCATCGGATCGTCAGACTTCAATTCGTAAACCGGGTCAGTCGTCCAGCTGGTAACAGACTTATCCGCAGCGCCGTTGTATTCACGGTCAGCCGCAACGCCGGCAGTGGTCACAGTCAGCGCAACCGTTGCCAGGTTCTTAACAGTCAGAGTGCCAACCTTAGCGGTCGCAGGGTCAGAAGCAGTGGCAACGCTTACCGTTACGTCCTTGCCGTCCATATCCGACTTAGCGGGGGTGGTGCCGGAGGTAACAGCTTCATCGTCCACCTTAACATCAATGCCGTTGGCCGCAAAATCAGCCAGAGCGACGTCAGCAGTGGTGCCGTCGTCATAAGTAACGGTCACTACCAGGCCGGAAAGGTCGATGGTATCGCCGACATTTACCTCACCAAAATTGGTGGGCGCAGTCTTGATGGCGATAGCGGTAGCGGTCTTGTCTTTAACCTTGATGTCGAAAGTAGCTTCGTTAGCAGTGCCATCAAAGGTATAGTTGCCAGCCAAAGTAGTGGTCTTAAGAGTTACGGTAACCTTGGCAGACGCGGTACCCTCACCAGTGGGGGTAACGGTGGTGCCGGTAACAGCGCCGGTAGAAATCCCGGTGTCGCCAGCATTACCTACATTAGCATCTTCTACACTGTAAGCCAACTCATAATCGGTATCCTTAGTCAGGGTCTCGTTGTTTACAGTGCCATTGATGGTAACATCAGCAGGCAGGGTAATAGCTTCGTTCGGCTTGCCGCTAACAGCAGCAACAGTGCCCAGCGTCAGCTTGGCAGCAGTGATGTTAGCAGTCTTGTCGTTAACGGTAACATTGCCGTCACCGTCAGCGCCGGTCAGCTTGTAAGCAGCCGCGTCAGCGCCATCCAGCGCAAACTTGGCAGTAACGGTCTTGCCATTGCCAACGTTGGCGTCAGCAAACTCAGCGCTTACCAGCTTAACAGTAACGGTGTCGCTGCCAAGCGCAGTAACGGTAGGCGTAGTGCCGGTCGTCATTGTAGCGGCCTTGGTGCCGTCATAGGTCTTGTTATCAAACGCCAGGTTGGTGGCCGTCAGAGTAACCTCAGCCGCGCCAACCGCGTTGGTGGCAATCGCTTCCAGCGTACCGGAGCAGTTGGTGGTGCCAGTTACAACAACTTTCAGATACTTGCCAACTTCAGCCTTGGTGGGCGTGAAAGAAGCGTTGGTAGCGCCGGTGATCGCCGTCGCATTGGTACCAGTAGCGTCATCGCAAGCATACCACTGATAGGTCAAAGTAGGAGTGGTGCTAGAGTCACCAGTGATGGTAACGCCGGTAACGTCAGCTTCCACAGCAGTGGTGCCATCGTACTTCAGAGTAGCAGCGTCGCCAGTGATGGTAACGGTGCCGGTGATTGCGGGCTTCGCCGGTTCGGGAGCCGCTTCAAACTTCAGGGAGTTTACAGCAGTGGTATCAAAATCAATTACATCCTTCATTTCATTACCAGTAGCTGTAGCATCAGCAGCATAGTGAACATGATTGGGAACAGCGCCAAAGTCAACCGTCCATTCATTAGCATCATTTAACCTAACTGTCTGACAACCTAACAATCCTGCAATCTTAGACGCCGGGGGCAATTCCTTTACCTGGAATTCAAAGACACCTACCAAAGCAACTTTGCCCTCCGCAACAACACCATTAAACTGATTAAGTGCGTTGTTTTTATCGTCAACCGAAAAAACTATGCTTTTCTGAGTTTCACTATAGTCCGAACCCTCAATGCCGTTAAGCACTTTTTCTAAGTTCGGGATACTCGCATTAAATTTAACGTTGCTCACTTTTATTACATTATTAGATGCAGTAGTTTTAATGCGAGCGTCCCAAGCATCGGCAATTATGCTCTTCTTTGCAGAGTCATCAAACTCCAAACCCGCATCTTCATATTGCTGTTTTTGTGATTCGATTTCAGCTTGAATTGCCGGTTCGGCATTCAAATACGCCGAATCATATACAATACCGCCAGAAAACTGGCTCATTCTTTTATTTGATTCAGCGATATTACTGAAGTCAACAAGTTTAACACCTACATAGAAGATGTCATTTTGTTTCAATGCAGTCATTGTACTGGAATCTGCGATTGTGTATTGAGGAGCATCGGCAGTTCCGGTATTTGTCATATAGACCAATTCAACTTTTGCCTTCGTCGTATCTGGTTTCAAGGCAGCAAAAGCATAGCTTGGCAGCAATAATGTAAATATCAATACCAAAGCTATACAAGCCCTTAATTTTTTGTTCATTAAGATATCCTCCTTCATTTTCATTTTTTAGCAATTTTATTACGGCAACGGGATTTGGAGTTTGCTTCTACATCACCCCCTAAATAGGCATGCGCCTGACAAACTCCAAAATCCTATGCCGAAAATAACATTTTAAATCCGTTTAAATCAATTACATAAACCTTAAAACATTTATATAACTGAATTTAGTTCAGCGGCAGATAGAATGCAGAAACAGGCGTACCACCCACGATAGCACCAGCCAGATTGCCATCATCCGGGGCTACAGAGCCATCACTGGAAACATCTGCAATACGGAATGTCAACAACTCACCAGAACGACCAGTAGCAGTAAATTCTGTGCCGCCAACCTTGGCATGGATACGGTTGCCATCGTCGGGACCATAGGAGCCGTCGCAGGTAACTTCACCAATCAAGTTAAGCACCACAACCTTACGAGTGGCAGTTTTAGTCGTACCATCATAATCCGTAAAGGTATATGTGATTTCATATATGTCAGGACGAATCATTCTGCTGGTTTCAGAAGTTACATTAGTAATGAAACCGCTGGCATTTTCTGTCAATGTGAAATCAGTTTCAGCCGTAACATTCGTCCATGCCGCATCACCCGTCCCGTTCATACGGTTAACGGTCATCGTTCTGGTAACATTGGCAGCATCCACCGTCTCGCCCAGAGAGTTAATAGCCGTAAAGCCGGGGTCTTTGAACGTTTTGCCGTTGTAAATGAATATAGCGTATTCATTTCTATCCATATTCACGTCGGGGTTGGCAATCACAGTGGAGTCAGTGGATCTAGTCCAAGCTGTTACAGTATAGGTCTTGTCGGTGGGAGCGTTCAGCGGCGTATAACCGGCGGTAAACTTATTACCCGTATTAAACTCAGTCTTGGCTGCCTCACGCCAAGTATCTTTCTCGGCGTCAGTTTTGCCATACGCAGCATTAGCGGTGTTCACATCAGGATCTTTCATGATCATGCCGTAAGGCGAGTTACCGTAGTTCAGCTTGATTTCAGCTTTGGCCAAACGCTGAATGTGCAGCGTATAGGTCTGGCTGGAGGTGCCATCCGGTGCGGTTACAACGATATCAAAATCGTTGGTCGGAGCAGCAGGAGTGGTAACAGCCAGATCCAGAGGTTTGGTGCCGTCAGCCATCGTGGTAAGAGCGCCAGGAGCGGGAACGGTGTAAACGGACAAGGTCTGAGTACGGTCACCGCTCTTATAGAACGCGATAGTGGAACCGGGTTCAGCGGTTTCATAAATAACATTCAGCTTAGCAGCGTTATTAGCAACACGGCCCCAGTATTCCTGAGTGGTATTGCTGGAAGCAAACGGCTTAGCAGTAGTAAAGTCGCTATCGGTCGTGGTTACATAACCCAACTCGGTGCCATTCTCAGCAGCGATCGTCAGAACCAAACCACCGGTGGTTACAGGGTCGCCCGGGTTAGCCGGATCATCATCATCGGGATCAGGCAGAGTCGCGTCGGTACTGGTCGTCCAGTAAGCAACCACGGTCATATCCGCTTCCACCTTGGTGGTGTCAGTGAACTTCTTGGCTGCGTTATTGGTCGGGTCAGCTTTCCAGGCGTCATAAGCGTCCTTAGCGTCGCTGTAAGTACCGTCGGCAGCTACAACGAACCAGCCGGCAAACTGTACATCGTCCAACTTGGTCGGGTCAGCAGGCATACCAACCGCCGGGGTAACGCCGTCCGTATACTGAACGTCTTCGCCGTGTTTAACGGTCTTTTCCGCATAAGCGGTGGCGTCCAGAGTAACATTGGCCGCGTCAGCATCGATCTTGTTGTTGGTGGCCTGCGGGATCTTAAAGGTTACCTTGTGAGAGTCGGGTTCAACAGTGAATACATACAACGGGGTGCCGGGCTCGAAAGCGTCACCGGTAGTATCATAGAAGTCACCGGCCAGCTGATACTCATTGCCGGAGGGCGCTTCAGCCGTAGCATCGGTCTTCACCTGCGCCGGGCCATTGATAGTGCCTACTTCGTAATTACCGCCATCGGGCAAAGAAACTGTCATCAAATAATCGCCAAGTGTAGCAGCCTTAGTCTGCTCGGTAACATCGGTAGGCTTAAGAGCAGTTTTATCAGCAGCCCCCGGATTGATCAGGAAGAAGTCGAACCCAACCGTATCAAGCAGCGCCTGTTTATCGGTGTCCGACATATCGCCAAGCTGCGTGGGATCGGTCAAGGTCACAGTCGGCTTCGGATTATAAGAACCATCAGGATTGCCATCGCTGGGAGCGGTTGTGGTAAGCGTCAGATCCAGCTTCTTCTTGCTGACGTTGAAAGTACCTTCTGTGCCCTCCATAAACTGCAATTCAGGGTCTACGGGAACAATCAAATACTGATACTCACCCGCATTGGTCACCGCGATAGAAGTGCTGTCAGCGTTCAGCGAATCGCCAACGTTGCCGACGATAAACTTGTACTGAGTAGGCTCTGCCAAAGTAGCTTCGCCGGCAGCGACACTATCGTCAACATTCCAATATTCAAATTTCAGAACATTAATAAGATCAGACGTGGGAATAACAGAGCCGGTATAAGAAACCTTGTGGGTTTCATCGCCGGGCAGAGACACTTTAACCGGTGCCATATACCAAGCGTACAGGTCTTTGTTGTTCATAGCGCTGGTCAAAGTACCAGTAGCAATGTCGTCCTTGGCAATCTTTTCGCCGGTATAGGTATCTACCGAGTCCTTGTTGTCCAATGTCTTGGCAGCATCAAACCAGCCCTGGAAAGTGTAATTAGTCTTGGCCGGAATGTTGCCCGTGGCAGCATACTGGGTGGTATAATCGTTGAAATCGGTCAGCATGTCGCCAACAGCACCTTCAAGTACAATCGTATCATCGCCATCGTGCAGCGTTACTTTTACGTTTTCAGACCACTTAGCCTTAATCGTGATGGTGCTGTTAACTACATAGGTGTATGCACCGTCAGTCTGGGCGTCATACTGTGCGCCAGTAGCAACATCGTCAACAAACCAACCGCTAAAGGTATGACCAGCAAGGGTCGGCGTGTCAGGCAGAATCGTCGCGTTAACGGTCGTGCCCTCAATCACGGTAAAGCTTTCGGGGTTAGCAGCCGAACCGCCATTGGTATCAACATTAACCGTAACAGTAGTCTGACCTGCGGCAGGCGTCCATTTAGCATAAACGTCGGTTGCAGCAGCAACTGCCGTAGCGCCGGTAAAGTCAGTGCCAGCGCCGTTGGCCTGAGTGTTCCAACCAGCAAAGTCGTAATTTGCGCGGGTCGGGTGCGCCGGCATATTTTCGCCGTCAGCAGCACCGGAAGCGTTGATCTTATCATTCGCGTTCACGGTTCTGGTAGCATAAGCCGAGGTTTCAGTCGTACCATTATTTTCATGGAAAGTAACAGTATACTGAGTGGCACCAGCAGCCGTCCAGTTGGCAAACCAGGTTTGCGTCCCATCAATCGGCTCGGTCATCACATCAGAAATCGCCGCGTCAGTAGCAGTCGGATCATAGAACAGAGTGCCGCTGACCTCGGTAGCTTTATACCAGGCATCAAAAGTATAATCAGCACGTTCGAACTCAGGCTCTGGTTTAGTCAAAGAGGTCAGGGTATCAGTGCCGCTAACACCAGCTGGATAAGTCAGACTGGTCTCGTTGTCAGCAGTTTTACCGCCGTTGCCGTCGATGGTCAGGTTGTACTGATCCGCCCATTGTGCATACAACGTCAAAGTAGCAGGATCACCGCTCACCATCTCAGGAGTGATAGGCGTGTCAGTGGTAACCGTCGTGCCGCTGCCGTCAGCAGCAGTATTCCAGCTGGCAATGCTCTTGCCGTCTGCAGTACCGGTAGGCAGCTTAGCAATGGTACGATTGGATTGAACCGTGGCAGAACCATCAGTGCTAACATTTACGTTAGTCAAACTATCAGCGTTGTTTTCGTAAGTAACATTGTAGGTAACAGGGAAAACGTCAGCGCCGTTGGCATCAAAGTCAACAACATCAGTCATTTCCAACGCATCTGCCAGTGCAGCACCAGCGGCATAGTGAGTATGATTTGGCGTTTGACCAAAGTCCACCGTACATTCAGTGACATCGCCCAAATTCAAAGTCTGGAAATCAAATACCTAGTCGCCATCAGCCGGAATACTCTTTACTTCAAACTCAAAAACACCAACTATAGCATTCTTACCGTCCGCGACAACACCATTAAAGGCTTGTAGCAAACTGCCGTTTAACTCGGTTGCAAATACTAAGCTTTTCTGACTTGCAGTATAAGTCGAACCACTATATCCATCAAGAGCCTTGTCTAAAGCCGGGATGCTCTCTTTAAATTTATAATAAGAAAAGTTAATTGCATTATCAGACACAGCATTCATACGGGTGTTCCAAGCGCTAGCAATTATGCCCTTTTTTTCAGTTTCCCCAAACGGCAGACTTGCGTCTTCATATTGCTGTTTTTGTGATTCGATTTCGGCTTGAATTGCCGGTTCAACAGTCAAATACGTCGAATCATATACAATACCGCTGGAAAACAAACCTACTCTTTTATTTGCTTCAGCAATATGGTCAAAATCAACAAGTCTAACACCAACGAAGAATTTATCGTTTACGTTCAATTCCCGTATATCTTTAGCTGGGATGATATTATAACTGTCATCCATATAAACCAATTCAACTCTTGCCTTTTCCGTCTCGCCTGGTTTCAAGTCGGCAAAAGCATAGCTTGGCAACAATAATGTAAACATCAACACTAAAGCTATACAAGCTCTTAACCTTTTGTTCATTAAGTCATCCTCCTTTGTTTTTTTCAATACTGCCTATAGAATCAATTCCCAACAAACTTTTTCTACTACCCCACCCCCCGTAACAATGTACAAAAAACCATATAAAATATAACAATGAAAAACTTGATAACTGAATTTAGTTCAGCGGCAGATAGAATGCAGAAACAGGCGTACCACCCACGATAGCACCAGCCAGATTGCCATCATCCGGGGCTACAGAGCCATCACTGGAAACATCTGCAATACGGAATGTCAACAACTCACCAGAACGACCAGTAGCAGTAAATTCTGTGCCGCCAACCTTGGCATGGATACGGTTGCCATCGTCGGGACCATAGGAGCCGTCGCAGGTAACTTCACCAATCAAGTTAAGCACCACAACCTTACGAGTGGCAGTTTTAGTCGTACCATCATAATCCGTAAAGGTATATGTGATTTCATATATGTCAGGACGAATCATTCTGCTGGTTTCAGAAGTTACATTAGTAATGAAACCGCTGGCATTTTCTGTCAATGTGAAATCAGTTTCAGCCGTAACATTCGTCCATGCCGCATCACCCGTCCCGTTCATACGGTTAACGGTCATCGTTCTGGTAACATTGGCAGCATCCACCGTCTCGCCCAGAGAGTTAATAGCCGTAAAGCCGGGGTCTTTGAACGTTTTGCCGTTGTAAATGAATATAGCGTATTCATTTCTATCCATATTCACGTCGGGGTTGGCAATCACAGTGGAGTCAGTGGATCTAGTCCAAGCTGTTACAGTATAGGTCTTGTCGGTGGGAGCGTTCAGCGGCGTATAACCGGCGGTAAACTTATTACCCGTATTAAACTCAGTCTTGGCTGCCTCACGCCAAGTATCTTTCTCGGCGTCAGTTTTGCCATACGCAGCATTAGCGGTGTTCACATCAGGATCTTTCATGATCATGCCGTAAGGCGAGTTACCGTAGTTCAGCTCTATTCTGGCTTCAGCAAGGCGCTGAACGTGTACAGTATAAACCGTTTCACCAACGGTAATCTCGAACGTGTTGTTGAAACCGGCATGATCGGGGCCGCCCAGGCTTTGGTCGACCTCTTTAAGGCTGATAGCGTCAGTTTTATAAAGGGTAGTATCGGTGGAATCCGCCGTTACCGTTACCGCGCCCTCGGGCGAGCCGGTGGTATTGCTGTCGTTATCATCGTATTCTGCGGTAGGAGCAGCACTGGTACTGTTCAGCCAGAGAGAAACGCTTTCCACCGTGTTGGGCACACGCACGAAATAAGTCAGCGTGGCCGGGGCAAACGTGGTGACCGGCGTATTCAAAGCGCTATCGGTGTAAAGGTCATAAGTGGTGTCTGCGTCGGCGCCGTCATGCACCGCAATGCCGGCAAGACCGGCGCCCGCCTCAGCAAAATTGGCGGTGATCGTCACATCATTGTTCGGCATAATAAAGGTGTAATGCCCGGGCTGGCCGCTGACTTCGGTATAAGTCAGGTCGTCCGGCGTCCATTTAACAAAAGTACCGTCGGTTTCGGTATAACTGATCTCCACCGTTTCGCCGGGCGCGAAATCCGTGCCGCTGCTGACCAGAGCCGCCATGCCCAATGTGGTATCGGAGGAGAGCACCGTAACCGAATGAGCCGCCGCTGCCTGCGTCTGCACTTTCAGCGTGACGGGGATCGGTGTGGCGGTCACGCCGACGTCACCGTAACCGTCCGTGTAGGAATGTGCCACCAGATTGCCGGTATATTCCACTACCGTATCCAGCTGACTGGGATCGCCGCTGGCCAAAGTCCAGGCGTCCACCGTGATCGTCTGGCGATGGCCGTCGTCCAGGCCGGTAATGCCGTCATAAGTGGTGGTGACATAGTCCGTGACATACAGCGTAACGGTGGTGCCAAGAGTCTGGTTCACCGCAAAGGGGAACTTGGTTTTGTTAAGGCCGGTATAATCGAAAGTATAGCTTGTCCCCGTGAAGACGTTATCGCGCGGGTCAGCCGTGAAATCGACGAAATTGCTGCGGCCGGAGTCAGGAGCCGTCGCGGCGATGGCGAACATGCCGCCCTTGTTGATATATTGCTCCGTCACTGTTTGCGGCGCGGCGTTATGCGCCACGGTAATGGTGGCGACGCCGCCGGTGATGGCAACAGTGACATCACCATCGTCTACCGTATTGCCGTCAGGCAGGCGAACGGTGAAATCAGTGCCGTCGGGCACACCGTCCGCGCCTAATTGGTTCACCGTGATGACCAGGTTGCCGTTATCATCAACGGTGCAGCTGATACCGTCGGGGTCGGCCGTCACCGGGCCGACGTAACGGGTAACCGAAAGCGTGGCCGGAGACAGGCTGGCCGGGAAAGTTGCCCAGGCCGGCAGGTTGCTTTCATCAAGCGTGCCGCTGAAAACGTAGGAAACATTATTGTTGGTACTGGTGAAGAAGTCGTCACTGGTCGGGTCAGGCGAGGTCTGCGTCCAAGCGTCCGCCGCCGGCGCCGGGATAGCAGCCGCCGGGTTAGTCAGCAGCTTGTCGTAAAGCGGCTTGGCCTGTGTCGGCAGATCCAAACCGGCTTTATCCGCAGGCTTAGCTGCCAATTCATAGTTTTGATAGTCCAAACCGGCGGGTTCGGCCAGGAAGCCCGTCACCGTCACCGCGTCCACGGTGATGTCAATGGTAGCTTCCACGCCGCCCTCCAGCGTCTGGCAAACGGTATAAGTACCGCCCTTGGGATCATAAGTCTGCCCGGCAGCCAGCGTACACTGCGCCGGATCCCAGGTGAAAGGCTCCGCACTCTCCGAGCCGTCCAGATAGGTGTAACGGAGGCTGGTGGAATTGGCCGCCACGAAATTAAAGAGGTCGTCAACCGTGCCCGCGTTATAAATGGTCTCCGCCGTCGTGGTCGCATTAGCAATAACGCCGACAGCGTCGGTAATCTGCGGGTGCAGGTTAATTCGCTCGTTCCAGTACATATCAAAGGCATTATACTCCTGCGGGACACCGTTCTCATCAGTATAACAAATCACAAAGGGAGCGCCGTTCTCCGCACCGTCGGGATAATTCGCTTCATTATATAATGCAAACATATTGTCCAGTTCATTTTGCGTCAGGCTTTGCAGATCCGCCACATTGCCCACCAGCTTAAAGCTGAAAGTGCCCAGATCAATGCCGCCTGCCTGGGCGCCGGGGATAACGCCATTATCGGTCAGGTTAGTCAGGCTGAACTCAAAATAACCAGCGTCAGTGTCAGTTGTGTCGGAATGAACAAAGAACATCGGTAAGCCGTCCGGCAAAGCGTCGCTCGGCCGGAACATAGCCTCAAGGGCAATTTCGTCAGAGGCGTCAAGCTCAGTGTTATCCGCCGCGTTTGAGGGCAGCAGCTTGGTGGTATCGTAACGCAGAGTAAATTGCAGCGTATCCGCGTCAACCCCCTCCAGGTGCAGTTTGTAAATCACCTGTATGGTCGGAGAAGCGCCGCTGGTGTTCTGCACGATATCCACGCCGGTCAAAGATAGCTTGGGGGCAGCGGTATCCGCCGAGGCCACGGCAGCCGAAAAAGCCAGCACGACCAGAACCAGAAATGCTGTCAGAAATTTTTTCATCTTACTCATATAACGTTCTCCCCTCTTTGTATTGGCAGTGTCCGCCCCATTACGCGGCTGCTCTTTCCGCCATAATATGCTGCATGATATCCCGGGCGTTGATCCTGCCGTCGCCGTTATAATCCAGCAGCCCCTCATAGCGCTCCTGCGAATTCTGTGACGACGAGATCGCCACCCCGCCAAAATGACGTTTAAATGCCGTGATATCTGACCGCGACACTTCACCGTCAGCGTTCAAATCGTTGGAATCGGCGGTCACGGTGTAAACGGTCTGCGCCTCGCCGCCGTAATAAATGTCGTCTATGCTGACCGTCACCGTATAAACACCCGGTATCTTAGGCGCTACGTCCTTATCCAAATGGACGGTGCCGTTAATATCAGTGCCGGCGTAGGTATAAGAGAGCGGCAAATCCCCCGCGGCCTGCACCGCCGGTTTGGGAGCGCGCTCCCCTGCCGTCTGCACATAATACTGGTATTTGGGCATATCCACCGCAACCGGCGTACGATACGCCAACGCCTGGTCGATCCGCAGAGCCGGCAGCTGATAAACCGTATCATTCACCGTAATGCCCTGCATGGTTTCGGTGGTGCTCAGAAGAATATTGCGGATATCCTGCAGCGTAAATTCCGGGTGGTTCTCGTATTTGCCCAGCAGCAGCCCCAGCGAGCCCGCCACATAAGGCGTGGCCATCGAAGTGCCGCTCTTGTAGTCATAACCGCCGGCAATCACCGTACTCCAGATCTCGCGCCCGGGGGCAGCGATATCATATTCCAAGTCGGAATCGCCGCCGGGGGTGGGATCCCACCGGGAGAAGCTGGATTTGCGGTCGCCGTTCGACTGGGCGGTCTGGTCATATGACATCACGCCGATAACCTCCGGATAGCCGCCGGGAAAAGTGGCCAGCCAGCCGTCCACGCCGTCCACCGGCTCATTCGGCCAGCCGTAATAGCCGCCCTCCTGACCGGAAGCATTGACCGCATTGCCGGCCGCCGCCACAAATATCATGTCGTTCTGGTACCCGGCAATGATGTCGTGCAGGCTGGCGCCGTTATAGACATACCAATCGTCAAGCTTATCCGGCGTAATGGCGACGCCAATGCTCATGCTGACAATATCAGCGCCGTTGGCGTGGGCAAACTCAATGCCCTTGACCATATCGGACACGTAACCGCCGCGCACATTGTTCATGATCTTCACCGGCATGACTTTGACATTGGGCGCAACACCGGTGCAGCCGCCAATGCCTGCGCCGGCAATAATGCCAGCACAATGCGTGCCGTGATCGGGATTCGGATAATAAGCGCTGGCCGAATCCGGCAGAACGTCCTTATATTCATCTGTACCCTCTGTTTCTGTCACATCACATCCTATAATTTCGTTATTTGCGTCTCGCAAAACGCAGTCGGCCAAATCAACGTGGGTGTAATCCACGCCGGTATCCAGCACGGCTACTATGATATTACTCGACCCATCAGGGTCGAACCCGTTTTCCGATAAATAATTTCTGGCCGCCGGCAAACCGGCTGCTTCCAGGTGCCAATTCTGCGTGGTGGCCGCAAGCTCCAGCTTTGCGTCCGCTGTCGGCTCCTCCGCCAACGCCTCCACAGGCTCTTCTGACATCTCTGCCGCATCGTCCAGCAGCTGCAAACGGTAGTTATACGCCACCGCCAGAACGTCCGGGCTTTGCTGCAAAGCCGCCATGGCCGCCTCAGGGGTCTGGCCGTCTTTCAGGTGCAGTTCATACCAAACGCCGCTCGACTTCGCCTTAGCCCGATAAGCCTGACCGGACGAGGGCTGGTTGGCAAACAGAAACTGCAATTCGCCATATTCCGTTATGTCTATTGTCTCCGCAGCAGTCTCGTCGCCCAACGCCTGGGTTTGCACCGGCAGCATGGGCAGCTTGACCAACAACGATTCACTATCATATAATTCATTTCCTGTCACACTATCACTGTTTATCGCAAAAACCAACCTTGGTAATACCAGAAAAAGTAAAAGTGCTAACAACAGGAAAAAGGCTCGATGCCGTCTCGAACCTACATTTTGTGGTTTCGTTCCCATTATATCACACCTTAATATCAAATTCCAGACTATTTTGTCGGAATTTTTACCCATTGGCCCCGGCCGGCGAAGAAACTTCGCCGGCCAAATGCCTTGGGTTTTGCATTATCCTTAACTTCCGTAACGAGTCAGCGGCACCGGATTGGGGCCGGTAACATTATCAACGCTTACGTTAACCTTGGTACGGTTGCGCATCAATGTCTGCAAATCGCGGGCGTCAACTCTGCCGTCGCCGTTGAAGTCGCAGATGATGTTATTGGCGTTGGTGACCGCAAACAGCGAGATCATATCGTCAATATTGATCGGTTCTTCCGGCTTAACGGGTTCGGGCTCGGGCTGAACAGGCTCGTTAAGTTCAGGCTCGTTAGGTTCAGGCACGTCGGTCGCCGGTTCGTCGGCTACCGGTTCATCGGTTGCCGGTTCGTCGGTTGCCGGTTCATCGGCCGCCGGTTCGTCGGTCGCCGGTTCGTCGACTGCCGGTTCATCGGCCGCCGGTTCGTCGGTCGCCGGTTCGTCGGCCGCCGGTTCCTCGGTTGCCGGTTCATCAGCCGCCGGTTCGTCGGTTGCCGGTTCATCAGCCGCCGGTTCGTCGGTCGTCGGTTCATCGGCCGCCGGTTCGTCGGCCGCCGGTTCATCGACTGCCGGTTCGTCCGCCGTGCTTTCGGCAGTTTCGGTTTCCTCAGTGTTCTCGGTTTCGTCCATCGTCATCAGCGCCAGGCCAACCGTCAGGGCGAAATCATCAGTCTGCATTACGTCGGCTGCATCAAGCGTGATCACCGGCAGTTCTGCCGTTTCCTCAGGCGCCGCCGCAGCTTCGGTATCGTCTGCCTCAGTATCAGTTACCTCAGTATCGGCCGCTTCGGCGTCAGTTACATCGGTATCTGTTACCTCGTCGTCAGTTACATTGTTCTCGTCGGTTTCGTCAGCCACAGCGTCGCTGTCGTCTGCCGCCGCCGGGTCTTGCTCGTCGTCAGCGTCCGGCGTGCCAACGCTCATATCTGCTACATCAGTGGTATCCGCGACTGGCGGCGCGGGCGCCGTCATCAGCTCTTTGAACTTCAAAACGTCATCATTATCAATGTCGCCGTCTTCGTCAACATCGCCGGCAAACAGCGTGATGTCGCCAAAGTTGTACTGCGCTTCGATCAGCGTTTCCGTCACCACAATGTTGGTGATCTCATAGCTGAGGTAGCCGGGACGCGTGATCAGCAGCGAGTAAATACCCTCGTCGGTCAGGCTGATGTCAAACTCACCGGAGGCCGGCAGGGTCTGCACCGGATAAGTGGTGTCGCCGCCTTCGCCGCCGTGCTTCGTCAGCGTCAGGCTGGTGAAGCCGCTGTTGTTGTTGGTATCCAGCACATTGACCTTGCCCACCAGATGCGTCTGCACCTTGGCGTCGTCAGCGGTGGCGGTGGTATCACGTTTCACCTTAACGGTGTAATAACCAACCTTGGTGGGATCAGCCGCGTCGGTAATATAAATGTTGACTTCATATTCCGGCTTGGCCAGAACCAGCTCGGCCGTGTAATCGGCCAGATACCGGCTGGTGGCAGTATCCACGTCGGTGACGGTTCTTTCATAAACCTTATCGCCGTCAATGTAGATGGTGAACGTATAACCGCTGTCACCATCGACGGCAGCAGCCGCCATGTTGAACGTCAGGTCATCGTCCAGAGGATCGATCAGCACATCGTATTCAACGGTATCCGGATCAAACGCCGGGGTCAGGATCTCATAAGCGTCTTCGGTATTGGTATCGACTACGCTCAGATCGGCCAGCGTCAGCGAGTTGACCCGGCTGGCAGTGATCACATACGTGCAAGGAGCCTTGCCGCCGCCCTCAACCGTAACGAAGAACACATGGTGACGTGTCGTCGTATCGATCGGGAAGGTCGTCGCCGTGCCGTTCACGTCCGCGGTAGTCTCCGAGAGATACGTGATGGTAACGGTATAACCGGAATTGGCAGTGGCCAGAATGGTCACTTCGTCGTCCAGCGGCGACAGGTTAATGGTATAATCGAAGGTTTCCGGCAGGAAGTTGCCGCCGTTTTCGGTGTAGGCCGGCGTGGTCGTGAGGCCAACCAGTCTGGAGTCACCGGCAGGACGTTCGCCTCTGCCAACCTTCAGTTCATAGGTGCCGGTCTTGCCGTCGGCCGCCGTAACCGTGATATAAACGGTCTCGGTCGCGTCATCGGCCAGCAGGAATTCCGCCGGGAGATCGATCCGCGTATCCACACCGCCGGTCACGGCAAACGGAGTGCCGCTATCACCCACCTTAACGGTGATGGTGGAGTCGGCCTCTTCCGCCGCAACATTCAGCAGGAAGCTGTTATCGGTGTAGTTGATCTTCGTCTCGTATTTAGCAGTCAGACGGTCAAAGGTCGGCGTTACGTCGTAAGCGTTACCGTCCAGATCGGCCGCCGTGAGGCTGCTCAGGAACGCTTCCAGGATCGCCTCGTCACTGCGGACAACATTCAGCGTGTAGCTGCCGTCGGTGGCAATGCCGTCAACCTCCAGCTCAACCGTCACGGTGAAGTTGGTGACGTCAGTCGGCAGGTTCTGGAACTCCTGCGTGAACGTCTTATCCGTGCTGGTGTACTGCATGGTATGCGGCGTGCTGGCCGAATCGGTGTAAGTCAGCGTCATCGTCAGCACGGTGTTGGCTTCGTAGCTGACCTCAGCCGTTACGCTGAATTCTTCCGCCGTTTCAGAGATCTTCACATCATAGCTGCGTACCGGCGGGCTGAACGGCGTGGTCATCATCGCGTTGCTCACCCGAATATCAGAGATGATCGGGTCGTCCGTCTGGTAAACGTGCAGCAGGTAATCGTTGACGTTCTCATAACCGTCAGCCGAGAATTCCGTAACGCGGAAGCGGTAATCACCGGCCAGCGTGGACGGAACAGTCTCCGCGATGTAAGTGGGCAGCGTAACGATCGCGTAATCATTGCAATCAGGATCGAACATTTCGATGACCGCGTCAGTGTTGGCCGTCTCGGCAAACAGCCAGATGTCGGCTGCCGATACCGTCGCTTCATACTCAAACGTCTGCGGGTCGAAGGTCGTGGTGAAGCTGCCGTTCAGGCCGCTGGGCGTGCTGGTGGTATCCAGCATCAGCTTGCTGAGGTACGGGCCATGCGGGTCGGCCGAGCCGGTAACGTAGAGGACGTAAGCCTCCGCGCTGTCGCCGGCGATGACACGAATGTCCAGACGTTCCACATCAGCGTCCATGGCCACCGTCACGGTCTCGCCCGGCTGGTAAGTTCTGCCGTTGACGATTATCAGCGTGCCATCCGGCAGGTTATCTGCCGTCAGTACATACTCGAACGAGGCTGCGTCAGCCGTAAACGCGGCGGTTGCCGTGCGGTTGGTGCTATCCAGCGTTACATTCTGCGCCGTCTGGCCGGCCGGGGTGATCGCCGCATTCAGCGTCAGATCAGCCGGAGCAGCCGCTTCGCGGATAATGGTCACGCTGTAAGCCTGCTGGTTATCACCGTTCTTGACCAGAACGGTCTGCGTGGTTACGGCGCCTTCCGTGTTGAGTGTCACAGTACCCAGACCCTCAACCGTCGCATTGCCGTCCGCCGCCGCACCGGTCAGCGTTACGCTGGCGGTATCGTTCGGCACATACAGGTAGTAGTTCATTTCACGCGGACGGAACTCGGTGGTAAACTCACCCTCCGCCGCTGCCAAGTCGGCCAAATCAGCCAGCTTGGTGGTGAAGCCCTTTCTGGTGACGGTCAGCGTATACGACTTGCCGGCCACCGAAGCCAGATTGTTCTCATAAACCTCAATTCGGATCAGAGTATCGCTGCCCGCCGCCAGCGTCGGAATAGTCAGCGGCGTGGTGGCATTGGTCACGGCGTTGCTTAAGCCGCCGCCGGACACCTTAACGATCGCGCCGTCCAGGCTAGCCGCCGCCGTCAGTGTCAGCGCACTCACATCATAAGGAACAGTTACGAAATAGTCGGTCACACCGGGCGCCACTGTCGGAGCAATCGTGCCCCTGTTGATAACCAGCTCGGAAAGCGCCAGCGAAGTATCCGTGTTGGGCTTGTTGATCTTCACGATATAGTGAGACCTGCCCTCGGTTTCGTTACCTTCATTATCCAGACCAACCACGGTGACGTCAACGAAGTTAGCGCCGCTCTTTAAGGTCAGGTTCTGGCTGGCGGTACCGCTGGCCACCAGATAGTTGTTCACATAAACGTGCGAAGCGGAGGTCGGGATCAGGTTGATATACTCCGTATCGCTCTCAACGGTCACTTCATAGTAACGCGTTGCGCTGGCGAACCTGGGCGAAAGCGCGTATGCAGTCTGCGCTACTTTCAGGTCGGTCAGTATCGTCGGGGTGACCGCGTTGTTATCAGCGCGGCTGACAACGACGGTGTAATACAACTTGTTGCCGTAACCGTTTTCCAGCATGATCTCAATGATATTTTCGCCAATGGTCGGAGTAAATACCTCTGTGTAATTCAGTTAAGGATAAAAAAGTCTATAATCAGTCGATTTTGCCGATGAAGCGGTAGTAAATCTCGATTTCCTGTTCCTTGCAGCCGTCTGCGTCTTCCGTCGCTTCATGCAC